>CAZYZQ010000051.1:11855-15541 GCA_964652075.1 uncultured Oscillospiraceae bacterium
GCGGCGACATTCTGCTTTGACGCGCCGTCCTTATCGCGCGCGTCGGTGATCGGCGACTGGATGTTCTCGGATGCCGCCCACTCCTGCCGCTGGAATTCCGGCCGCATCTGGCCGGAGAAGTGGCGGCCGGACTGCTTCCCGCACACGCTTCTCGGCCTGAAGGGAACCCCGGAGGGGCTGGAAAAGCCAGCGGACGGCCCGCTGGACATTGCCAGCCTGCCCTTCGACCGGGATATTTTGCGGCTGGGACTGTATGAGATGGAGAAAGATCCGAGCACCGGCGTCTTCTCCCGTACGATCCCGCTGCCCTCCGACACGTACAGCTACCGCTTTGTGCTGGATATCCCGAACGGCGACCCGCTTTTCATGCAGACGATGCCGGACCCGACGAATCCGCCGCTTTTGCCAAATGCGTTCAGCCAGATTTATGTGCCGTTTGACCCGGCCCGGCAGACGGACGATCGCAGCATCGAAGCGCCCATCGCGTCTGAGAGCCGCTTGGAGACGGGCGTTTGCCGGGATATCCCGCTTGTCGTCTATCTCCCGGCGGGCGATTCGCCCGCGGGGAAATACCCGACGCTCTATCTCAGCGCGGGCGGCGGCGACAGCGAGACAAGCTGGGTCACGCAGGGCGCGGCGAAAGCAATTTTGGATCACCTGATTGCGGACGGCAGGCTCGAGCCGACCATTGTTGTGATGATGAACTACAACCTGCTCGGCTGGAACTCGGACGCCTGTATCGCGCATCTCACACAGGCGCTGGTGCCGCAGATCGAGGCAGCCTATGCCGCGGACCCGAGGCCGGCGCGCCGCGCCTTCGCCGGGTTCTCGGCGGGCGGGCTGTTCGCGTTTGACCTCTACGCGGCGCGCCCGGCGGAGTTTGGCTACTTCGGCATCTGGAGCGGCGGCCAGCGCGGTGAATGTGACTTTTCCCGCCCCGCGCTGCACCGCCCGGTGCTGCACATCGGCGCGGGCCTGTACGACGACGCGTTCTATGCCTTCGCCTATCCGTTGCAGGACAAGCTCGACGCGGCGGGCATCGCGTTCTCCAGCCGCATCCCGCGCGGCGGCCACCAGTGGGCCGTGTGGCGCAAAATTCTGGAGGACTTTGCAGGGCGCGTACTGTGGAAGGAGAGAAGCTAGCATGGAATTTCCCGAGCGCTGTGCCGGCATGAGCAACCTCGTCTATCGCCTTGTGCAGCAGTTTAATCGCGGCGCGTATGCGCAGGCGGCGGCACTGTTCCACACCGGCTGCGGCCGTGTTACGATTGACCGGCTTGGCGTCGATGCGGCGGGTTACGCCGGCCTGGCGGAGGCGCTGCGCACCCTGCGCCCCGCCGCGCGCGAGATCAGCATGACGAAAGCGCCGAACTACTTCCAGCCGGACGCGGCCGGCGCGCACCTCGTCTGCGACAGCTACACCTACCGCTTTACGCCGCGCGATGCGACGCTCTACATCTGCCGCATCGAGGCCGACGCGCGGGAGGAGAACGGCGCCCTGCGCCTGACGGGGCTGGCGTGGCGCACAATCCAGTCCATGGTGCCGTGGCAGGGGGCTGCCGCGCGCGCAAAAAATGCACCTGCGTATGTACCGCTGCCGCCGGAGGGCGCGTGTCCGCCCGCCGACTATGTCGCGATTCGCAATCTGCAAAACTACTTCTTCGAGCGGCCCCTGAACGGCCGGCTGCCGCTGCTGACCGATGATGTACGCCTGCAAATTGACGGCTGGTGTGACCTCGTGGGAAAAGACGCGGCACGCGCGCAGCTTGCCGCGTGGACGCAGGCGGAGCGGGATGACCATGGCCGCCTGATTCTGGTCGGGCTGACCGGAACACCGGTGATCACGGCGCGTGGAGCGGACGCGGCGGCCAGCTTTCTTGTGGAGCTGTTCGACACGAACCGCCTGTGCTGCGCTGATACGCTGATTCGCACATTCTATGATCTGCACGCCGCCTACCGCCGCGTCTCCGGCGAGTGGAGGATCTCCGAAATGACGCTCCGGAAGCTGGACAGTCTCCCGCCGGAGCCCTATGACGGCGGCGTGCGCTACGACCATATGTCGCAGTGCCCGGGCCAATGGATCGGCGGCAACACGCCGACCGGCCACAGCGCGCCCGCGGACGTCTTCGCAATCGAGACGCTGATCTCCCACTGGGTCTATGCCAACCGGCGCGGTGAGATGCTGCATTTTTACAGGCGGCATATGCAAAACCCGAAGACGCAGCCGGTTCTGCATATCTGTAGCCGCGGGGAGGAGGCCTCGCCGCCCATCACCGGCGGCGAAGCCATCGCCGCGCGCCTGGCCGGGATGGACAGCCAGTTCCACCTGCACTTTTTCAGCTACCACGCCGAGACGACGCCGGTCATTGAAATCGCGCCGGACGGCTGCCATGCGCGCGGCACCTGGTTTGACCACAGCGCGACCTGCCTGTACGGCGACCGCCGCGAAGACGGCATCGTGCCGTACATGCCCTTTGTCTTCAAGTACAACCATGCCTTTGAAAAGATCGGCGGCGTGTGGTATCTGACCCATTTCTACGGCAAGCCGCTCATCAGCCTGCGGGACTGGTACTTCGACCCCGCCGCGACCGAGGGGCTGGCGGGCGAGGACAGCGGCGAGAACTATCCGCTCCCGCGCGGTTATCTGGAACACAACCAATGGTACTTACCGGGCGAGGCCCGAAAAGACTGAAAGGAGAAACAATATGGCGATTTTACATGTAAATATGCTCTCTGACGTCCTTGCGCGTACCGTCGACGTCGACATCATCCTGCCGCTGGACCGCACCAGCGCCCCGTTCGGCCCGAAGTTCGAGGAAAAGCCGCTCAAAACACTCTACCTGCTGCACGGCATTCTGGGCGACCACGGCGACTGGATCAAGGGCACGCGCATCGCGCTCTGGGCAATGGACCGCAATCTGTGCGTCGTCATGCCCTCCGGCGAGAACGCGTTCTACACCGACCAGCCTGCCGCCGCGCGCCCCTACGGCACGTTCATCGGCAAGGAGTTGGTCGAGCTGACGCGCAAAATGTTCCCGCTTTCGCACAGGCGCGAGGACACGTTCATCGGCGGCCTGTCGATGGGTGGCTACGGCGCACTGCGCAACGGCCTTGAGTACAGCGACACCTTCGGCGCAATCGTCGCTCTCTCGTCCGCGCTCGTCATGGAGTCCGCGCTGACCTCAACGGACGACGCGCCGATGTTCATGTCGCGCCGGTGCTACTACGAAACCGTCTTCGGCGATCTGTCCAAGCTCAGGGGCGGCAAGAATGATGTGGACGCGCTTGTCGAGGGCCTTGTGAAAGCGAAGAAGCCCGTGCCGGATATCTTCCTCAGCTGCGGCACGGAGGACAGCCTCTACGAGCCGAATCTGAAGCTCCACAAGCATCTGACAGACCTCGGCGTCCAGCACCGCTGGGTGCCCGCGCCCGGCGCGCACAGCTGGGATTTCTGGGACGAGCATCTGAAAGAGGCGCTGGATACCTTCCTGCCCCTCGACGCGCCGGTGCCGACGCTCCACAGCGGGAATATCACGGGGAAATAATAAGAGGGCTGGGCAGCGGCGCGACGACCCCGGCGTGCCGTGGATTACGCACCGCATCGCCAATAAAAAACGCAGACGAAGAGACAGTGAACCGCTACCCGTCAAGAGGACAGTGAAAAGATATAAAATTTTCCCGGCCAG
>CAZYZQ010000052.1:0-12982 GCA_964652075.1 uncultured Oscillospiraceae bacterium
GGTCAGGAACTCCCACGCCCAGTGGATGGCCTCGTTCTTGAAGTAGTCGCCGAACGAGAAGTTGCCGAGCATCTCAAAATACGTGCCGTGCCGCGCCGTGTGGCCGATATTCTCGATATCGCCGGTGCGGATGCACTTCTGGCAGGTTGTGACGCGGTGGCGCGGCGGCTCCTGCTCGCCGGTGAAAAACGGCTTCATCGGCGCCATGCCGGAGTTGATGAGAAGCAGACTTGCGTCCCCCTGCGGGATCAGCGAAAAGCTGGGCAGGCGCAGATGCTCCTTGGTTTCAAAGAACTTCAGGAACATCTCCCGCAGCTCGTTTACGCCAAAGGGTTTGGGCTGATTCATTGGTATTACCTCCAAAAATTGGTTTATTCTTCTACTAGCTCCCCATGGACGCACACGCGGCCTCCATCGGGGCATTTCGCGTCGAATTGCGTGTCACGCGCCGCGCTGTAGTCCAGCTGCGCCCCATTCAAAAGGGCATAGACCGCGGGATAGATCCCGTTCCAAAGCTCGTGGCACAGGGGCGGGCAGAGATCGCCCACCAAAAACGTGTCACCCGCCGCATGGTACCCGCACCGGCAGGCGCTTTGTGTAATGGTCAGCTTCACCTTTCGCATCCGGTCGCCTCCTGCCGCATTAAAATGTCGAAAAAAGCGCTCCGCCCCTGTGTGCAGGGGCGAAGCGTTTGCTTCACGGTACCACCCTGATTGGCCCAAACTGGGCCGTCTCAAGCGCCCTTAACGCGGGCAGAACGTGCGGGTCTTCCCCGCCGGCTTCACGCTGGCTTGCCGTCTGTTCCGGCACGGGGCTTCCACCCTCCCCCGCTCGCTTGGGCTTTGTGCAGACTGCTGGGCGTTTCATCGCCGTTTTGTGTGTTTTTTACAGTTTTCTGCACATATTTTAGCACAGTATTTCCCGTTGTCAAGAATATTTTCGCCGTTTGCCCGTGTTTTGCGGAAAATTTTCGTCACCTACTCCGGTTCCGGCCCCTGTTCCTTCAGGATTTCCTCCAACAGCTGCCGGATCTGGCTCTTTTCGCTGGGAAACGACAGCTCCGGCGGCTCGTCCAGCTCGCTCGGCACCGGGCTGCCGTTCTTTTTCCGCTGGCGGACGCATTCGGTCAGCAGATACTCAATCTGCCCGTTGACGGACCGGAAGTCGTCCTCCGCCCATGCGGCGATTGCGGCATACAGCTTGGGCGACAGGCGCAGCGGCACCTGCTTTTTGCTCTTCTCGTCCAAAATCAGTACAGGGAGCCCGAGTTGACGATGGGCTGCGCGTCGTGGTTGCCGCAGAGCACAACGAGCAGATTCGACACCATCGCCGCCTTGCGCTCCTCATCGAGCACGACGGTCTGCTTTTCGTTCAGCCTTTCGAGCGCCATCTCGACCATGCCGACCGCGCCGTCGACAATCATCTTGCGCGCGTCGATGATTGCGCTGGCCTGCTGGCGCTGGAGCATGACTGCCGCGATCTCCGGCGCGTAGGCGAGATACGTGATCCGCGCTTCGACAATTTCCAGTCCGGCATCCGCCACCTTCTGCTGGATCTCGTCCCGGATCCGCGCCGCCACGATCTCGCTTGAGCCGCGCAGGCTGCCGTCATCCGCCAGCCCGTCGCCGGTCGTGTCCACATTCGGCGCAACGTCATAGGGGTACAGGCGCACAATGTTGCGCAGCGCAATATCGCATTGCAGCGACAGGTACTCCTTGTAGTTGTCCACATTGAACACAGCCTTCGCCGTGTCCAGCACGCGCCACGTCACCGCGATGCCGATTTCAACGGGGTTGCCGAGGCAGTCGTTGATTTTCTGTCGATTATTGTTGAGCGTCATGATTTTGAGGGAGATTTTCTTATTCGTCAGCTCCGTCTGCCCGGAGGGTGTGTTCAGCACGAGCCCAATCGAGGTGCGGCGTTTTTCGCTGTCCACATCGCCGGACTGGTTCAGCTTCGTCTTCGCAGCGGGGTTCACCGCCACGCAGAACGGGTTGACCGCGTAGAAGCCCTCGCCGCGCAGCGTGCCGATGTAGTTGCCGAACAGCGTCAGAACCAGCGCCTCCTGCGGCTTGAGTACCCGCAGCCCCAGAAGCGGCAGCCAGCCGACGCAGAGAATCAGCACCCCAACAACGATACAGACGGCCGCAAGCCAGGTGACATTGCCCGACAGGGCTCCCCCCAGCACGATCAGCCCCACGCCGCAAAGCAGCAGCAGGATATCCAGCAGCAGCACCGCCATTCCGTTTTTCTGTTTCGATAAAGCTTTTTCTTCCATAATTATTTTTCCTCCTTTCGTGATATCAAAATCATATCACTTTGATCATCCCATGTCAAGAAAATTTTTCAGCCGATTCGACAAACTGCCGCCGCACAGGCTTCTGTGCGGCGGCTTGCGTTTTATTTGGGGCTCAGGCCGGCTTCGCGGCGGAGGATGGAGTACGGCTCGGCATGCACGGGCAGGCGGAGGCGAACCTCCTGTTCGGCATGGGGGCAGGCGTCGATCGAAACGCCGTCGCCGTCCTGCATGGCCTCGACGCGGAAGGCAATCGGCTCGCAGCCGGGGCGGATCAGCTCCAGCTCGTCGCCGACCGAGAAGCGGTTGCGCTGCGAGAGCACGGCGTTGCCCGCCGCGTCGCAGTCGCGGACAATGGCGGATATCTGCCAGTCGCGGATGTAGCGCGCGTCGGCATAGAACTGCCCGTCCTCCGGGCGACCGTAGTAGAAGCCCGTGTAGTAATTCCGGTGGCTGACCTTGTCCAGCTCCCGCCGCCAGACATCCTCCAGCGGTTTTCCCGCCAGCGCGGCATCGATGGCGCGCTGATAGGCGTTCGTGACGATCGCGGCGTAATACGACGATTTGTTCCGCCCTTCGATCTTAAACGCGTCGATCCCTGCGTCGAGCAGCTCCGGGATGTGGTCGATCATGCAAAGGTCCTTGGAGTTCATGATGTATGTGCCCGTGTCGTTCTCATAGACCGGGAAGTACTCCCCGGGGCGGGACTGCTCCATGAGCGCGTACTTCCAACGGCAGGGCTGGGCGCACTGGCCGCGGTTGGCGTCGCGGCCGGTCATATAGTTGGACAGCAGGCACCGGCCGGAGAAGCTGACGCACATACTGCCGTGGACAAACGTCTCGATCTCCAGCGCTTTGGGGATGCGGCTGCGGATCTTGAGAATCTCATCAAGGCTCAGCTCGCGCGCCAGCACGACGCGGCTGGCGCCGAGGTCGTACCAGGCCGCCGCGGTGTCGGCGTTCACAATGCCGGACTGGGTCGAAATATGCAGCTCCACACCCGGCGCGTATTTCTGCGCCATGCGGAACACGCCGAGATCCGCCACGATCAGTGCGTCTGCGCCGAAATCCGCCAGCTGTTCCAGATACGGCGGCAGGGCGGACAGCTCGTCCTCCCGTGGAAGCGTATTGCAGGTCACGTGTACCCGCACGCCGCGCGCGTGGCAGAATTTCACGGCCTCGCACAGCTCGTCCACGGTAAAATTGCCGCAGCCGCCGCGCATCCCATAGGTCTTGCCAGCCAGATAGACCGCGTTTGCGCCGAAGCGCACCGCCATTTGCAGGCGTTCCGGGTCGCCCGCCGGGGAGAGCAGCTCGGGTCTAGTCGCCATAGCCCTGTTCCTCCACAAATGCCGCGTGCTCCTCACCGGTAGCAAAGAAGGCGTGGGCGTTTCCCTCTGCGTAGAGGGCGTAGAAATAGTAGTCGGTCTGCTCCGGCGAGAGCGCCGCTTCAATGCTGGTCAAGCCCGGGTTCGAGATCGGCCCGATGGGCAGGCCCTCATAGAGGTAGGTGTTATAGGGACTGTCCACCTGCGTGTCCTCGACGGTGAGCTTGTCCTTGCGCTCGTCGAGCGCGTACTCGACGGTGGCGTCAATTTGCAGATGGCGGAACTCCGGGCTGCACAGGCGGTTGTAGATGACCGACGCGATCCGGGCGCTCTCGGAATAGGCCGCCGTCTCCTTCTCGATCATGGACGCGATGATAATCACGTCGTGCTGATCGAGCAGCAGCGCCTCTGCCTCCTGCGTTGTGTAGCCGTTTTCCAGCATCTTTTGCTGCAACGTATTATTCAGCGCCTCCAGCCTGTTTCGCAGCGTCTCGTCATATTTGCGTTCGAAGTTATCGAGGAAGCGGCCAAGCACCAGCTCCGGCGCATCGTCCAGATAGAACTCGTACGTGTCCGGGAAGAGGTAGCCCTCAAGCCGCTCCGGGCTGCCGGTGGGGATTCCCGTGAGGAAGTCATAGGGGAACGCATAGTCCGACGCGGCCTGTTCCAGCTCGGCCGCGGCGCACACGCCCGCGTTCTCGAGCACCGAGAAGATCTGCTCGTTTGTATAGCCCTCCGGGATGGTGATGGTCACAATATCCCGATTCGGGGAGGTGCTGATCATGCCGTTGACAACCGCGTGGTAGTCGTAGACCGCGTTGAGCGTATACGTGCCGGGGTCGATCTTTCGATCCGCATGGGAGAGCCAGCCGTAGAAGCGGAACAGCCACGGGTATTCGATAATCCCCGCGTCCTTCAGCTTCCCGGCGATCACCGACATGGAATCGCCCTCCTCGACAACGACGGTCGCCTCGCGGTTCTCCGCCGTCAGGCCCAGCACATCATCCGCGCAGATCCACGCGCCGATGGCCAGCAGCACCGACGCCGCCAGCACCGCCACCACGTAGAACAGCGCGCGGATGCCGGCCGGCAGCCTGTGCGGGCGCGCCGGCTCCTCCGCCTCCGGTTCGTCCTGCGCGGGCGCCGGCGCTTCCGGCTCCGCCTGCGGCTGCGCATGCGGCTGCGCGAGCATCTGATCCACCTTTTCCAGCTCCTCGTGCGTGGAGCGGATCAGCTCATCCACCGCGCTGTTGTCCGGCAGGTCGTTCAGATTCAACTGTTTTTCTTCATCCATAAATAGGGTCCTCCGTTCGCTGCACCAATCGTTTCTCCGTCACCACCAGATCCACGCACAGGTCGTGCGCCTCACAGGGCACCTGTGCGAGCAGGCAGTCGTCAAAGCAGACGCCCAGCCGCACGGCGGCGCGGCCGGATAGATACCGGTCATAGCAGCCCGCGCCGTGGCCGAGCCGCCGGCACCGCAGATCGTAGGCCAGTGCGGGCACCAGAATCAGATCCGGCTCCTGCGACGCCTCCTGCGCGGGGTCCGGCTCCGGAATCCCGTAGCGCCCCGGCCGCAGCGCGTCAAGCTCTGTGACGCGGCAGGGATGAATTCGGTTCTCCGCGTCTGTCACCGGCAGCAGCAGGCACTTTCCTTCTTTCAGCGCTTGGGAAAGCAGCGGCCGGATATCCGGCTCCGATGGCAGCGGATAAAATCCAAGCACGCAGTGCGCCTGCCTCCACACATCCAGCGCCGCGACGGCCTCCCACGGCCATCGGACGCCGTCATGTCGCAGCCGGCGCAGTTGTGTGCGCAGGCGCTGCTTTTCAGCGTGCATAGACCACGCTGTCCGCAACCTTTTTCGCCGCCTCCGGCCCGCGCAGCTGGCGCACCAGCTCCAAGCCGAAGTCCAGTGCCGCGCCCGCGGCGCGGCCGGTGATGACCTTGCCATCCACAACCGCCGGGCTGTCCTGCATGATCGCGGAGCCCATCTGATTCTCCATGCCCGGGTAGCAGGTCGCCCGCCGCCCGTTGGTGATGCCGAGCTCCGCCAGAATGGTCGGCGCGGCACAGATGGCCGCGACAAAGCGGTTCTGCGCGAACGCAGTCCGCGTCAGGGCCAATGCCCGCTCATTTGCGCGGATCGACGCGACGCCGCGCAGGCCGCCGGGCAGCACAATCATCTCCATGTCGCTGGGCGACACCTCGTCAATGGTGCAGTCCGCCGTCAGCGTCAAACGGTGGCTGCCCGTGACCTCCAGACCGCCGATGCCCGCGTAGCGCACCTCAAGCCCCGCGCGGCGCAGCAGATCGCCCGGCGCAACGGCCTCAATCTCTTCAAATCCCTCTCCCAGAATGATATATACCATTATTATCCCTCCAGACAGGCCTGAACCTGCGTATAAATCGCATTTGATATCTCCTCGACGGGCAGCACCGCGCCGTCCTTGGCGCAGGGAATCACAACCCAGCCGGAGCGCGCGGCGACGTCCAGCGCCAGCGCGCGGCAGCGGGTCAGATATGCCTCGTCCTGCTCGTGGATGTCCGGCCCCGTACCGGTGGCCTGCTCGCGCTTCTTGCGCAGCTGCGCCGCCAACGGGGCGGGCATGTCGAGCAGCAGCGTCAGGTCGGGCCGCGGCAGGCCGAGCTTTTCGTACTCCAGATCATACAGCCACTCCAGAAACGCCGCGCGCTTTTCGGGCGGCTCCTTGCCGGCCTGATAGATGGCGTTGGAGGTTGTATAGCGGTCGGCCAGCAGCACGCCGCCGGCCTGATAGTAGTCTTTCCACTTACAGGCATAGGATGCGTAGCGGTCCACCGCGTAGAAGGTAGAGGCCGCGAAGGCGTTGACGTCGTCCGGACTCGGCCCGAACGCGCCGGACAGGTACATCCGGATCAGCGCCGAGGACTCCTCCTGATACTGCGGGAACGCCAGCTTTCGGAAGTCGATCCCGTCCGCCGCCAGCCGCGCGCCGAGACGCGCGTACTGTGTGGACTTGCCGCAGCCGTCCGTGCCCTCCAGCACTATGAGCTTTCCCATTTTATTTTCCCTTCCTGTGGCGCAGTACGGCGAAGACATACTTCGGCAGACGCATCATCCGCCCGAGGCGGCTGGGCTGCTTGATCAGCCGGTAGAGCCACTCGAGGTTCAGGCGGATCATCCAGCGCGGGGCGCGCTTCACCGTACCCGCGATGGAGTCCAGCGTGCCGCCGAGGCCCGCCATCAGGCGCACGTCCAGCGTCTTCTGATACTTTTGCATAAACTGTTCCTGCTTCGGCGCGCCGAGACAGACGAACAGGACATCCGGCTTTTTCTCGTTGACCGCCGCGACGGCGGCCTCCTCCGACTGAAAATAGCCGTCGGCAATTCCCACGATTTGCAACGCCGGGTAGCGCTCCCGCAGCTTCGCGGCCGCCTGCTCCCCGACGCCGGGCTTGCTGCCGAGCAGGTACAGCGTCTTGCCGTGCTCCGCCAGCCATGCGGCCAGATGGTCCGCAAATTCGACACCCGCAACTTTCTCTTTGAGCGGCGTGTGCAGCAGCTTCGCGCCGAGCACGACGCCGCTGCCGTCCGGCAGGATCAGATCCGCGCCGTTGATGAGCCGCAGGAGCTTTTCGTCGTGCAGACACTCATACGCGATCTCCGCGTTCGGCGTGACGACGTAGGCCGCGCCGGGCTGCGCAATCAGCTCCGCCGCGCGCGCGACGGCTTCTTCCATGGTCACATTATCGAACTGGATGCCCATGACATCTATTTTCATGTTTTACCACCAGATTTCCTGTTTCTTCCGAAATCATATCATAAAACGGACGGAATGTCCATGCGATTTCACACTTTTCCCTCCGGCGCATACAATGAAGTGAAAGCGTTCGCTTTTCCATCTCAAAAAGGAGGTAATCCGCAATGCCTGAAACCAACCAGCAAAGGCGTCAGACATCCGCGCAGGAACCGCCCTGCACGCCGAAGGAGGCCGTCTGCATCCACACGACGAAAATCTTCGACAGCTGCCGGGATAAGGACTGTGTGGAGGATCTGCGGGTCTATCTGACCCGGGATTCACAGTCCGCGCTGGATCGCGCCACCAATGTCAAGGCTCGCAGCGCGGAGCTGCTCCATGTCTACATAGACGTGGAGGCCGCCCCGTTCCACCGCGGCAAATATACCGTCGATATCACGTTTTACTATCGTATCCTGGCCGACGCGCTCATCGGCGGCGTCCGCCCGACGACCATTTACGGTCTGTCTGTCTTTACCAAGCGGGTGCTGCTGTTCGGCAGCGAGCTGCGTGCAAAATCCTTCTCCAGCCGCACGCCGATCGCGTCGCTCGACAAGCAGACGATCCTCTCCGGCTGCCTGCCCACCGCCGTCGTCGATGTGCTCGATCCGATGGTCCTGAGCGCCAAGATCTGCGATGTGTGCGACCGCAGCCACTGCGACTGCGCGCCGAGCGACCTGCCGTGCGCCATCTGCGAGTGCTTCGACGACGAGCTGGTGCTCGACGGCGAGTGTAAGCGCCTGTACGTCACGCTCGGCCAGTTCTCGATCGTGCGGCTTGAGCGCGATGTGCAGCTGCTGATCCCGGCGTATGATTACTGCATCCCGCAGAAGGAGTGCGTCGATTCCGCCGGCTGCGACGAGTCGCCCTGCCAGATCTTTGAGGGCATCGCCTTCCCGGCCGAGGCCTTTTTCCCGCCGAAGGAGGCGCAGGCAGCAAACCCCGGCTGCTGAGGCGCCGCTCCGTCCTCCCACATGCCGCACAGCGCTGCGCTGTGCGGCATTTCCTTTATTTTCCTTCTTTTTCTTTGTTTTTCCTATCTTAATTCTGACCCTTTCGGGTAAATTTCGACAAAAATCCAAAAACCACGCATCTTTTCATTTACACTTTCCCATTTCTGTGATACAGTTGGAAGGTAAGAAATCTGTAAAAAGAATGTAAAACCCCCGTGAAATTCTGGGAGGGCGTCACACATGACAATCATCCATCTGTTCCTGCTTCTGGGCGGTATCGGCCTGTTCCTTTACGGTATGCGCATGATGGGCGACGGGCTGAAGCAGGCCGCGGGCAACAACCTGAGAAATATCCTTGAGCACACCACCTCGAACCCGATCCTCGGTGTGCTGATGGGCTGCGGCATCACGATGCTGATCCAAAGCTCCTCGGCCACGACGGTTATGACCATCGACTTCGTCGCGGCCGGGCTGATGAGCCTGTCGCAGTCGTTCGGCGTCATCCTCGGCGCAAATATGGGTACGACCATCACCGCCGAGATTGTCGCATTTGATCTCGGTTCCTATGCGCCGATCCTGATCTTTCTCGGCGCCGTCATGATTATTTTTGTGAAGTCCAAGCTGGCGCAGAACGTCGGATATATTGTGATGGGCTTCGGCATGCTGTTCTTCGGCATCAAGACCATGGGGCAGGGCATCGAGCCGCTCAAGGGCAGCCCCGAGTTTGAGCAGCTGCTCGTCGCGCTGAACCAGCCGGTGCTGGCCGTTCTGGTGGGCCTCGTCTTTACGGCGATTGTGCAGAGCTCGTCGTCCTCCGTCGGTATCTTCCAGACCTTTGCGTTGCAGGGGCTGATCCCCTATGAGATGGCGGTCTATCTTGTGATCGGCTCGTCGCTCGGCGCGTGTATGCCCGCGTTTCTGGCGATGCTCGCCTCCAACCGGCAGGGCAAGCGCACGGCGATTGTCAACTTCCTGTTCAACTCCTTCCGCGTCATCTTCTGTTTTGCACTGGTCACGCTTGTGCCGCAGTCGCTGCACCTGCTGCAGAGCCTTGCGCCGAACGACATCATGCGCCAGATCGCGCACACGCATGTGGCGCTGGCGGTTGTCTCCGTCATTGTGGTGCTGCCCTTCTCCCGCCTGTTCTGCAAGCTCGCCTGCAAGATCCTGCCTGTGACCGAAAAGGAACAGGCGCGCGACGAGAAGAAGCTGCTGTACATCAATTCGAGCTTCAACCTGCCCTCGGCCATCGCCATTTCGCAGGCGAAGCACGAGGTCTGCCGCATGGGCGTGCTCGCGCGCGACAACCTTGCGCTGGCGATGGATGCGTTTCTGGAGCTGGACGCGGACAAGGCGCAGTCCGTTATGGAGACGGAGCAGACGCTTGACTATCTGAACCACGCTATCACCGGCGCGCTCGTCGCCATCCGCGGCACGACGCTCTCCAAGGTGGAGGAGAACCAGCTCGGCATGATGATGCTGGTTGTCGCCAATCTGGAGCGCATCGGCGACCACGCGGAAAAAATCGCGAAATACACCAATATGCGTATTGACAAATACGCGAAATTCTCAGAGGTTGCCATTGAGGAGCTGGCAAGCATCGGAAGCGCGACCGTCGAATCCGTGCGCTTTTCGCTCAAGGTCTATCAGGACAACCTGTTCCCGGAGCTGAAGGCGGCGGAAAATCTGGAAAACGAGGTCGACCGGCTGCGCAGCGAGTTGGAAGACGCGCATGTCGCCCGCCTGATGGAGGGACACTGCGACCCCATCGCGGGTATGGTCTATGTCGATATGATCTCCGATCTGGAGCGCTGCTCCGACCACGCGATCAACATCGCTTACGCCATCAAGGGGCCGAAGGAAGTTTAACGCACAAGGCAGCCGCCGAAAACCGGCGGCTGCCTCTCTTTTGCAGGGGTTACACGCCCTCGTCGCAGAACAGGCCGAAGGAGGCGAAGACATCGCGCTGCTCCGCCGCTCTGCTGCGGCCGTGCGCGTGGAACTGGAGGACGTAGTAATACGAATCGCTCGCGACAAGAAGCGCGCGGCTGTAGACCGTCCCCTCCTCCGTCTCGTTGGCCCACGCAAACTGGTACTCCGGCAGGCTGCCGAATTGCAGCTTCACGACCTCAAGATCCTCCGCATCAAAGCCGCTGATCTGCCGGATCGCCGTCTGTACCGTCGACGCCGGCAGCACCTGCGTCACAACCTCATACTCCTCCGCCGCGTTGGCATACACACCCGTCTCCATCGTCTGCTCCGCATCCGACGGGAGCGCGACCAGAATTTCATACGGCTCCGGCAGGATACTCCCGGCCTGCAGGGCAGGATCGTCGGAAACCGTCTCCCATGCCACCTCCTGCTCTGCACATCCGCTGAGCAGGAGCGCCAGCACCGCGCCCAGCGCAATCGTCCGTTTCATCCCGAACACCTCCGAAAGGAATTGATTTTATGCCCGTCCTGGAACTCTACCTGCTTTCAATAAATGTCCTCGGGCTTGTCCTTATGTATACGGACAAGCAAAAAGCGAAGCGGAACCGCTGGCGCATCCCCGAGGCGACGCTGATGGCCGTCGCCGCAGTGGGCGGCAGCCTCGGCAGCCTTGTTGGGATGCGGCTGTTCCACCATAAGACAAAGCACCCAAAATTTTACATTGGCGTCCCTTTGCTGCTGCTCCTGCACTTCGCGATTGCGGCAGTTTGTTTCCTGTGGGCGCGCGGCGTTATCCTTTGAAAGATTTCTTCCGCTTCCCGCTTGCAAAGCGCCTGTATGCGTGTTATGATAGAATTACAAAACGTACAGGGAGGTTTTCGCCATGAAAACAGCGTTGAAATGGATTATGCGGATTGCCGGCGTCCTGCTGATTGTGCTCTCCTTTGTCGAGATCGAATGTCAGGTCGCTGAGGAGCCTGCCGACCCGGATGAGGAAGATATTCTGATTTGAACAGGAACGGGCGCCTCCCTGTGCGGGAGGCGCCCGGTTTTTTTATTTTCTCTTGAGCTTCGTCCGGTTCCCCTTTTCGTCCACAAGGTACGTGTTTTCAAGCTGCCCGACAAGGCTCGCCTTAACCGCGGCCACATACTCCCGCCGCAGCGCCACCTGCTCCGCCCGCTCCGCTTCCGTCAGGCCCTCGGTCTTCTGTTTTTTTGCCAGCGCGTTGATGCGCTGGATCTTTTTTTCGTCCATGGTCTTTTCTCCTAGCAATATCTTGTGATTTCGATGGAAATTCGCCCTTTTTTCGTGTTGCCGCCGACGCTGGAGAGCACCAGCTTTCCCAGTCCGCGCACGCTGACGCGGTCGCCCTCGGTCAGGGCCTTATCGCCCTTCTCGCAGGGCAGATTGTTCAGGCTGCACCGCCCGGCTTCAATCAGGGCCGCGGCCTTACCGCGCGCCATCTGAAAGCCCGCGGCAACCACGCCATCCAGCCGCAGCGAGGCGACGGTATCGCGGATGACTTTGACTTTCGGTGTGGGAATATCAAGCGATTCCAATGCGATTCTCTCCACATGCAGCTTTGTCCGCCCCGCAGAAAGGAAATTTTGCAGCAGATACGGCGCAATCTCCCGCAGCACCAGAATATCCGCGCGCCCCGTGCTGACGAAAATATCCCCGACCGTTTCGCGTTTCACGCCGCAGCCCATCAGGCCGCCGAGCAGATCCCGGTGCGTCAGCGCGTCCTTTTCATAGTAGGTCGCCCGCAGTGCCGTGAGCGGCCCTTCCTCCCCCTGAAGCCAGGCCTGCGCATCCTCCCACTCCGGCGCCCAGTAGAGCACGCGCCGCTCCGCCTGCTCCGCGCCGCCGAAGAAGCCGAGCCCCTCCTGCGGGCCGAGCATCCGCTCCAAAAGCGTCTGCTCGCGCGGCGAGAGGAAACAGGTTGCCGCCGCAATTCCCTTGCGCTGTGCCCGCTCCACGCGGTCCATGACACGCGCGAAGAGCACGCTGTCCTCGGGCGATTCCGCAAATTTTGCAATCAGGCTGCTTCGCTCCATACCATGCCTCCGCCTCTGTCTCCATCTGTGCGCCGTCTAGGGCGCCGTGGTGTTCTTCGGCACAAAAAACCGCTCCTGCCACGCGCCCTCCAGGTTGAGCAGCGCAATCTTTTTGGAAATCCCGCCGGCATAGCCGGTCAGACTGCCACTCGTGCCGACGACGCGGTGGCACGGCACGATGACAGAGATCGGGTTGCGCCCCACCGCGCTGCCGACCGCCTGCGCAGACATGGTTCCGCCGCGCTGCCGGGCGAGCGCAGCGGCAAGCTGCGCATAGGTCACGGTCTGCCCGTAAGGGATCGTGCGCAAAAGCTCCCAAACCTCGATCTGAAAGGCCGTCCCCAGAAAATGCAGCGGCGGCATAAAGTCCGGCCTCTGGCCGGAGAAATACGCATCAAGCCACTGCTTCGCCTGACACAGAGCAGGGTTCTCCCCTTTTTCATGCTCCGTGCCGAGCTGCCGGGCAAAATACTTCTGTCCTTCAAACCACAGGCCTGTCAGACCCGCCTCATCCGCAGCAAGCAGGATCTCGCCCAGCGGCGATGCGTACCGTGCCGTGTACTGCATGATCCATTCCTCCCGGTGTTTTCTTTTTTGGTGCCGCTTCTGTTCCATTGTTGCAGCTATTGTAGCACACC
>CAZYZQ010000052.1:13082-15402 GCA_964652075.1 uncultured Oscillospiraceae bacterium
CGAATGATCTCGCCCACGGCCGGGACGCTGATCTTGCCCGCGTGCGGGTTCTTGATGCTGTCGACGGGCGAAAGGATATTCGCCTGCACGTCGGATTTTTCAAAGCAGAGGTCGGTTTTGACCATCTCGCAGTCGATCAGCTTCAGGTTCTTGCAGTAGCACAGCGGCTGCGTGCCGATGATCCGGCAGCGCTCCAGCGTCAGGCCGTCGGAGTACCACGCGAGGTACTCGCCCTTGACCGTACTGTCGCGGACCGTCACGTTCTCGCCGTGCCAGAATGCGTCCTTCGTGTCGAAGATGCAGTGCTCGAATACCGCGTTTTTGATGTACTGGAAGGAGTATTTGCCCGTGAAGATCACATTGCGGAAGGTCAGGTTCTCTGAGCGCATCATGAAGTATTCGCTGACCGCGCGCGTGTTCTCCATCTGAATGCCGCGCGTCGACCAGCCGAACTCCGGAGAAAGGATGTCGCAGTCCCGGATCACCACATCCGCGCACTCGCGCAGCGCCTTGATGCCGTGCAGCTTTGTGCCGGTGATTGTGATGCCGTCGGAATACCACAGCGCCGCGCGGCAGAGCTCCGTCAGCTCGGAGTCCGCAATCCGCAATCCGTGGTTGTGCCAGAACGGGTAGCGGAGATTGAAAAAGCAGCCCTCCGCCGCAATCTCCGCGCACTCCTTGAACGCGCTCTCGCCGTCGGCCGGGCCGTCAAAGGCGCAGCGGCGCACCAGCAGATCGCGGGTGCCATAGAGGGCGCGCTCTGCGTCAAACGTCTGATTTTCCAATATTTTCATTCTTTTTCACACACTTTCCTTTTGTATCTGCATGACGAGATAGTCCAGACAGCCAATGCAGTCGCTGCACCTGTGGAACTGCCGCAACAGCGCCTGCCTGTGCCCGGCGAGCACGGCAAGCGCCTCTTGCTTCCGGCCGCCGTCGAGCGCCGCCAGAAACGCCCGGATCTCCGCTTCCGTACAACCGGCGTCGCGCAGGTTCTCCAGCAGCTTTTCCCTCGCCTGTCCGTTTTCCATCCGGCGCTCACCCCTCTCTGTATTGCGCTGCCGGTATTATAGCGCAGGATGGGGCAACACGCAAATACCTGCTTTGCATCCTTTGCCATGCTTGACAGGCATGGCCGGATGCGCTATGATAGAGCGCGGGGGTGGGTTGCCATGGAGCTGCGTGTACTCGAATATTTTCTGGCGGTTGCGCGGGAGCAGAGCATTTCCGCAGCGGCCGCGTATCTGCACCTGACACAGCCGACGCTGTCGCGGCAGATCCGGGATCTGGAGGCGGAATTTGGAAAACAGCTGCTGATCCGCGGCAACCGGAAGGTCACGCTGACGGAGGACGGGCTGTATTTTCAGAAAAAAGCCGAGGAAATTGTCACGCTCGCCCATCGAACGGAGGCGCAGATGAAGCAGGACTGCGACTGTTTGGCGGGCGATGTCTACATCGGCGCGGGCGAGACGGTCGCGGTGCATCATCTCGCGAACGTCATCCGCGCTGTGCAGTGCGACTCTCCAAACGTGCGGTTCCACATCATCAGCGGCGACACCGCAGATCTGACAGAGCGGCTGGACAAGGGGCTTTTTGACTTCTGCCTGCTGCTCAGCGCAATCGATCAGTCAAAATATGAATACCTGTCGCTGCCCTATCAGGATACGTGGGGGCTTTTGATGCGGCGCGATCTGCCGCTGGCGGAACAGGCCGCCGTCACAGCGCAGGACCTCTGGGACAAGCCGCTGATCCTCTCGCGCCAGAGCCTTGACGATCCCGCCTTCCCGCGCTGGCTTGGGCGGCCGATGGCCGCGCTGCAGCTGCGCGCGACCTACAACCTCGCCTTCAACGCGTCGATTATGGCCGAGGAAAATCTGGGCTATGTGCTCACGCTCGACCGGCTCATCAACACGGAAAACACCGACCTCTGCTTCCGCCCGCTCTCTCCGCCGCTCCGGGTGGGGATGTCGCTCGTGTGGAAGAAGTACCATCCGCATGCCAGAGCCGCCGCGGCGTTTTTGACTGCCCTGCAGGCATACCTCGCACAGCCCGGGACGGCGTAGGCGCCGGGCGCGGAATCGCTGAATACCGGCAAAGCCCCGGACGTGGCATATGCTGCGTCCGGGGCTTTGTTTTTTCTGTTTTATGCTTCTTCTTCAAAATAGACGGTCTTTCCCGTGCGCGAGGAGGTGTAAATTGCGTCCAGAATTTTTGTCACGACCAGCGCGTGTTCCGCCCTCACGTACGGCTCGGCCTCGCCCTTCAGCGCACGCACCCAGCACGCGGCTTCCTTCCCGCAGGCGTCCACAAAATCCTGCCG
>CAZYZQ010000053.1:0-15192 GCA_964652075.1 uncultured Oscillospiraceae bacterium
AATATTTCCTACCAGGGGCTTTTTTGTGCTGTCCGCACAATTTGGGGCAGTTCACAGCCTGCGCAGGGCGCTTCTTTGCGCCAACAGCGCGGCGGCGCACGCGCCGCCAGTCTCTCCGGGCGGCGGCTGGATTGACAGGTTACGTTGGAAACGGTATAATGACAGAAACGTATGCTGGCGGTTTGTGGGTGCGGTTATGCGCGCCCGGGCCGATATGCATGGAAACGGGGCGTTGGCTGATGCAGCAGAAATTTGCATTTGACAAGCTGGTGGATCGCAGCGGCAGCGGCAATCTCAAGGACGCATATACGCCGGCTGCGGTTCGCGACGCGGGGCTTGTGAGCTACTGGGGCGCGGAATTTGATTTTCCCACCTGCCCCGCCTTCTCCGCGGGCGTCCGCGCCTGCGCGGAGCGCGGTCTGTACGGCTTTACGTTACAGGATGACGCCTACAATGAGCGCGTCGTCTGGTGGCAGAAGGAGCTGCGTGGCTGGGAGATTGCACCGGACTGGATCGTGCCCACCCATGGCACGATCTTCGCACTGGCCACCGCCATCCGCCTGTTTGTGGGCGAAGGGCAGAACATGATTACGATCCATCCCGGCTACAACCGCTATGAGCAGGCGGCGCGGCGACTGGAGCGCGGCTGCGTGGCAAGCGAAATGCGCTACGCACGCGGCCGCTACGCGCTGGATTTTGCCGATTTGGAGGAGAAGCTCTCCCGCCCGGAGAACACGCTGCTGGTGGTCTGCAACCCCAACAATCCCACGGGGCTGGTGCTCTCCGCGGACGAGCTGCGGCGCATCGACGCGCTGAGCCGGAAGTATCAGGTTCCCGTGTTCTGCGATGAGATCTTCGCGGAGGTGACGCTGGACGGCACGACCATCCCGCCCTACGGCAAGATCGCGGAGCCGGACTCTCTGGCCATCACCTGCACCTCGCTGGGCAAGTGCATGAGCCTGACCGGCGTCAACCACGCCAACGTGCTGATCCCCAACAAGGAGCTGCGCGAGCGCTACATTCATCAGAAGTACGCCGACCATTACGGCTCCATCGACCCCATGCTCTACGCCGGCCTGCTGCGCGCCTGCACCCGCGACGGCGCGGACTATGTGCTGGCGCTGCGGGAGGTAATCCGCGAAAACCGCCGCATTCTGACGCAGCGGCTCTCTGTGCTGCTGCCCGGCGCCCATGTCGTCCCGGCGGAGGCGACCTTCGTCGTCTGGATCGACTATTCCGGTCTGGGCTTTCCCGACGGGGAGCTGGCCGCGCTGTTGGAGAGGACGCTGTTTCTCGGTGACCCCGGTTCGGAGTACGGCGTCTCAGACCAGTTTTACCGCTACAGTATCGCCGTGCCCACTTGGGCACTGGAAAAATCGTTGGATTATCTGGAAAAGAGCTTGAAGGAGGCACATTGAGATGAAAATCATTGAAGAGGCACAGGTGCGTGCGCTCGTCACGCCCAGAGGCTGTGTTGAGATGATGCGGCAGGCGCTGTCGGATCTGGAAAACGGCAAGTGCGACATGCCGCCGCGCATGATCTGCACCATGCCGAATACGGCCGTCTTCGGCTTCATGCCCGCCTATGTGGGCGACTACTTCGGCGCGAAGGTTGTCACGGCTTACGGCCCCAATACAGGTACAAAGTACCCGTCGCACATCGGCTATGTGATGCTGTTTGAATCGGCGCACTGCACTCTGGCCGGGCTGGTGGACGCCACGTCCGTCACGGAGATCCGCACCGGCGCGGTCAGCGCGGTGGCAACCGATCTGCTCGCCCGCAAGGACGCGCACACGCTGGGGCTGATCGGCGCGGGCGCGCAGGCCAGAAGCCATATGGCCGCCATCGCCACCGTGCGGGAGATCACGGACGTCTTTGTCTACGACCTGCGCCCGGAGGCGGCGGAGGCGTTTGCCCGCGAGGTCACGGCGCAGTACGGCGTGCCGGTCACGGTCTGCGGCAGCGTGGCGGAAGCCGTGCGCGACGCGGACATTGTCTGCACCGTGACGCCGTCGAAGCAGGCCTATCTCACGAAGGATATGATCCGCCCCGGCACCCATGTGAACGCCGTGGGCACCTTCTCGCCCACCACGCGGGAGGCCGCCAGCGATCTGGTGGCCGCTTCCCGGCTCTACGCGGATCAGATCTCGGCCATGAAGTCTGAGAGCGGCGAGTATCTGATTCCGCTGCATGAGGGCCTGATCACCGAGGAGCACATTGTGGGCAGCATCGGGCAGGTTCTCAACGGCACCGCGCCGGGGCGGCAGAACGACGAGGAGATCACGCTGTTCGACGCGCTGGGCCTCGCTGTGGAGGACATCGCCTGCGCGAAATACGCGCTCCTGCAGGCGCAGGAATAAGCCGCAAAAAAAGAGCCTGAAAATCCGGTTTCCCGGATTTTCAGGCTCTTTTCACTTTTATTTACTGATTTCCAGTCCGGAGACAAGGACGCTGGGGGAAAAGACGGCGTAGCTGTGCAGCATCTCAAGCGGCAGCACCGCAAGATCCGCGCCGACGGCTTCCACAGCCCGGAGAAGCCCTTGCACCGTGCCGTTAATGGTCAGCCCGTCGAGCAGGCCGGTACAGCGGCCGTGCTCCACCCGGATGCCGTTGCAGGGGATGGAGAAGTCGCCGGAGGCGATGTTGATCGAGTGGAACTCATCGAAGGACTCGTAGAGATAGACGCCGTCGTCCATCCGGGCCAGCAGCGAGGCTGCGTCGCCTGCGCCGGGCAGGATGCCGAAGTTCTTCGGGATCGTCAGGATATCCGTATGGATATTGCCGCTGAGCAGCGCCTTGCGCCCGGCGTTGCCGGTGGGCGCGGCGCCCATGGCCGCGGCCGAGCTCAGGTTGTGCAGAAGGCCGCACAGCACGCCGCCCTGCACGATCTCCACATCCCGGGCGGGGGTGCCCTCCACATCTACCCGGGCGCGATGGCCACTCTCCGGGCGCGCGGCCTGATCCGCCAGATGCAGCACAGGCGACAGGACAGTCTCGCCCAGCTGCCCGGCAAAGGGGGTGTTCCGGGCCAGGTAGTTCCGGCCCGTGAACATCTGCCAGCTGGTCAGAAGAATGTTGGTCATCACGCCGGCGTCCAGCACGCAGGGATACCGCCCGCTCTCAAACGGCGCCGGCGCAGACGGGCGCGCCGCCCACTTTTGCAGGGAGGCTGCAAACATCGCAGGCTCCAGCTCCTCCGGCCCTGAGAAGGTCAGCACTTTGGAAAGGCTGCCGCAGCCCGCCTTGACCGCCAGAAGCGAGACTTCAATGGTGCGTTTGCTGCGCTGCACGTCACAGCCGAGCGTGTTCGCAAGGCCAAGGGTCTTCACCCGGTCTGTCACCGTGAGCGTGCGGGACTGCTGGCCGAAGCCCTGCGCCGCCACCCAGCGGTCGATGGCCTCCGCCTTCTGCCAGAGCAGGGAGATCTCCAGATTTTCCAGCGCGTCCTCCCGTGTCTGGCCGTCGCACGGGCCGTTCATCGGCTCCGGCGCGTCCGCAGCCGAGTAGAGGCTGCTCTCATAGGCCCGCCGGATAACGGCCAGCGGCTCCTCCTCCAGATCCTGCGTATAGGTGAAGCCGGTCTTTTCGCCGGTGGCCCGCACAAACAGGGACGTGACGTCACTGTAGGAGCGATCCTGCCGGGCACCGTCGCGCAGCGTCACCTCGGCCACGGACTCGTTCTCCGCCTCCACCTCCGCCACGTGAATTTCCGGCGGGAGCGCCACAAACGCGGCTTTATATGCATCCAACAGGTTCATTCCGCACCTCCGCCGATGGCCATTTCCGAGATTCGGATCATGGGCTGGAACGCCGTGGTCGGGATCAGGCCGGAGTCCGCGCCGCAGAAGCCGCCCATCTCCGTTTCAACCCGTTTCCCAACGCGGTCCACCTTCTGCATCACGTCCAGGCCGTTGCCGCTGAGCATGACGCCCTTGACCTGATGGTCGATCTGCCCGTTTTTGATCCAGTAGCCCTCGCTGACAATGATGGAAAATGTCGGGCCGCCCGTGCCGCCACCGAGGCTCTTGACAAACAGGCCCTCGGGCACGGAGCGGAGGATCTCGTCCTCGTCGTCTTCGCCCGGCGCGAGGTAGGTGTTGCTCATGCGGGAGGTCACGGCATAGGTGTAGTTCTGGCGGCGGCCGCAGCCGTTGCTCGCCGTGCCCAGCATCCGGCCATGGAGCCGGTCGGACAAATACTGCTTCAAAATGCCATTCTCTATGAGAATGTTTTTCTGCCGGGGGTGCCCCTCGTCATCGATGGCGGAGGAGCCGTAGAGGCCGGGGTACGTGCCGTCGTCGATCAGCGTCACCTTCTCGCTGGCCACGCGCTTTCCGAGCTGATCCACATAGATGGAGTTGCCGGAGGCGATGGCGCAGGCCTCAAGGCCGTGGCCGCAGCACTCGTGCCACAAGGTTCCGGCACCGCCCGCGGCCATCACCACGGGCACGCGGCACGCCTTGACCGGCTGCGCCTTCCACTTGCCCTCGATCCCATGCATGATATCCGTCACAAAGGCTTCGCAGTCGCCGTTTGCAAATGCCTCGAAGCCCTGCGCCTTGGTGTAGTCGACCCAGTCATAGAAGGAGGAGTGCTCGTCGCCCACCGTGATCTGGAAGCGCATCCGGGAGTTGACCCGGCGATCGGCCGTGAGCAGGCCCTCGC
This sequence comes from uncultured Oscillospiraceae bacterium, assembly GCA_964652075.1. Classification (GTDB taxonomy): domain Bacteria; phylum Bacillota; class Clostridia; order Oscillospirales; family Oscillospiraceae; genus CAZYZQ01. The sequence goes on from CAZYZQ010000053.1 coordinate 4,667, forward strand.
TGTTTGCCACGAGGATGCGCTGATCGTTGTCGAACAGGTCCACATTGATGGACAGAACCTTCGGGCCAACGCGCCGGGCCACCTGCTCCGCGCTGGTCAGCGCGCGGATCTTCGCGGCCACATTCACCTCGCCCGGGTAGAGCCGGATCGGGTTGGGGTTCGGGTATTGCGCCAGCTGAAGCGGCAGCGCGGATGCGCCCGCCTTCTGCGCGGCGATCATGTCCGCAGCGCGCTTTGCCAGATTGATGAGGGACGCGAAATCCGTGCGGTTGGAGTGGACGTAGACGCGCTGGATGCCGAGCAGCACCGTCAGGCCGACGCCGTGGATGCGGATCTGCTTCACGCCCTGCAGGACTCCGTTCTTGGTGGGGATATTTGTCTCCTCACGATCCTCAAAGAACAGCTCGGCAAAGTCGCCGCCGGTGGACAGGGCGCACTCCAGTACCTGCTGCATCTGCCGTTCTGTCATCATGCGCCGCCTCCGCTCAGGACTTCCTCCGCAAAGTGGCAGGCCACCTGATGGCCCGGTGTGATCTCGCGCAGCTCCGGCCGTTCGGTACGGCAGCGCTCCTGCGCCCGGCTGCAGCGCTTGCAGAAGGCGCAGCCCGCGCCCAGATTCACGGGGCTGGGCACGTCGCCGGAGAGCAGGATGCGCTGCCGCTTCTGTTCCACATCCGGATCCGCGATCAGGATCGCGGACATCAGCGCCTGTGTATAGGGATGGCAGGTATGCTCAAAGAGTTCATTGCTCTCCGCCAGCTCGACGATGCCGCCCAGATACATGACCGCGATCCGGTCGGAGATGTACTTGACCATGGACAGGTCGTGGGTGATAAACAGATAGCTGATCTCCAGCTCACGCTGCAACTTCTTGAGCAAGTTGACGACCTGCGCCTGAATGGACACATCCAGCGCCGAAATCGGCTCGTCGCAGACGATCAGCTCCGGCTCGACAGACAGGGCGCGGGCAATCCCCACGCGCTGGCGCTGGCCGCCGGAAAATTCGTGGGGGAAGCGGTACTCATGATCCTGATTCAGGCCAACCAGATTCAGAAGGTCTAAAATCCGCTTCTCACGATCCGCTTTTTTCGGGTACAGATTATGGATCTCCAATCCCTCTTCCAGCACATCGTGCACGACATCCAATGGATCGAGCGAGGCGTAGGGGTCCTGGAAGATCATCTGCACCTCCTTGCGGAAGCGCTTGACCTCCGACTTGGAGTAATCCCAGATGTTCTTGCCCTTGTAGAGAACCTCGCCGCCGTCCGGCTTGTATAGCCGCAGGATCGTCCGGCCCAGCGTGCTCTTGCCGCAGCCGGATTCGCCCACGACGCCCAACGTCTCGCCCTTTTTGATGGTCAGGCTGACACCGTTGACGGCCTTCAGAAGGCCAGCTTCCACCTTGAACCACGTTTTGACGTCCTTCAGTTCCAGCAGAACTTCTCCACTCATAGCGGTGCGGCCCCCTTTCGTTCAACACATGCCGCATGATGCAGCCAGCACGCGGCCGAATGCTCTTCTCCAAACGACTGATATTCCGGCTGCTCCTTCCGGCAGATCTGCATGGCGTAGGGGCAGCGCTCCGCAAACGCACAGCCCACGGGCGGCGCGATCAGGTCGGGCGGCGTGCCGGGGATTGTGGAGAGCGGCGTCTCGGAGTCGCTGTCCACCCGGGGCACGGACTCCAAAAGCGCCTTGGTGTAGGGATGCTTGGGATTGTAGAAGATATCCCGCGTATTGCCCTGCTCCACGATCTGGCCCGCGTACATGACGTAGATGCGCTCGGCCATGTTGGCGACAACGCCCATGTCGTGGGTGATCAGGACGATGGAGGTGTCGATCTTGGTCTTGAGCTCCTTCATCAGGTCCACGATCTGGGCCTGAATGGTCACATCCAGCGCGGTGGTCGGCTCGTCGGCGAACAGCACCTGTGGGTCGCAGATCAACGCCATGGCCACCATGACGCGCTGGCGCATACCGCCGGAGAGCTGGTGCGGATAGCGCTTCATATTCTTTTCCGGGTCCGGGAAGCTGATCATCCGGAGAATTTCCAGAACGCGCTGCTCGGCCTCTTTTTTCGAGACTTTGCGGTGCTCGCGGTAGGACTCCATGATCTGCTTGCCCACCGTCATTGTGGGGTTCAGGAATGTGAAGGGATCCTGAAAGATCACGGACATCTTGTCGCCCTGAATCTTGCGGATGACCTTCATGTTCTCCTTGACCAGATCCATGCCGTCGAACAGCACCTGCCCCTGAATCATAGTATTCCGGCCGCTGTTCAGGCCCGCGACGGTCTGGATGGAGACGGTTTTGCCGCAGCCGGACTCCCCGACGATGGCGATCGTCTCCTTTTCATTCAGGTGCCATGTGACGCCGCGCACCGCCTGCACCTGCCCGGCGTATGTACGGAAGGTCACATGCAGGTCGTTGACCTCGAGTATTTTTTTCTTTTCCACTCCTGCCCCTCCTCAGTCGCGCAGCTTCGGGTCCAGCGCGTCGCGCAGGCCGTCGCCAATCAAATTGCAGCAGAGCATCGTGATGCTGATGAATATGCAGGGGATGATGAACTGGTAGGGGTAATACCGGAACGTCTCCGCGGCGGCCTTGATGAGCTGGCCCCAGCTCGGGTCCGGCGGGGTGATGCCAAGGCCAATGTAGCTCAGGAACGCCTCATAGAAGATCACGTTCGGCACCATCATGGCCATGCCGACCACCAGAATGCCCAGCGTGTTGGGAAGCAGGTGCTTCACAATGAGCCGCGCCGGCGACGCGCCCAGCGTCTCGCTGGCCACCACGAAGTCGCGGTTTCGCAGCTGCAGCACCAGTCCGCGCGTGCTTCTGGCCGCGCTCATCCAGCCGGTGATGGACATGGCAATGACCAGTGTCCAGATATTGCCGCTGCCCATGATGACCATGAGCAGGATCATGTAGATCAGCTCCGGAATGCCCATGAGCACGTCGATGGCGCGCATGATGAACATATCCAGCTTGCCGCCGAAGTAGCCGGAGATACCGCCGACCGCCATACCGATGATATACGGGAAGATGGTGGCGAGCAGCGCAATCACGAGCGATACCCGGCCGCCGATCCAGATTCGCGCCCAGAGGTCACGGCCGAGCTGGTCCGTGCCGAACCAGTGGGTGGCGTTGGGCGACTGATTGATCGCATTGTAGTCGTTACTGATGTGGTCGAACCGGCAGATCACCGGGCCGAGGCAGACCAGCAGCAAAATGATCACCATGACGATCAGACTGACCAGCGCCGTCTTCCGTTTGCAGAAGGTACGCCAGACATCCTTGAGATAGGTGGTGGGCTTGCGGACGACCTTATCTACCTGCCGGTCTTCCGCCGGGATGGGGTCAAAGTCGTGCGCCGCAAAGGTACGATTCATTTCAACCATGCCTGCCACCTCACTTCACGCGGATCCGGGGATCCACAATGCCGTAGAGCACGTCGATGATCAGGTTCGCCGTCACAAGGAACGTGCCATAGAAGATCGTCAGGCCCATAACCAGTGGATAGTCCAGCGTGGTCACGCAGTCGACGAAGTATTTGCCGAGGCCCGGGATGCGGAAGATGCTCTCCACCACGAAGGAGCCCATCATAATGCTGGCCAGCCAGACGCCCATGTTCGTCAGGATCGGCACGAGCGAGTTTTTCAGCTGGTGGCGCAGCACGACCTTGATGGGCGACAGGCCCTTGGAACGGGCGGTCTTGACGTAGTCCTGCGTCGTCACGGCCAGCATACTGGCGCGCATACTTCTGGTGCTGCTGGCGATGCTGCTGATGGACAGCACCAGCACCGGCATGATGGACTGGCGCAGCGTGCCCCAGCCGGAGACCGGCAGGATCCGCAGCTTGACCGCCAGCAGATAGCGCAGCAGCGGCCCGAGCACCATACTCGGCAGCGCGATGCCCAGAACCGCCACAATCATCAGCACATAGTCCGGCCAGCGGCCGCGGAACTGGGCGCAGAGGATGCCGAACAGGATGCCGATCAGCTCGGCCACGACAAACGCCGCAATGCCCAGCGAGGCGGAGATCGGGAAGGTCTCCTTGATAATCGTCGTCACCCCGCGGCCGACCTGCTTCAGGGAGGTTCCAAGGTCGCCGTGGAGCAGATTGGACATATAGGTCAAGTACTGTTGCAGGATCGGCTTGTCGAGGCCGTAATAGGCCCGCTGCCGCTCCTGCACCGCGACGGGGATCTTATCGTTGAGGAACGGATCGCCCGGGAGGAGCTTGACCAGGAAAAAGGTCAGCGTCGCCAGCACAAAGACTGTCAGTACCGCGATCAGGACCTTTTTTGCGATGTACTTTACCATACCATCACCCTTTGTCATTTCTGGTTTTGCGTCAGATTATGCCATATGGCAAAAACGGGGATCACATCGCTGTGATCCCACGTTTTACAGGTTATACATGCACCTTATTTCGTCACATCAGCGTAGACGAAGTTGATGCCGCTGTTGTCCATCTGCAGGCCCGTGACATCGGCGCTGTAGACGTAGTAGCTGGAGATCCAGGTGACGCCCAGATCGATCATCTCCTCGAAGAAGAACTGCTCCAGCTCAAACATGGCGTCCTTGCGGGCTTCCCACGTCGTCGCGTTCAGGACGGCGTTGTACAGCGCGTCGTACTCGTCGCTGTAGTAGCCGTAGTTGGTGGTCGTGGAGAGGTAGTTCTCGAACAGGCCGCTGGAGTCAACCGCACCGATCTCGATGCCGCCCTTCCAGAAGTCGAACTCACCGTCGAGCATCTTCTGGAGCATGTTCTGGATCGGCTGCGCGTCGATCTCGCACTGGATGCCGAGCGTCTGGCTCCACATATCCATGATGGCGTTCATCGCGACCATGTTGCTGCTGGAGTCCATGCACAGGATGCTGAAGGTGGGAATCTCGTCGGCCGTCTTGCCGAGTTCTTCCAGAGCCAGCGCCAGATACTCCTGCGCCTTCTCCGGATCTGCGGAGGTGCTCCAGCCCTCGAACGGATACTCCTCGCCAAACAGGCCTTCCTTGCCCTGCTCGTTGGGCATGACCATACGGGTGGCGGGGATATCGGTCGTGTAGGCGGTGGCGACCATGGCGTCGCGGTCGATGGCCGCGCTCAGCGCCTTGCGGAAGTTCACGTTGGAGAGGAACAGGCCCGTCTCCGGCGTGTTGCCGGCATGGTTGACATGGACGCACTGTACGCCGTTCGTCTGGATCTCATAGGTAAAGCCGCTGTCCAGCAGCGTATCGGCCTGCACCTTGGTGGTCACGCCGGCAACATCCAGCTCGCCGGTCATCATCATATCCACAGCGGTGTCGCCGGTGGCGTTGATCTTCAGAACGACCTTGTCCAGCTTGATGGCGTCGGCGTTCCAGTAGTTCGGGTTCTTCTCCAGCACGATCTCGGAGTCACGCACCCAGCTGGTGGCCGTGAACGGGCCGTTGGTCAGAACCTTGGTCGCATCGGCGCCGTACTCGATGCCGAGCTCCTCCGCCTTGGCCTGGTTGATGGGAGAGAACTCCCAGCGGCAGAAATTCTGCGGATAGGCCGGATATTCGGTGGTCAGCTTCAGGGTGTACTCATCCACAACCTCGATGCCCAGATCCTCGACGGCGCACTCGCCGTTGTAGTACGCCTCGCCGTTTTTGATCAGGAAGCCGATGACCGCCTGATCGTAGGCCTCATCGGGGTTCAGCAGGCGCTGGAGGCCGTAGGCGAAGTCCGCGGCCGTGATCGGCGTGCCGTCGGAGTAGACATTGCTCCGGCGCAGGTGGAAGGTGTACTCGGTCAGATCGTCGCTCGCCTCGTAGCTCTCGGCGCTGCCGGGCTGCACCTCGCCGCCCGCATTGCGGAGCAGCGGCTCATTGGTGGCGACCAGGACGCGGTAGTCCGAGTCCAAGGAGGCTCTGGCGGGGTCGAGGGAGGCCGGGTCATAGGGCCAGCCCACAGTCAGGACCTTTTCGCCGGCGGAATCTCCGTCGCTCGACGGGTTGTTGTTGTCGTTGTCAGCCGGGGTTTCGGCGTTGCTGTCATTGTCAGCGGGCTGATCGTCCTTGGCGCCTGCACAGGCAGCCAGAGACAGAACCATCGCCACGCAGAGCAGCAGCGCCAACAGTTTTTTGATGCTCATAGCTCTTTTCTCCTTTTCAGCTTTAAGTCAGTAAAGCAAGTACGGTAATTATACACGATTCGCGCAGATTTGTCAATGTTCATGCAGCGAATCGTGTATATTTTTCATTTAATTAATCGAGGCTCATTGCTCGTTCTTCCCGCGCTGGTAGATTGTGCCGTTTCGCAGGTGCGTGGGCTGGCCGTCCATGACCGCGAATTTGCCGTTGACCAGCACATACTCGACGCCCTTCGGCCCGGTGGTGGGATGCACGGGGTCGATCACCGGCGCGAGCTTGTCCCGATCCAGAACCACCACGTCCGCATATTTGCCCGCAAGGAGCCTGCCGCGCTCCGGCATACGCAGGATATCCGCGCTGCGGCCGCTGGCCTTGTAGATGGCCTGCTCAAAGGGCAGCTGCGTCTCGGTCAGGTACTTGATCATGGCGTTAAAATTGTTCGGCGGGCAGGTGTCCAGCGGGTAGTCGTAGCCCGCCATGTTGTAGTGCGCGTCGGCGGCGGTGCTGTCCAGACCGACGGAGGCATCGGGGCTGGACAGGAAGATGTCCTCGCCGCCGGAGGTGGCGGCCTTATTCACCTTATAATAATAGGCGGCGGGGTCGCGCTTGAGCACTTCCAGAATGACCTGCACCTGCGGAATGCCCCACAGCTTCGACAGCGCCGCAATCGTCCTGCCCTGCGCCTCTTTGCAGGTTGAGCCGCTGATCTGCACCGCGCCGGTGCTCTCCCCTTCCGGGTCGGACAGATAGCGCCGGAACAGCGGGAAGACGTTGCAGACCTTGTCCAGCTCCTTGCGCGCGATGCAGTCCAGAATCCACTGCTCATACGCCTTGTCCGTCCGCAGCCGCGCGGCGAAGGGTGTCATGCCGCCCTCCTGATTGACCAGCGGCGCGAAGAAGGACGCCAGCTGCGGATAGTAGAGCATGCTCATGCAGTCCGGCGGGATCACGTCCCACGTTGCGCGCACGCCCATGGCCTTGTACTCCTCGATCATCGCCAGAATATCCCGGGCCGACTGCTCGCTCTCCTCTTTTGTATAGCCGGGCAGGCCGAGCGCGTCGTCGGGGATGTGGCTGATATGTACCCGCACGCCGGTCTTCCGGCCGATCTCCAGAAGCTCACGGATGCCCTGGCTGGCGCGGTAATCGGGGTTATGCCTGCCGTAGCGCTCCTGCGTGTTCTGCGTATGGGCCTCCAGCACCGCGTCATAGTCCAGCAGTACCTGCGCCACCTGCGCCACCTCCTCCGGCGTCGCGTAGAGGTCGGGCATGTAGTCGAAGCCGCAGTGGACGCCGTAGGCGCCGCCCTCCAGTTCGCGCCGGAGCATGGTTTTCATGCGTTCGATCTCCTCCGACGTGGCGCTGCGCTGCCACTCGCCGTGCATCGCGTGCAGGCGGAGCTGGCCGTAGGAGACGTAGCCGTGGATGTTGCAGCCGACGCCCTCGCGGCGCATATGCTCCAGGAATTCTCCGAAGGTCGTCCAGTCAACCTCAAAGCCCAGCGTCCGACCCGCCACGCGGCGCATGTCCCCGGTTTTGACCACGATGCTCGTGTAGGGATCGTAGCCGCTGGGAAACGCGCAGCCCAGCTCGCGCAGCGCCGGGTCCTCGATGCACTGGGAGACGTACAGCTCGTCGATGGGCGCGATGCCGATGCTGCAATGGCCGACGGACAGCGTTGTGATGCCCTGCTGTAAATAGTTCTCCATGGCCGGGTACTTTGGCATGGTCACGTCCGCGTGGGAGTGCATGTCGAGCAGGCCCGGGGTGATGGTCTTGCCGCGGACATTCAGCACCAGATCGGCGTCCGCGCAGTCGAGCGCGGAACGCTCCGCCTCCCGCGGCAGCACGGCGGCAATTTTGTCGTCCTGAATCACCAGGTCGCCCGGAAAGGCCGGCGCGCCCGTGCCGTCGACGATTGTACCGTTAATCAGATAAATTTTCATATTCTCGCTCTCCTTTAAAAAACAATTACGCTTGTCAGGTTCAGCAGCACACGCAGCACACTGTACGCCGCCATGGCGCTGGAACCGGCCTTCGCCGACGCGGCGCTGGCGATATTTAATGTTGCTTCGCCAAAATTCCCGCGCAGTTCCAAACGATGCGTATTGAGCCGCAGCGCGGGATCGGACTCCACCGTCACCTTTGTGTGCTCCGCGCCGACGGACGCTTCCGCCGCCGCAACGGCCACGTTGACGTTCTGCGGGAAGCGCGCAATGGCCTGCGCCGCCGTGCCGGAAAAGAGCAGCTCCTCCCTGTCCGCGTCCAGTGTCCGGCCCTCCAGAAACGGCGCGTTTTCGTAGGCCGCCGGCGGTTTTTGATTGCGCACCGTCAGCGAAACGTTGCCCATCAGCGCGGCGGTCTGTAACAGGTCAAAGCCGCCGATCGCGCCGCTGGCCACGTACAGCCGCGCGCCGCTTCTCTCTCCGGCCCGCGTCACCTCCGCCCGGAATTCCGCGTCCGCCAGCGCGCCGGAGGATAGAATAATCATGCTGCAGCCCGCCCCAAGGATCGTCGGGGCGACCGTCTTCAAATGGGCCGGGGTGGTCGCCTCGAGCACAAGCTCCGGCTGCAGGGCAAGCAGCTCCTGCAGCGTCGTGACCGCTGCGGCCTCCGTTCCCACTGCGCAGGCGCGCGCCTTTTCCATGCTGCGCCCGCAGACCGCCACCAGCTGATAGGTGGAAAACGTCTTCTTTTGAAGCTCCTGCGCAAGGATCCGCGCCAGATTGCCCGTACCGAGGATTGCAAGTTTTTTCTTTGTCATAGCAGCGCCTCCCGCAGCGCCCGGGCCGCGCGCTGCACGTGCTCCGGGGTGTTGTAGTAGTGGAAGCTCAGTCGCAGAAAGCCCGTGTCCAGCCGTCCGTAGACCTTATATTTTTCAAACGCCGCCTCCACGCGGGAGGTCTTGTCCGGAGCAAAGTTCATGCACACATTGCCGGACCAGTACTGTTCCGCCTCCGCGCCGCGCAGCGTGACCGGGAGGCCGGCCAGTTCGCGCCGGAGCTGTCGCTCCAGCTCCATCACATGCGCGTGGATATGCTCGATGCCGATCTCCAGAAGCAGTTCGACGCTCTTGCCCAGCGCCGTGATGCCGTAGGTGTTCATGGAGCCGGCCTCCAGCCGCTGCGCGCCCTCCCGGTACGGGAACACGGGCAGCGTCCGCATCACCGGCAGCGCATCCTCGTCCACTTCCACATTGTCCTCGTTGAAGCCGTAGGGCCGCAGCTGCGAAAGAAGCGCCTTGCGCACGTAGACGAAGCCCACGCCGAACGGCCCCATCAGGCCCTTAAAGCCGCCGCAGCTCAGCACGTCGATATTCATCTTTTGCACGTCGATCGGATTGCGGCCGATCCCCTGAATGCCGTCCACATGGAGTAAAATCCCGCGTTTTCGGCACTCCTTGCCGATCTTTGCAAGATCCGCCTTGAAGCCGGAGCGGTACTGCACGAAGGACAGCGCCACGACCTTTGTCGTCTCGTCCATCCGGGCGATGATCTCGTCCGCGTCCAGAACGCCGTTATGCGGCGGCACCAGCTCCAACCGCACGCCGTCCGCCTGACGCTGTGCCCAGCCGAGTACCACGGACGGATATTCCGACGCGCTGGAGATCACGGAATCCCCCGACGCGAGCGGATAGCTGGACGCCAGCAGGCTGTTGCCCTCGGTTGTGTTGCGGGCGAACACGATCTCCCCCGCCGCATCTGCGGCGCCGATCAGCCGGGCGATATTCCGCCGCACCGCGTCCCGCCGTTCGCCGTAGGGGCCAAAGCAGATTCTGCCGAACGTCTTCACAAACTCGTCCTGGAACTGCCGGCAATAGGCCAGCGTCCGCTCCGGCTGCAGGCCCACGGATGCCACGTCCAGATAGGCCGCATCCTGCAAATATGCGAACTCGCGCAGATATGCCGCGTCAATCATGGTCTCAAATCCTTTTCTTCGATAACTGCCAGTTTTTGCTATTTTACCACCCATATTGTCCGGCTGTCAACTCCGCCGGAAGCCCGCCGCACAGCAAAACAAGCAGCCGTAAAATAGGACTTGCATTTTGCGGAAAGACGTGCTAGAATAGTCAAGCAATCCGGGTGTGGCGCAGTTGGTAGCGCGCTTGACTGGGGGTCAAGAGGCCGCAAGTTCAAGTCTTGTCACTCGGACCATTAAAACGGCTCGAAATCGCATGATTTCGGGTCTTTTTTATCTTCTTGTTGTCGACAGGTTTATTTGATGTTGACCAATTTTGGCGACTCCGAACAAAAATCCGAACATTTGGAGCTAAAATAGTTTTTTCTCATGACCTCTCCCATAACTTTTGAGGCCTCTTTTGCGGCAGGCTTTTGTGTATGCATGTACACACCGAGGGTCATTTCTATGTCGTCGTGCCCAAGAAATGCTTGAAGTTGTTTTGGAGG
>CAZYZQ010000054.1:0-13652 GCA_964652075.1 uncultured Oscillospiraceae bacterium
GTAAAACTGGAACACAAAGCCGATTTCGTGGCGGCGGTACTCCGTGAGCTGGCGGCGGGAATAGGCAGAGACCTCCTTCCCGTCCAGCATGACGCGGCCGCTGGTCAGTGTGTCCATGCCGCCGAGAATATTCAAAAGCGTCGTTTTGCCCGCGCCGGATGCGCCGACAATTACGCAAATTTCGCCCTTTTCAATGGAAAAGCTCACGCCGTGCAGCGCAGGGATCTCCTGTGAGCCGGTGTGATAGACCTTGGACACGTCATGAAATTCGACAAATGACATTCGCGATTCGCCTCCGGTTTTTATATCACCTATAGTATAAATCGGTATGGAAATGGGTGTCAATCCATAAAGTTGTCCGTAGTTGTAAACAAACCTTGAATTTTCTGTGGCCGAAAAACGCGGGTTTTGCTGTTGCTATTTTTGTTCCGGTTTGCTATAATAAAATCGACTTGTTATGTAAATGGGGCGACAAATTTTGGTATTTTCGAGCCTGATCTTTCTATATATCTTTCTGCCCGCCAGCCTGATCCTGTATTTTATCAGCCCTACGATGCTGGTGAAAAACATCACGCTGACGGTTTTGAGCGTGCTGTTTTACGCATGGGGTGAGCCGGTCTATGTCCTGCTCCTGCTGGCCTCGGCGGCGGTCAACTACGCAGCCGGGATGCTGCTGAAGCACGCGAAACGCCCGCGCCCGCGCCGCGCGACGCTGGTCTTGGCGGTTGTGCTGAATCTGGGCGCGCTGGCCTTTTTCAAATACGCGGGGTTCTTTGTGGAAAATTTCAACGCGCTGACCGGGCTTGCGGTTCCGGTGCCGGCTGTCACACTTCCCATCGGCATCTCGTTTTACACGTTTCAGGCGCTGAGCTACGTTGTTGACGTCTATCGCGGCCGCGTGGAAGCGCAGCGCTCGCCGCTGAACTTCCTGCTGTATCTCTCGCTCTTTCCGCAGCTGATTGCAGGCCCCATTGTCCGCTATGAGGAGATCGCCGCCCAGATCGGCAGCCGGGAAAGCACGCTGGAGGGGATTTTCTACGGCGCAACGCGCCTTTGCATCGGGTTGGGCAAAAAGGTGCTGCTTGCCAACTATGCCGGTGAGGTCGCAACCAAGCTGCTGGGTGGGAACCTCGGGCAGATGACAACGGTGCAGGGCTGGCTGGGGCTTGTGATGTTCGCCTTCCAGCTCTACTTTGATTTCTCGGGCTATTCCGACATGGCCATCGGCCTCGGGCGGATTTTCGGCTTCCGTTACGCCGAGAACTTCAACTACCCCTATATGGCAAAGTCGATCCGGGAGTTGTGGCAGCGCTGGCATATCTCGCTCGGCTCGTTCTTCCGGGACTATGTCTATATCCCAATGGGCGGCAACCGGCGGCACCAGCTGTTGAATCTCTTTGTCGTGTGGGGCCTGACCGGCCTCTGGCACGGCGCGAGCTGGAACTATGTGCTCTGGGGCCTTTACTTCTTTGTGCTGCTCTATCTGGAAAAGCTCATGCGGCCCGCGCTGGAACGGGTCCCCGGCGTGATCCGGCATATTGTGACGCTGTTTTTAATTCTGATGGGCTGGGCGATCTTCTACTTTAACGACCTGCATGTACTTGGGACGGCCTATCAGGTCCTGTTCGGCGCGGCCGGCGCCGGCGTGTTTAATACGCAGACACGGATGCAGCTTTTGAACAACCTGCCGCTTCTGGTGGTCGGCGCGCTGGCCTGCACCTCACTGCCGAAATACGGCGCGTTCCTGCTCGAGGCGGTTTCAACCCGCGCGGGAAAGTGGGGGAAGGGCGCTTATCTTGTGCTGGTGTTCCTGTTTGACGCGGCAATCTTTCTGGTATCGACCGTCTCGCTGGTCGGCTCCAGCTTTAACCCATTCCTGTATTTCCGGTTCTGAGAGAGGCGCATGTGGATATGAAAAAACTGTATCTGATTCTTCTGCTGCTTGCGCTGTGCGCAATCAGCGCCGTGGGTGTGTATTCCCTTTGCGACGAGGATGCGACGGTTTCTCTCTCAGAGAACCGGACGCTTGCGCCAATGCCGGAATTTTCTCTGAAAGCCCTCTCGGACGGCAGCTATACCACTGATCTGGACGCACACTATACGGATACCTTCCCGGGACGCGAGACGCTGCTCACTTACAACAAGCTGCTCAACCGCTTTTATTTCTATTCCACCCCGGACAGCGGCATTGTTATCAACTACGAGGGCGGCGCGGAACAGGGCGGCGAGTCGCTGGACAGCATCCAGGCGCAGGAGCCGGATGCTGCACCGCAGCCGGAACCGGCTACGGAGGAACCGGACACCCCAAATTCGGAGGAGCCGCCTGACACACCGGCGCCGCAGAACCCGGAGCCGGAGCGAAATCCGGAGGAGTCCCCGCAGACTGAGCCTGACGAGCCGGAGCAGCCGGATGAACCGGAGCAGCCGCAGCAGCCCGTGGAGGAGCTGCAGGTCGGCACGATCCTGCTTGAGGGCGACCGGGCCATGGATATTCCAACCGGAACCGATTCGGTCATCGACAGCTACGCACAGACACTGAATGAGCTTGCGGCGTCGCTGCCGGGCGTGCGCACGATCAGCCTTGTCACGCCAAACGGCGGGCAGTTCTATTCGCCGGAGGAGTACCATACAGGAGTCCATGACCAGAAGGCCATGATCGACCGCTGCTACGCCGGAATGGACGATGCCATTGTCACAGTGGACGCCTATTCCGCAGTGGAGGCGCATCAGGATGAGTATCTCTTTTTCCGCACGGATCACCACTGGACGCAGCTCGGTGCGTACTACGCCTACACGGCGCTGTGCGACGCGCTTGGCTTTGAGGCCCCGGCGATCGAGGCGTTCGAGTCCGGCACGTATGATACCTTCCTCGGCACCATGTACACCTACACCTCCGCGTATCCGCAGAGTGAGGCGCTCAAAAACAATCCGGACTATCTGACCTACTATCTGCCACTTGTGGAGACGCACGCGCGCTACTATATGGACACGTCGCTCACAGACGGCGTGCCGATCAGCGTGGTCTATACGCATCTGGAAGAATCGGTCAGCAATAAGTATCTGTGCTTCATCGGCGGCGACCATCCGGTTACCGTCATTGAAAGCGCGGTGGACGGGCCGGTCTGCATGGTGCTCAAGGAGTCGTACGGCAACGCGCTTGTTCCGTTCTTGACAAGCCACTACAGCAAGATCATTGTGATCGACCCGCGGGAATTTAACCAGAATGACAAGCCGGAGCTGATCCTCGCGCCGTTCGCGCAGGCGCAGGGGGTTTCGGATCTGATCGTCATCAACTATCCGTTTATGATCAGCAACAGCAATTATATCGGCCTGCTGCGCGCACTGGCCGGGAAATAGGGAAGACATGAAACGAGAGAGAGATTTTAAGAACGACCGGCCGGTACGCATCTTCGCATCCTACTACCGGCCCCACATCAAGCTTTTTATTCTGGATATGGTCTGCGCTCTGATCGTGAGCATCATCGATCTGGCGTTTCCGTATCTGACACGCATGAGCATGAACACTTTCCTGCCGCAGTCCAAATACAAGACGTTTTTCGTTGTGATGCTGATCTGCGGACTGGCGTATGTCCTCAAGACGGTGCTCTATTATATCATCACAAAATGGGGCCATATTTTCGGCGTGCGCGTCGAGGCGGATATCCGTCACGACATTTTCCAGCATATGCAGCAGCTGGAATGCTCCTTTTTCGACCAGAACCGCACGGGCGTCCTGATGTCGCGCGTCACGACAGATCTGTTTGAGATTGCGGAGCTGAGCCATCACGGCCCGGAGGATCTGTTCATCTCCTGTATCACGCTGATCGGCGCGATCATCATTATGTGCACGATCGAATGGCGGCTGGCGCTCGTGCTGGCCATTCTTGTGCCGATTTTTGCGGCATTTGTCATGCTTCAGCGTGCGCGGATGCGCCATGTAAATATGGAGGTCAAGGCGAAGACCGCCGAGATCAACGCGCAGATCGAGTCCGGCCTGTCCGGTATGCGGACGGCAAAGGCGTTCCACAATGAACGCAGTGAACTCCATAAATTTGACACAGCCAACAACAACCTGAAACAGGCAAAGGGCGGCTATTACCACGCGATGGCGGTTTTCAACGGCGGCATGGAGTTTTTCATGTCGATCCTGCCGGTTGTTGTCGTCGCGGTCGGCGGCTGGTGCATCATGGGCGGGCGGATGGATTACGCGGACCTGCTGGCCTTTACGCTCTACACGCACACCTTCATCACGCCGGTGCGAAAGCTGGCGGCGTTTGTCGAGCAGTTCATGCAGGGCATGGCCGGCTTTACGCGTTTTCTCAGCATCATGCGGCTAGACCCGAAAATTCAGGACAGTCCCGACGCGAAGGTGTTGGAAAAGGCGCGCGGCGAGGTGTCGTTCGACCATGTCTCGTTCCACTATGAGACGGGCGGCGAGGTGTTGGCCGATGTAACGGCCACCATCGCACCCGGCACGTCCTTCGCGGTGGTCGGTCCGTCCGGCAGCGGCAAGACAACACTCTGCCAGCTGATCCCGCGTTTTTATGAGGTGACGGCAGGCAGCGTCAAAGTTGACGGCGTCGATGTGCGCGACTGGACGCAGGCTTCGCTGCGTGAGAATGTCGGGATCGTGCAGCAGGATGTGTTCCTGTTTGCGGACACCGTGATGGAGAATATTCGCTACGGCCGTCCGGACGCGACGGACGAAGAGGTGGCGGAAGCGGCGAAATACGCGGAGATCTATGACGATATCATGCAGATGCCAAACGGATTCCAGACTTATGTCGGAGAACGCGGCGTCATGCTCTCCGGCGGGCAGAAGCAGCGCATTTCCATCGCGCGTATCTTCCTGAAGAACCCGCCGATCGTCATTCTCGACGAGGCCACCAGCGCGCTTGACAGCGTGACGGAGGCGAAGATTCAGGCGTCCTTTGACCGCCTGTGTCAGGGGCGAACCTCCATCATGATCGCGCACCGTCTCGCAACGGTTCGCAATGCCGATCAGATTGCAGTTGTTGAAAATGAACGGATCATCGAGCTGGGAGACCATGAGACGTTGATGGAACAGGAAGGCGAGTACGCAAGACTTGTGAACGCGCAGAACCATGTGCAGGCAAATTGCCAGGGATAAACGAAAACCGGACAGGATCAATCCTGTCCGGTTTTGTCAATATGATATGTATACAGCTCAGCGTTCTTTGAAGAACTCAATGCTCTCGCCGGAGGGCCCGACGATAAAGCAGACGCGCGCGGGGTAGTTGCCGCCGATGTTGATGTCGGTCGGCTCCATGGTGACGGTGTAACCGGCGGCGCGGCACTTCTCGATCAGTGCGTCCGGCTCGTCGGTTGCAAAGGCGAAGTGGTTCAGCGCGCCGCGATGTGCGCCCTCGTGCCCCTCCTCGGCGATGATTTCAAGAATCGTGTTGCCGAACCCAAGCATAATGCCGCCGTCCCACTGACGGATCACGGGCATCTCCAGCAGGCCGTTGTAAAACTGTACGGACTTCTCCAGCTCGGCAGCCGGAATTTTCAGCGCAACGTGGTGCAGACCTTTGATTGCAGACATAAAAAGTAGCCTCCCTTTGTAAGAATAGTTCTATTATAGAGAATCCACGCTTTCTCGTCAAGCGCTGTTGTGGGGATTGTACAAAAAATGAAGGACGGCGGTTTTTTCATTGACAGAGGAGGAGAAATGAAGTATAATAGCAAAAACTTGCGGGGAGGCTGACGAACTTGTATAGGAACTGGAAAATTGGCCGCCCTTTCTCAAATCCCGATTTCTGAACGATGTTTCAGAAATGCGGGTTTTTATTTTTATCTGGGAGGAAACATGTGAAAAAGGGAATATTTGAGATCGCCTCCAACGACGCGCTGACCGCGGATGTGTATCGCATGACGCTGCGGGGCGACACGTCTGCGATCACCGCGCCGGGTCAGTTTGTAAACATCCAGCTCGCCGGGCGCTTCCTGCGCCGCCCGATTTCGGTCTGTGACTGGGAGGACGGCCTGCTGACGCTGATTTACAAGGTCGTAGGCGGCGGTACGGCACAGATGGCCGCGATGCGCCCGGGCGCGCAGCTCGATCTTCTGACCGGGCTCGGTAATGGCTATGACACCTCGAAAAGCGGCCAGACGCCGCTGCTGCTGGGTGGCGGTGTCGGTGTTCCGCCGCTGTACGGGCTGGCGAAGCACCTGCTGGCCGAGGGGAAAAAGCCGACCGTCATTCTCGGCTTTAACCATGCGCCGGAGATTTTCTACGAGACGGAATTTGCACAGTTGGGTGCGCAGGTGATTGTTGCAACCGCCGACGGCAGTCGCGGTGTGCGCGGATTTGTGACAGACGCTATGACGAACCTACACTACAGCTATGTCTATACGTGCGGCCCGGAGCCGATGCTGAAGGCTGTGTACAACGCTGCGAAGACCTCCGGCCAGTTCAGCTTTGAAGAGCGCATGGGCTGCGGCTTTGGCGCCTGTATGGGTTGCAGCTGCAAGACAATCTACGGCAACAAGCGCATTTGCCGGGACGGCCCGGTGCTGGAGAAGGAGGAGATCCTGTGGTGAATACGAAGGTGACACTCAGCGGCCTGACGCTGGACAACCCGATCATCCCCGCCAGCGGCACATTCGGCTATGGCTATGAGTTTGCGGAGCTGTATGATATCAATATCCTCGGCTCCTTCTCCTTCAAGGGCACGACGAAGGAGCCGCGCTTCGGCAACCCGACGCCGCGTATCGCAGAGTGCGAAGCGGGTATGCTTAATGCGGTCGGCCTGCAAAACCCGGGCGTTGAGAAGGTGATTGCAGAGGAGCTGCCGAAGCTGCGCGCGTGCTTCCACAAGCCGGTGATTGCCAATGTCTCCGGATTTTCCATCGACGACTATGCCTATACCTGTGAAAAGCTCGACCGCGAGGAGGGCGTCGGCCTGATCGAAGTGAATGTCAGCTGCCCCAATGTACACGGCGGCGGTATGAGCTTCGGCACGGAGCCGGAGAGCGCGGCCGCTGTCATGCGCGCGGTCAAGGAAGTGACGACGAAGCCGGTCTATATCAAGCTGACGCCGAACGTGACGGACATTGTTTCGATCGCAAAGGCCTGCGAGAACGCTGGCGCGGACGGTCTGAGCCTGATTAACACCATGCTCGGCATGCGCGTCAGTCTCAAGACCAAAAAGCCGGTCATTGCAAATAAGATGGGCGGCTTCTCCGGCCCTGCAATTTTCCCGGTGGCGCTGCGGATGGTGTATCAGGTCTATGAGGCCGTTTCCATTCCGATTATCGGCATGGGCGGCGTGTCCAGTGCCGAGGACGTGCTGGAGATGCTGCTGGCGGGCGCGACTGCAGTGCAGATCGGCGCGGCGAATCTTGTCAACCCCTTTGCGTGTAAGGAGATCATCGAGGCACTGCCTGCGGTGATGCAGCAATATGGAATTGAAAACCTGACGGATCTAATTGGAGGCGCACACAAATGACAAACATTGAAAAGCTGATTGCAACCGATCTTCTCTCCATCGACGCGGTCTTTCTCCGCCCCGAGGAGCCGTTTACCTGGGCCAGCGGCATCAAAAGCCCGATCTACTGCGACAACCGCCTGACGCTGACCGCACCGAAGGTGCGCACAGACGTCGAGGAGTCGCTGGCGGCTGTGATCCGTGAGCAGTATCCGGATGTCGAGGTGCTGATAGGCACCTCCACCGCCGGGATTGCCCACGCGGCCATTACAGGCCATATTCTGAACCTTCCCATGGGCTATGTCCGCGCCGGCGCGAAGGACCATGGCCGGCAGAACCAGATCGAGGGCAAGCTGGAAAAGGGGCAGAAGGTTGTCGTCGTCGAGGACCTGATCTCCACGGGCGGCAGTGTGCTGGAGGTCGTGCATGCGCTGCGTGAATTCGGCGCGGAGGTTTTGGGCATCGCCAGCATCTTCACCTACGGGATGCAGAAGGGCATCGACCGGCTGGCCGCGGCGAATGTGAAGAACCGGAGCCTGACGAACTTCGACGTCATCGCGCAGGTCGCCGCGGACGAGGGCTATATCAAACAGGAGGATGTCAAGCGCCTGATTGCGTTCCGCAACAACCCGTCAGATGAGAGCTGGATTGGAGCAGGGAAGTGAGACACCTGATTGACATTCTTGATCTCACGACAGAGGAGATCGATGAACTGCTGGACATGGCGGGCCGGATCATTGAACACCCTGACGACTATCGGGAGGTCTGCCATGGGAAGAAGCTGGCCACGCTGTTCTTTGAACCGTCGACGCGCACACGTCTGAGCTTTGAAGCGGCGATGTACGAGCTGGGCGGCAATGTGCTGGGCTTTTCCGAGGCACAGAGCAGCTCCGCGTCCAAGGGCGAGAGCGTCTCCGACACGGTACGCGTCGTGAGCTGCTATGCCGATATCATCGCCATGCGGCACCCGAAGGAGGGCGCACCGCTGGTGGCATCCATGAAGAGTCTCGTCCCGATTATCAACGCGGGCGACGGCGGCCACAACCATCCGACGCAGACATTGACGGATCTTCTGACAATCCTCCGCGACAAGGGCGGCTTTTCCGGCCTGACGGTTGGCCTTTGCGGTGACCTCAAGTTTGGGCGGACAGTACACAGCCTGATTGGCGCGATGTCGCGCTATCCCGGCGTGCGGTTCGTTCTGGTTTCTCCGCAGGAGCTGCGTGTGCCGGATTATATCAAGACCGATGTGCTGGAAAAGCATGGCATCGACTATCTGGAGACGACGGAGCTGGAGTCTGTCATGCCGGAACTGGACATCCTGTATATGACGCGCGTGCAGCGCGAGCGCTTCTTTAACGAACAGGACTATATCCGCCTGAAGGATAGCTACATCCTGACGCGCGCGAAGCTGCGTGCGGCCAAGTCCGACCTGTCCATTCTGCATCCGCTGCCGCGCGTGAATGAGATCGCCGTCGAGGTGGACGACGACCCGCGCGCACGCTACTTTGAGCAGGCGAAAAACGGGAAATACGTGCGCATGGCGCTGATTATGAAGCTGCTGGGGGTGGAGGTATGATTGTCAATCCGATTGTCAACGGCATTGTCCTCGACCACATCACGGCAGGCAAGGCGATGGAGATCTACAACATCCTGAAGCTTGGAGAGCTGGACTGCACCGTCGCAATCATCAAAAACGCCGACAGCCGGAAGATGGGGAAAAAGGATATCCTGAAAATCTGTGACCTCATTGATCTGGACCTCGACATTCTGGCGTTTATCGACCCCGGCATCACGGTGAACGTGATCCGGGACGGCAAAAAGGTGGAACGCCGGCACCTGAAGCTGCCGGAGCGCGTCACGGGCGTCCTGCGCTGCAAGAACCCGCGCTGCATCACCAGCGTGGAGCAGGGGCTGCCGCAGGTGTTCAAGCTGACAGACCGTGAAAACCGGGTGTACAGATGCCTGTACTGCGAGTCTGAGGCAAAATAAGTAGAAAATGGCGGCTCAGTTTGAGTCGCCATTTTTTATGATGTTTTGGAGTTCTGAATGATCTTCACGACCCGTCCGCCGACAAAGCAGGAAATCGCACCGGAGAGAGTGCCGACGAGAAGAAGATCGAGATAGAAGATGCCGTAGTTGGAGCCGTTCCAGTCATAGCAAGCGATATGCAGGAAAAGAAACACCAGAAACAGCACCACACAGGTCCGAAATCCGTATTTCAGTCCCCTCAACGCTTATTCTCCCTTGTCGAGATGCACATTCAGGTGCGGGTAGCTCATCTCAATGCCGTTCTGATCGAACGCCGTTTTGACCGCTTCCAGACCGGTAAAGTACGCCGTCCAGTAGTCGGCGGCGGTGGCCCAGTAGCGGAGGATGTACTGAATGCAGCTCTCACCGTACTCGCTGACATATGTCTCAACACCCGGCGTTTCCAGCTTGCAGGAAACGGAGTCGGCAGCGGCGCGCAGCGCCTGCATCACAGCCTGCGGCGCGCAGTTATAGCTGGCCGAGACGGTGAGGTCAACACGGCGGGTGCCCTGCGCGGAGTAGTTGATGACCTTGGCGGCGGCGGTGTCACTGTTCGGAATATAGACGCGCTTATTGTCCGGGGTGATCAGAACGGTGTAGGTCATGGAGATTGCGTCGACCGTGCCGGCCTCGCCGTTGACCTCGACAAAATCACCGGTGTGGAACGGATGCGTCGTCAGGACAGTGATGCCGCCGACCACGTTCGACAGGCTGTTCTGTACAGCCAGCGAGAAGGCGAGGGAGACGACGGACAGCAGCGCAACCAGAGAGGTTGTGTTGATGCCGAGCGATTCTGCGACGATCAGAATCAGGATGAAATACAGCAGAATGCGCATGACCTGCTTGAGGAAGGTGTGCATCCCACGCTCGAGCTTGGACTTCTGAAGACCGCGCACGAAGAGCTTGAGCAGGATGCGGATGACGATGATCCCTACAATCAAGATGATGATCGCAGGAATCAGGCGTTCCAACGTCATGGAACTCAGAAATTGCTTGATGGTATCTTGCATTTTGGTTCCCTCTTTCTATGTAGTTTTCTCAAACGGGGCCGCGGATTGCGGCCCCGCAGATCACACTTCTGCTTCGCTGTCGGGCAGCGCTTCCGGCGTTTCAGCATGCTCTGAAATGCGGTTCTTGTCCGCATTGACATACTGCATCAGCTCATCGCCTGTAATCGTCTCCTTTTCGAACAGATACAGGGCGATTTCGTCCAGCAGCGGGCGGTGCGCGCAGAGAATCTCTTTTGACTCCTCATAGCAGGCGGCGAGCAGCGTACGGATTTCCGCATCCGCCTCGGCGGCTGTGGTGTCCGCGCAGTTCATGACGGTCTGGCCGTCCAGATACTGGTTTGCCGTGCCGGAGAGCGCCATCAGGCCGAATTTGTTGCTCATGCCGAACTGCGTGACCATCTTGCGCGCAAGATCGGTCGCCTTTTCAATGTCGACTGCAGCGCCGGTCGTCTGGGCCCCAAACACAGTCTCCTCGGCAGCGCGGCCGGCAAGCAGCGTACGCAGCTCGACGAGAAGCTCTTCTTTGGTGTTGAGGAATTTTTCCTCCTCCGGCAGCTGCATCGTATAACCAAGCGCGCCCGAGGTGTGCGGGACAATCGTGATTTTTGAAACGGGCTGCGAGTGCTTTTGCAGCGCCGCGACGAGCGCATGGCCAACCTCGTGGTAGGAAACGATACGCTTTTCGACATCTGTCAGCACGGTGCCCTTTTTCTCGGTGCCCGCAATGACAACCTCGAAGGAGATCAGCAGATCCTGCTGGTTGACGGCCTGACGCCCCTGACGGACGGCACGCAGCGCCGCCTCGTTGACAAGGTTTGCAAGATCCGCGCCGACCGCGCCCGCCGTGGCCTGCGCGATTTTGCGCAGGTCGACGTCCTCCGAGAGCTTGATGTTGCGCGTGTGGACGCGAAGCGTCTGGTAGCGGCCCTCCAGATTCGGCCGATCGACGATGATTCGCCGGTCAAAGCGTCCGGCGCGCAGCAGCGCCTTGTCCAGAATTTCCGGCCGGTTGGTGGCAGCCAGAATGACGACGCCCTTGCTGGAGTCAAAGCCGTCAATCTCAGAGAGCAGCTGGTTCAGCGTCTGCTCGCGCTCGTCGTTGCCGCCGAGACGGGAGTCGCGGCTCTTGCCGATGGCGTCGATCTCATCGATAAAGATGATCGCAGGGGCCTGTTTGGCCGCCTGATCGAACAGATCGCGTACGCGGCTCGCGCCGACGCCGACAAACATTTCCACAAAGTCAGAGCCAGCAATCGAGAAGAACGGGACGCCCGCTTCGCCCGCAACGGCCTTGGCCAGCAGCGTCTTGCCGGTACCGGGGGAGCCGATAAGCAGCGCGCCCTTCGGCAGCTTTGCGCCGATTGCGGCGTATTTCTGCGGGTTGTGCAAAAAGTCGATGATTTCCTTCAGAGAATCTTTCGCTTCGTCCTGCCCGGCAACGTCGGCAAAGGTGACGCCCGTCTTTTTCTCAACGGTGTAGACCTTCGCCTTGCTCTGTCCCATGCCCATCGGCCCGCCGCCCAGGTGCTTGCTCATCCCGCGCATGAGCAGCATGAACAACAGGTACATAACCGCGACCGGCAGAACCCATGAGACAATAAAGCTCAAAATCGGGTTCGTCTGCTCGGCAACCTCACCGTAGCAGGCGACATTGTGGACATTGAGCGTTTCAATGAGATCGTTGAGCTGGAAATTCACGATATAGCCGGTGTAGTAGTGTTTTTCGCTCAGACCGGATTCTTTTTCTTTGGGGTAGATGTTGATCCGGTCGGTGCCGAATTCAACAGATTCCACCTCGCCGTCTTCCACCATCTGGAGAAAATCGGTATATGTGATTTTCTCCTCGGAGCGTGAAGCGACGCTGGCAAGAATCAGGTTGAACAGGATTGTCACAATAACGGCTACCGCAATCAGCGTGAGGATCATCTTTGTAGGCGGACGGCCCGGCTCACGCTTGTTCTGATCGTTCTTTTGATTTGGATTCAATCAAACTGCCTCCTTTCGTAGAAAACAGCAAATATTCTTGACTAATATAGCATAGAACCCCGGTGCTTGCAAGAAATACCCCTGAATTCCGTGTGAATTTTCTGTAAATTTGAGTTTTTGGTTGTTCTTGACAGTCTTCTGTGATATAATACACGCGGCGGCGGATGACTGTTTCAGTTTCCGTCGAATTCAACGCGATTTTGGCGTTTTGGGAGAGAAAAGCATGAGAGAGAACCGGAATCCCCGCCGTTCTCCCGCCCGGCGGGACGAAACGGAGCTGGAAGGGATGCTGGAGGGCCGCAATGCGGTCACCGAGGCGCTCAAGGCGGGGCGGCCAATCAATAAATTATATGTCGCGTCCGGGGATACCGACTGGGGCCTCGGCCGAATTATCGCACAGGCGAAGGACGCAGGGATTGTCGTGCAGGAGGTGGAGAGAAGCCGCCTGGACGCCATGAGCCAGACCGGCGTACACCAAGGCGTGATCGCCATGTGCGCCGCGCACGCGTACAGCACGGTCGACGAGATTCTCGCCCGCGCGCAGGAGAAGGGGGAGCCGCCGCTGCTTGTGATTTGCGATGATCTGTCCGATCCGCACAATCTGGGCGCCATCCTGCGGACTGCGGAGTGCGCGGGCGCGCATGGCGTGATCATCCCGAAGCGCCGCAGTGTCGCACTGACACCGACGGTCGCCAAGGCCTCGGCGGGTGCTGTCGAATATATGCCTGTAGCGCGCGTGTCCAATCTGGCGGGCACGATCCGTGACCTCCAGAAAAAAGGCGTCTGGATCTATGGCACCGCCGCGGACGGCGCCGTGCCGCTGTATGAGGTGGATCTGAAGGGTCCCGCGGCCATTGTCATCGGCAATGAGGGCGACGGGATGCGCCGTCTGGTGACGGAGTGCTGCGATTTTAAAGTCAGCATCCCGATGAAGGGGCATATCTCCTCCCTGAATGCGTCGGTTGCGGCCGCTGTGCTGCTCTACGAGGCCGTGCGCCAACGCGGTTGACGGCCATATCTGTAATGAATTTGTGAAAGACGAGGTGAGTGGACCGTGGCGGAGCAGGACCAGTTTTCCCTGGATGAAATCATGCGTGAGTTTGGCGGCTGGACGCAGCGGGACGACTCACCGGAGGAGAACCCGGCGGCCGATGCAAAACCGGAGCAGCCCGAG
>CAZYZQ010000054.1:13752-15173 GCA_964652075.1 uncultured Oscillospiraceae bacterium
CCGGAGCAGCCCGAGCCGGACAGGCCAGACGCACTCGCCCAGCCGGAGGATACGCCGGAACCGGACGCGGCTGTACAGCCGGAAAGCCGGATACAGCTGCAATTTGTCGATTTTGAGACAGCAAAGGCGACGCTGCCTCCTCGCAGCAAGCCCGAGCCAGCGCCCGCTGAACAGCCCAAACGGCGCAAGCACCGCCGTCCCGCACCGGCCCCGGAACAGCCTGTGCAGGCGGCCGAGCCGCCGGAGCCGGTTCCGGAGCCATCCGACGAGCCGGATATGCCGGACAATGTGATTCCGCTGTTCTCCGAGGCACGGCCTTCACAGGAGGAGCCGGAATCGCCGGAAGCGCCCGAAGCGACGGAGCCGGAGGAGCTTGAAGCGTCTGACGAGCCTGTGATGTCCGAGGGAGAAGAATCCGATGCTGCGCAGCGCCGTCTGCCGCGCTGGCACCGCCGCCCGGACGCGCCGGCGCAGCCGGAGCGCGTACCGCAGGAGATCTATAAAAAGGCAACGGCAGCCATGCGCGGCGTGCGGCTGCGGCTGTGGATCGTTCTGATTTTGACGGCGCTTTCGGCTGCTCTGACGGCTGCCAATGCGTGGTTCCCGACCGCTATGCCATTTTTGTCCAATGGGCGGACTGTTTCGCTGCTGCTACTTGCGCTGCTGTCTGTCACGGTTCTTTTGTGTTATGATGTCCTGATTCGTGCCGTTGTACGAGTGACGGAGCTGCACTTTAATCTGGAAACCCTGGCGCTTCTGTCCGCGCTTTTGACAATTCTGGACGGTATTTCTTCCCTGAAAACAGGGCGCGTTGCCTATTACAGTGTGGAAAACACGGTGCTTTTCTTTGCGCTTTACGGCGCCGAGCGGCGGCTTGACGGGCTGATCCGCAGCCTGAAGGCAGTGATGAACGCATCGGAGCCGGCGGCTGTTTTCGTACAGGAAAACGGCTGGAAGGACGGACAGGTGCTCTTCCGCGGCCCCGGATCGTTTTATGGCTATGTCGACCGGCTCGAGGAGACGGACGGCGCGGAGCGCGCCATGCGTGTGCTCTCGCCGGTTCTGCTGGTTCTGTCGCTGCTGCTTGCCATGATGGCAGCAGGGAAGAGCGAACGCTCCCTGCTCTGGACATGGAGCGGCATTCTGGGCGGCTGCATCCCGGTGATGGGCTTTATCTGCTACACGCGGCCCTTCTCCCGGCTGGCGGCCCGCCTGATGCGCAGCGGCGCCGCCCTGTGTGGCTGGCACGCGACGCGAATTCTGGGCAGAACCTCTTATGCCACGGTGCAGGATACGGATCTGTTCCCAAAGGCCAATATTACGCAAAATGGCGTAAAGGTCTTCGAGGGGTTTCGGCTGGGGCAGATCGTGGCCTATACCGCGACGGTGATGATGGCGGCCGGCAGCGGCCTGACGCCGCT
>CAZYZQ010000055.1:0-14841 GCA_964652075.1 uncultured Oscillospiraceae bacterium
ATGAAGAAAATCCTTGCTTTGCTTCTGATCTGCGCGATGTGCCTAACGCTGCTTGCGGCCTGCGC
This sequence comes from uncultured Oscillospiraceae bacterium, assembly GCA_964652075.1. Classification (GTDB taxonomy): domain Bacteria; phylum Bacillota; class Clostridia; order Oscillospirales; family Oscillospiraceae; genus CAZYZQ01. Next base: position 66 of record CAZYZQ010000055.1, read on the forward strand.
ATCCAAGACCGGTGAAAGCAACGACAACCCCGAAACCAACACCCCCAGCAACAATACGCCTGTCGAAGGCGAAGAACCCGCCGAGGGCGAGGAGCCTGCAGAAGGCGAAGAGCCTGCGGATCTGGCCTTTGAGGACGTGGAGCTCAACATTATGATGGTCGACGAGACCGGCGCAAGCGACATTGCCACCTTCAGTGACAACATGAACGCGCTGCTCCAGTCAAAGCTCGGCCTGACCGCCAACTTCACCATTCTGAACATGGGCGAATACGCCACACAGCTCTCCATGGGCATCACCGGCGGTGAGGTCATCGATCTGGCTATGATGACGCCGATCCCCGGTTCTTCCTTTGCTTCCGTGACCGCCAGCGGCCAGGCAATGCCGCTGAACGATCTGCTGGAAAGCCACGGCCAGGGCATCCTTGACGAGGCCGGCGACTACCTTGACGCCTGCTCTATCGGCGGCACCGTCTACTCGATCCCGGTCATGCGTCAGAAGGCATCCAACCTCAATCTGGCCTTTGCCGACGCCGCGCTGGCGGAGTTCGGCATGAAAGAGGCTGTGCAGAATCTGGCCTCCTGGCAGGATCTGGAGGCCCTCTTTGAGACGGTCAGTGCCGCGGACACCGGCATGTACCCCACCGGCGGTGCCCGTTTTATGAACGGCTCCACCCAGTTCATCTTCGGTAACAGCAGCTTCTCCGACATCGTGGCTTACGACGCGGTGGGCGATTCCCAGCAGTGCCTGTATCTGGCTGAGGACGGCTCCGTGCAGCTCCTTCTGGACAACGAGAACTACGTCAACGAGTTCAAGATGTTCGGCGAGTGGTATGAGAAGGGCTATGTCTGGCCGGATACGCTGACCAACACCGATTACACCAACGCCCAGCTCGTGGGCAACGGCACGATCTTCGTCTCCGTCATCGGCGGAGAGTTCGGCGGCGAGTCCACCACAAGCGCGCAGGCAGGCGCGGACGTCACGCTCGTGCAGATCGCCAACGGTATGCTCTGCACCGGTAACTTCACCACCTTCTCCACCTTCATTCCTGTGACCGCCGAGGAGCCGGAGGCCGCGATGGCACTGATGAACCTGCTCTACACCGACCCGGAGGTCATGAACGCGATGTGCTGGGGCTTCGAGGGCGTCAACTATGAGATCAAGGAGAGCGGCGAGGCCGGCTACATCGGCGACGCCAACGGCAACACCTGCGGCTGGCATGTGTCCGACTTCTGGATCGGCAATTCCTTCATCCTGACCCCGTGGGAGGGCGACGGCATGGACTTCCGCACCCTGACCCGTCAGGATCTCGAGAACTCTGTGAAGTCCGAGGCTCTGGGCTTTTCGCTGGATAGCGCGCCGCTGGCCGACTACATTGGCGCGCTGACCGGCGTCAACGATCAGTACTGGTATCAGCTCGCGTCCGGCCTGTACACCGACAGCCTGCTGGAGGACTACCGCGCAGCAATGGAGGCGGCCGGCGTCAACGACTACATGGACGCGGTCAGCTCCCAGTTGGAAGCCTGGCGCGCTGCGTGATCTGCCGGCCATACCTTTCCACAACATAGCCCAAACGCGAAAAGAGAGGGAAGGCAGGTAAAACGGCCTCCCCTCTTTATGATTTTTATGCTATACTGTACGAAATAAAAGCTGAGATCAGGACGGTGTGTTTGCATGGAGATCATCAATACATTGACCCGCGTGGGAGCGCCTTGGCAGATTTTGCGCAAAGGGCTGCTGCTGCCGGAGGTGCGTTGCTTGGCGCAGCTGCCCTGCGCGCCGATTCCCGCGGGATGTCTGGTGCTGGGAAGCCGCCGCAGCATGCTCCAGACGCTGCCCCAGCGGTCGGACTATGTGTTGCTGCTCTCCGCAGAGGACGTGCCGGTAGAGCTGATTGCACAGACGCTGCCTGCCTGCATCTGTTGCATCGTCACAAGCTGGAGCGTGGAGCAGTGCTACCGCGCGCTGCAGCCGCTGTTTTTGCAGGAGCAGATCATTGCGGACAACTGCGCACAATTGACAGACTGTATGCTCAAGGACGGTACGCTGGAGGAGTTAAACTGGCAGGCGCAGCGGTTGCTCGGGAACCCGGTTGTCTATGGCACGGGCTATGGAATTGTCTGTTTCCGGCCGAAGAAGCCCGTCCCGAAGGTTGCAGAGCCGCTGCAGAGTTTGCTCCGGCAGGATTCTCTCGAGTGGTTTTTCACGGGAGTTCCCAATTTGGACATTGAGGATATTCAGGCGCTGCTGGTAGAAAAACAGGGCGTTGTCCTGCACAATCCGGAGCTGAAGCTTTCTGCTTACGTCGTGCTGGTTCGGAAAGACAGTATCACCTTTGGCTGGCTGCTCTGTTTTGGAGCGAACCGCACCCTGACGGATGCCGACCAGCAGGTAATGCGTCATTTGGCCGAGCTGTATGCAGGGATTATTGTGGGACTGCCGGATTTTGCCGGAAACCGGGATATCCAGCAGGCGACTGTGCTGTTGCATTTGCTGACCTCGGGCAGCCCTCCGGTTCATCTATCCACCTACGAGCCAAAGCTGCACGGTTCCTTCCAGCTGTTGGCAATCCAGAGCACCTCCGGCCACGCCACGCAGCTCTACCGGCTGCAGGCTGTGCTGCAGCCGGAGCTGACCGAGCATTATTGCTGCATTACAGACAATTATTTGGTCATTCTTTTAAATTTGCATCCCGATGAACCCATTCCACAGTCGTTGCGCGGCCGGCTGAACTCGATTGGTACGGAGCTGCGCGTTGGCGTCAGCGCCCGCAGTGCGTATCTGGACGATGCGCCACAGCTGTTCTGGGAGGCCAAACAGGCTCTGGCTGTTTCCGGCGCGCCGGTTGTCTCGTTCCGGGAGCGCATGCCGCAGATCCTCCTTCACAATCTCTCCGACAGCAGCCGTTTGCAGCAATTCATCCTGCCGGAACTGCGTACGTTGTCAACGGAACAGCTGCAGACATTGTATTGGTATTTGCGCTGCGACGGACGCCATCAGGACACGGCAGAGAAACTGAAAATTCATCGTAATACTCTGGTTCCACGGCTCAAAAGAATTCAAAACTTACTGCCGGAGCCGCTCACGGACGGCGCATATCAGTTCCGCCTGATGCTGTCGCTGGAAATTCTATGTGATTGCGGACTGCTGCCGCTGTAGCGCTAACTAGCTTCCTGATTCCGCAACGCCGTAGGGCGGGGGCTTGCCCCCGCCGGCGGTAGGCGGCGTATGGTTTCCGGCGACGTACGGCGAATTCGTACCGTGTGCGATACACGCGGCGGGGGCAAGCCCCCGCCCTACGAACGGTGCAATATCACACACCGTGCCTCGATAGAAAAGCCCCACAGGTCGAAAAGTTAAGCTGTTACGGGGTAGTAGCAGCGGCCTTCGGTAAAAATACAAGGAGGAAATTTCCATGTTTACAATGCAAAACACCTACAACGAGGTTTTGCAGAGCGTCAATCCCGTGCAGTTCCGGCTGCTGCTGGGCAACATGCTGTTCAGCGACGAGCCTGTGACATCGCTGCTGCCGGAGCCGGCCTATTCGCTGACGCTGCAGGAGATCCACGACACCATCCGCACGCCATGGAACCGCCCGTTCCCTGCAGATGAGATCATGACCGCGGCAAATCTCGCCGCGGAGGCCTTTGACAAGACAAAATGGGAAATCCGAGGCCTTTGGTCCACAAAAATGCCCACCTTTGATGGCTCCAAGCAAAGCGTTTGCCTGTTTACGCCGGTGCTGCCGGAAGGCGGGAAGCGGCCGCCGGTCATCGTTGTCCCCGGCGGCGGCTATCAGACGGAGTCCATGGTCAATGAGGGCTTTGGCCTTGCAAAGGCGCTGCTGGCCCGGGGCTTCCGCCCGTATATCCTGCACTATCGCACCCCGTCCCGCTTCCCGAACCCCCAGATGGAACTGATGCTGGCGATCCTCCATGTCCGCGCCAACGCGGAAAAGGACGGGACTGATCCGAATGACCTGATGATTATGGGCTTCTCCGCCGGCGGCCACCTCTGCGCCAGCACCGCGACCCGGGCAGAGGAGGTCAAAGCGCTGGCGCTGCAGGAGCTGGAGGATGCCGCGCTGGTTGCGGCCTATCGCAAAGAAAAGGCCATGCCGGATAAGCTGGTGCTGGGTTATGCGGTGACGACGCTGGAGCGCGAGCTGTGCGAGGGCCTGCCGGGCATTTGCGACGACTCTGAGCGCCTGTACTGGTCGCCGATGCGCCATGTGACGCCGGGTCTGCCGAAGACGTATCTCTGGGCCTGCACGGACGACACGCTCGTCCCGTATCAGCACGCGACGCGGATGGACGAGGCGCTGCGCGACGCGGGCATTCCTACCCGCTGCCGCATTTTCCCCTCCGGCGGCCACGGCATCGCCCTCGGAATCGGTACCTCTGCTGAGGGCTGGTTTGAGGATATGCTGGATTTCATGAAGGACAACGCAGAAAATCAATGAATGCGAGAGGTGCGTATATGAAGGAAACGGCTATGACTTCTGAAGAGAAGAGACAATTGATGATTCTCTCCTGCAAGGTACGGATGGGCATCATTGAGGGGACACATGCGGCCGGGAGTGGTCATCCTGGCGGCAGCCTGTCTGCCGCGGATGTGCTCACCTACCTGTATTTCTGGGAAATGCACATCGATCCTGCCGCGCCCAGAGCGCCGGAGAGAGACCGTTTCGTCCTCTCCAAAGGCCACAACGCCCCCGGACTCTATGCCGCCCTTGCCAACCGTGGCTTTTTTCCGGTGGAGGATCTGAAAACCCTCCGACATGTCGGGTCCTATCTGCAGGGCCATCCCAACATGAACACTGTCCCCGGCGTGGACATGTCTACAGGCTCTCTGGGGCAGGGCATCTCCGCCGCAGCGGGGATGGCGCTGGCCGCGCGCTTCCAGGGCAACCCCTGCCGGGTCTACACCCTGTTGGGAGACGGCGAGATTGAGGAGGGCGAGGTCTGGGAAGCGATGATGTTCGCTGCCCATTATCAGTTGAGCCACCTTTGCGTTATCATCGACAACAACGGGCTTCAGATTGATGGCCGCATTGAGCAGGTCATGAGCCCGTATCCGATTGCAAATAAGGTTCGGACCTTCAACTTTGAAGTCGTGGAGGTTGATGGCAACGACTTTGAGGCGCTGAATGGGGCGTTTGCACAGTTCCATCAGGCACGAACCAGGCCGTTCTGCATTGTGATGAAGACAGTCAAGGGAAAGGGCGTGTCCTACATGGAAAACAATGTGGGCTGGCATGGGAAGGCGCCGAATGATACGGAATATAAGATTGCCATGTCGGAGCTTGGCGCCCGGCTGGAAGGATTGGAGGCGCAGCGAGATGGCTGATATAAAAAAGATTGCCACGCGGGAAAGCTATGGCAATGCCCTGAAGGACTTGGTGGCTGAGTACGGGGATGTCATCGTATTTGACGCAGACCTCTCCAACGCCACCAAGACGAACATTGTGCAAAAAGCATTTCCTGACCGTCATTTCGACTGCGGTATTGCGGAGGAGAATATGATGGCCGTGGCCGCCGGGGCCGCAGCCATGGGATTAGTGCCGTTTGTGTCCAGTTTTGCCATGTTTGCAGCGGGCCGCGCCTTTGAGCAGGTGCGAAATTCGATTGGATATACGGGCCTGAATGTGAAGATCGGTGCGACGCACGGCGGCATTTCAGTGGGGGAGGATGGCGCATCACACCAGTGTTGCGAGGACTTCGCCCTGATGCGTGCGATCCCGGGAATGGTGGTTATGTGCCCTGCCGACGATCTGGAGGCCAGAGCAATGGTCAAGGCGGCCTATGCGCATCAGGGACCTGTCTATATGCGCTTTAGCCGCTACGGGGCGCCCACGGTGCACAGGGAAGGCTTTTCGTTCCGGATCGGCAAGGGCGAGGTTCTCCACGAAGGCTCCGATGTGGCAATTATTGCCAATGGCCTGCTGGTGGCGGAGGCGCTCACGGCCGCAGAGATCCTGTCCAGAGAGGGCATCTGCGCGCAGGTCATCGACATGGCGACCATTAAGCCGCTGGATGACGAGCTGGTGCTGAGAGCGGCACGTGAGTGCGGGAGAATCATTACCTGCGAGGAACACTCCGTCATTGGCGGTCTGGGCGAAGCGGTGTGCGCGCTTTTGAGCGAGAAGTTGCCTGCTCCTGTTCGACGCATCGGAGTCGACGACAGGTTCGGGCATTCCGGCCCTGCCGGAGCGCTGCTCCGGGAGTTTGGCCTGCACGCGGAGCATATCGCAGAGGTTGCCAGAGACATGAAAAACAGAAATTAGGATACTCCGGAAATCCCACGATTTTTGCCAAGCATGGGCGCGGGATGATGGCGTATAGTCTGGAGAAACAGGGAAAAAATGAAAAAAGGGACGCAGGAGCGGGAAAAGTCATAGCACCGGGACAGAAATACGGTTTCAGGGGCTGGGGCTTCTGCCACCAGCAAACAGCCGGGGGACTTCCGATGAGCGGAAATCCCCCGGCTGTCATATGGATGGCACAGAGGCCCTGTTTGCCAAGGCGTAAGATATTGACGATAAGCGCCTGAAAACACAAGATTTCCAGAAAGCTATAAGAGTCCTGTTTTACGACTGCCACCCGGTTTATGCCCGGGGAGAAGCAGCCGGTCAGGAAAGACGTACGCTTGCGGCTTTGCAGATGCCGCCGCGCAGCGCGTCGACCGTCATCACGCCGTCGCCGACCAACGACGAGGCGAGCATCCGGCCGGTATCCGGTATCGCGCTGAACAGGCTGTAGTAGGACAGATAGACCATCTTGCAGCGCAGGAACGCGCCGCCAGACATAGTGGAAATCTCCTTTGCGTTGAACAGCCCCTGCCTGACGCAGTCCTGCAATACGGTTTTGTACGTGAAGGCCGTCCCCTCGGCAAAGCCCATGGCGCGCATCAGGAAGGTGATATACTGCTGCGCGGTGATGGCGTCGTTCGGGGAGAAGGTCGTTTTCGAGGTGCCGGTGGTCAGGCCCTTGCTGTAGGCATAGGCGACATAGGAATAGCACCAGTCTGAGCGCCGCATATCGGTGAACGGGCAGCTGCCGGTGTAGGCCAGCGCCTCGTCCTCCAGCCCCAGAAGCCGCAGGAACATGACAAGCCCCTCGGCGCGGGTGGCGGTTTTTTGCAGCGAGTAGCTCGTCTTGCTCGTGCCGCGGAACAGGCCCATGGCCTTCAGCGCGTCTGCCAGCGAGCCGTAGTCCACGGCGCTGCCGGGGGCGCGCGCGGCGACGCCGGAGAAGTAGATCTCGGCCGTCTCCGAGGTGACGGTCAGGCCGCCCGTGGGCAGATGGTTCTTCATATAGAGCTTGCCTGCCGTAAGCACGGCGTTGTTCGCGACCGCAACGCCGTCTGTGACGTTGATGAGATTGGCGCTGTTCGTCTTTGCGCTGCCGGAGCGCAGCACGGCCTGACAGCCCGGCGAGAGTGTGATCACATCGCCCTGGCGGAGCAGCAGCACGCCCTCAAGGTTATGCGGCGCAGTGTCGGCCTCGACGGCCTGCCGGTTCCAGCGCGCGATGGACTCTGTCAGCGCGGCAAACTGCGCGTTGTAGGACAGGTTCATCTGCCGGGAGACGGTCGCATTGACCTCCTTTTGCAGCGCGGGCGCGAAGATGGCGTCCAGATAGCTCAGCGCCACGACAGGGTCCTGCTGGCTGCCGCCCACGGCGGACACCGGCAGGGCCAGAAGAAGCAGAATGGCGAGCAGGAGTGGTAGGATTCGTTTCATGGTATGGTTCCTCATCGGTAAAAATCGCGGTTGCATGCCCTTATTCTAGCATAAAAGCGAAAAATGTCAAATCGGATTCCGAGGTGCCCCGGCGGAGGCCTTCAGCCTTTCCCAGCACGCCTGCCCCTGCATGAAACTGTACGTTTCATCCTCAAGCGATTTCAAAAGCTCCTTCCGAAGACGTTCTGCAAAGTCCGGCTCGACATCCTTAAAACGCATGTGCTGATATAGGCTGGAGGTTGCGAAGTCTCCAATTGTTCCGACACTCTCCAGAATATCCTGCATAATTTGTGCGGTTCTTGCGACATCCTGTTCCCATACGGCAACGTCCAGACCGCAGCAGATCCTGCTATAGGTTCCCATTTCAAATGCGGACGCAGCGGCGGAGGAGACGGCTACCAGTTTGTTGGCCATTTCGTGATTGTTGTCTTCCATGTAGAGAATGCGCAGATCGTTTAAGGTCATCTGTATATGCTGATGACAGGAGAAAAGCAGCTCCTCATATGCCCGATATGCCGCCTCTTTTTTCCCAGTTTTGCTGTAGACCAAGCGCTTCCTTCCGCTTCCGCTCCGGGTTTTCGCGGGAGAAGAACGCGGTATAGGAAAGGGCCTTCTCATATGCGCCCTTCTGAAAATAAAAGTGGAACAACGAGTCCGCGGCCTGACTGCGTATTTGCTCGTCCGCTGCGTGCAGACACCGGTCATACCAGTCCAATATGGTATCCTCATAATTTGCGTCGCCGGAGAGCGGTTTTCCCTTTCGCCATGCGTCGAGAATACAGGCCGCCTGCCAGATCAGGCTTCCGCAATTCGGATACTCCTGTATCTTTGCCTTTGCACAGAGAAAGGCTTCGTCGTAGCTCCGCTCCTCCAGATCCCGCTGCAATTGCGTCAGAAATTGATTGAGTTCTTCCGCGGTCAATTCCTCCCGGAACGAGAGCAGCGTATCGGTCGTAATCCCGAGCAGACGCGCAATAGGCGCAAGAAGGGCGACATCCGGGAGCGTATGGTTTTTCTCCCACTTGTTGACGGCCGGCGCAGTGACGCCGAGCCGGTTGGCCATCTCCTCCTGCGTCATGCCCGTTTGGAGCCTGTATTTTCTGATAATATCTCCAAGTTTCATACCTACCCATCTCCTTTTGGCATTTCCGGACGGCTTCTGATTGGAGTATAACAGAAAAAGTGACGGAATGCTATTGAGCGGGCGTTAAAGAATGGGAACGAAGATTAACCGCAATTCAATATGGCGGCATGGAGCTGCCGCTCTAAACGAAGGCGGGACGAGGCTTTCAGCTTGCAAACAGCTCATCGAGCGTGCCGAAGCGATAGCCGAGGGACTCCCATTTTGTCAGAAGTTCATCCAGAATTTCCGCGTTGGTTTTGGATGTCGAGTGAAGCAGCACAATGGCGCCGTTGTGGATGCGCGGGATCAGCTTTGAGAACGCCTCCTCCTTGCTCGGCTGCTTATCGGGGTACCAGTCGACATAGGCGAGACTCCAGAAGACCGTGTGGTAGCCGAGCTTCTGCGCAAGCTTGAGGTTTTCCTCGCTGTACACGCCCTGCGGCGGGCGGTAGTAGCGCGGCATCTCCTGCCCGGTAGTCTCCTGATAGAGCTCGGAGAGCGAGCCAAGCTCCTCGGAGAAGGCGGCCTCGTCGGCAATCTTCGACATGTCCGGGTGGTGGTAGGTGTGGTTGCCCACAATGTGCCCCTCCGCCGCCATCCGGCGCACCAGCTCCGGCTCGGATTCGATGTAGTGGCCCACAACGAAGAACGCCGCCTTGACATTGTGCGCCTGCAGAACGTCCAGAATGCCGGCGGTATAGCCCGCCTCATAGCCCGCGTCGAAGGTCAGATAGATCACAGGCTGCTCGCTGTCTCCGAGAAATGCCGCGCCGTAGTCGTCCAGCACGGACTGGGAGACGGTGCCGGTTGGGGCGCTGCCCTCCTGCTGGAAGTGCAGGCCCCACGCGCCGGTTTCAATGGCGGCGGGGGCGTGCAGGCGCGCGTAGAGCAGCCCGCCGCCAAGGCCGAGTATGATGACGAGAATTGTCACAAGAACATGCCGCACAGCGCGCGGCGGAAGCGAACTCCGAAGTTTCACATCCCATCCCTCCATGGGACAGTCTATGGAGGGCCGGAGGGCGGTATGTCAGGGAAGCCGCAGCGCGTCCAGCAGCCCGGACAGTGCCGCCGCCGGGAGCTGCCCGGGCGCGGACGCTGTTTCCGCCGCACCGAAGGTGAGGCACGAGCCGAAGACCTCGCCCGCGATACGGGAGACCGCGCCGAGCGCGCCCATGGACATGGTGATGACGGGCGTTTTGCCGGTTTCCCGGTAGCGGACGGTCGCCGCAAGCAGCGTCAGCACGTCCGAAGGCGTGCGCGGCATCACGGCGAGCTTCGGCAGATCCGCGCCGAGCGCCGCCGCCTGTTCCAGACGGCGCAAAAGCTCGGAGAGCGGCGGCGTGGCGGAAAAGTCATGGCTCGAGACGACGGCGGCCACGCCTTGCGCGTGCGCCGCATCCACCAGCTCGCGCACCAGCGCGTCGCCGGAGAACAGCTCAATATCCAGCAGGTCGCATTGCGCCAGCGCCATAAGGCAGACGCTGCGGTATGCCGCCGGCGAAAGCGCGCGCTCGCCGCCCTCCCGCTTCGTGCGGAAGGTGTAGAGCAGCGGCAGATCTGGCAGCGCCGCGCGCAGCGCCCTTGCCGCGTCGGGCAGAACCGCATCGGGGCAGTAGTCCATGCGCCACTCCGCCAGATCGGCCGGCAGGGCGGAGAGGACGTCGGCCTGCGCCAGAATCTCCGCGACCGTGCGGCCTGTGATCGGGACGCAGATCTTCGGCCGCCCCGTGCCGAGTGTTAGATGCTTGACTTGAATGGTAGCCGTATTCATGTCGGTTCCTCCAGATATCTGCGCAGCGCGGGCATGGCGCGGTTTGTGACCTCCAACCCATGACAGTAGATTTCATGCAGCACCTTCGCGTCGCGCTCCGTTCGTCCAATGTCGAGCGCGTCGGGGCAGATCAGGAACGCCTTCCCGGCCTGTTCCAGCTCGAAAAGCGACCGGCGCTGCGTGTTATAGACGTCGGCGCGCTGCTCCAGCGCGCGGCAGAACGCCGGGTAGCGGCGATAGCGCCGCATCGCCAGCGTAATTGCGCGCTCCTGCGGCTTCCGATAATCACGCGGACGGGTCAGCACGATCAGCAGCTTGTCGCAGCCGGCGGCCAGCGCGGCGTCGTACGGGACGGGATTCGTGATGCCGCCATCCATGTACAGCCCACTCTCCAGCCGGACAGGCTGAAACAGAAGCGGCAGCGCGCAGCTGGCGATCAGGAGCTGCCACGTCCGGTCTTTCCCGTCTACGGGAAAATATTCCGGCTTGCCGGTCGCGAGGTTTGTGACGCAGGCCTCCGCGCAGCCCGGGTAGGCGGCCAGCGCGTCATAGTCGAAGGGAACCAGCTTGTTTGGAATTTCATCGAAGACGAAGCGCAGGTTGTAAAGGCTCCGGTTGCCGGGGCGCAGCAGGTGCCGCGCGCCCATGTAGCGCGGGTCGTGAACATACTCCTCACCGATCTTCTGCGACCGGCCGCGCTGCCAGCTGACATACGAGATGCCGTTTGCAATCCCTGCGCTCGAGCCGATCACATAGTCCGCGCGGATCTCCGCGTCGATCAGCGCGTCCAGCACGCCGTTTGTATAGAAGGTGCGGCTTGCGCCGCCCTCCAGAATCAGACCAAGTTTCAAAAAAATCCCTCCCAGATTCCTCCCTATTATAAATGAAAACTTTACTTTTGGCAATGGAAGCTGTAAACTGAATAAGAAGGAGGCGTCAAACCATGCTCAATCCAAGATTCGAGGCCATGCTGGCCCATAAATCCCCCATCCGAGAGATCTACGACTACGGCCTTGCCCGCGGCAAGGAGATCGGATATGAAAACGTCTTTGACTTTACGCTCGGCAACCCCAGCGTCCCCGTGCCGGACGCGGTGAACGACAAGCTGGTGGAGATCATCCGCAATGTTGACTGCAAAATCGTCCACGGCTACAGCACGACGCTCGGCATCTACGAGGTGCGCGAAAAGCTGGCCGCGTCGCTGAACAGCCGGTTCGGGATGCAGTACCGGGCGGAGCACATTTTTATGACGAACGGCGCGGCGTCCTCGCTGTGCCACACGATGCGCGCGGTCTGTGTGCCGGGCGACGAGGTCGTGGTCTGCGCGCCGTTTTTCGCCGAGTACCGCGCCTATGCCGAGGGCTGCCATGTGGAGCTGAAGGTCGTCCCGGCGGACACGAAGCACTTCCAGATCGATTTCGAGGCGTTCGACGCGGCGTTCTCGGAAAAGACAATGGCCGTGCTCATCAACACACCCAACAACCCCTCCGGCGCGGTCTACTCTGCGAAGACCATCGAGCGCCTTGCCGCGCTGCTGCGGGAGAAGGAGCGGGCCTACGGCCACCCGATCTATCTGATCTCGGACGAGCCGTACCGCGAGATCGTCTTTGACATGGAGGCGCCCTACGTTGCGAGGTACTATGACAACACGATCACCTGCTATTCCTTCTCAAAGAGCCTGTCTCTGCCCGGCGCGCGCATCGGCTATATCGCCGTGAATCCCGCCTGCCCGGATGCGGAGAAAATCGTCGTCATGTGCGGCCAGATCTCGCGCGGCACGGGCCACAACTGCCCGTCGGCACTCTACCAGCTGCTCGTTGGAGACTGCTGCGGCCTGACGTCTGACCTCTCAGTTTACCATAAAAATCGGGATATCCTCTACAACGCGCTCGTGGAGATGGGTTATTCCGTGGTGAAGCCGGACGGCGCGTTCTATATTTTCCCGCGCTCTCTAGAGCCGGACGCGGCCGCGTTCTGCCGCCGGGCGATGCAGTATGACCTGCTGCTCGTTGCGGGCGACGGCTTCAGCTGCCCCGGCCACTTCCGCGCGGCCTACTGCGTGGAGACAGAAAAGCTGGAACGCTCGCTGGATGCGTTCCGAAAGCTGGCGGACTCGTACCGGTGAGGTGAATTGGATGGAACGGCATGGATTTATCCGGGATATGATGGACGTCAAGGTCCTGATCCTCTATGTGATGGCGCGCGTGGCCTACCCGGTGGACGCGAACAAGATCTATGAGCTGTGCCTGCAGGACGACTGCCTGAGCTATTTTGACATCATGGAGGCAATCCCGCAGATGGTGCAGACCGGCCATCTGGAGAAGGACGGGGAGGGGAACTACACGATCACGCAGAAGGGCCGCGATGACGGCAGCGTGATCGAGGATTCGCTGGCCTACCCCGTCGCACAGCGCGCGAAGGCGGCGGTCGAGCGCTTCAACCGCGCCGCCCGGCGCGACGACATGGTGCATATGTCCATTGTGGAGCGCAAGACCGGCGATTTCTCTGTGATTCTGGGGCTGGATGACGAGGTGAGCAACCTTTTCACGCTCGAGCTGATGGCGCCGACGCGGGAACAGGCAAAAAAGCTGGCGGACGCCTTCCACGACCACGCGGAGGAGATTTACAAGCTGCTTATGAATGAGCTTTTGCGCACGGCGGAGAAACAGCCCGGGAATGAGTGGTTGACATCCACGTGACATTTTGATAAACTATAAAAAGAAAGAGCGCGTCCCCCAAACACTGCGACGGAACGCGCTCTTTTCGTACCTGGAGAAATTGTGAGAGAAGAGAGGAAACAAAACCATGACACAGGAAGCAATCAACAGCCTGACGAAAAAGCGTTGGGTCATTCTCCTTGCAAGCTGCTTTATCAATCTCTGCATCGGCTCGCTCTACGCGTGGAGCGTCTTTGCCGGGCCGATGTCCGTGGAGCTGAACGGCGTGCAGCTGGCAATCGTCTTCACCATTGCAAACGCGGTCGGCCCGATCACCATGATTCCCGGCGGCAGCATCAACGACAAGATCGGCCCGCGCTGGTGCATCTTCATCGGCGGCCTCGTTTTCGGCCTCGGCATGTTCCTGTCCGGCTTTGCCACCAGCACGACGTTCCTGATTATCACCTATGGCCTCGGCTGCGGTCTGGGCATGGGCCTCGTCTACGGCTGCACGATCGGCAACTCTGTGAAGTTCTTCCCGGATAAGCGTGGCCTGATCGGCGGGCTTGCCACGGCGTCGTACGGCATCAGCTCCGTGCTGATCCCGTTTATCGCCAACGCCGTTATGGACGCAATGGGCGTCCGTGCGTCGTTTAAGGTGCTGGGCATTGCATTCCTCGTCATCATCTGCGGCTGCGCGTTCCTAATCTCCGCCTGCCCGGCCGGCTTCGCGCCCGCCGGCTGGAAGCCGAAGGCCGCTGCAAACGCGCCGAAGGTCGAGAGCAAGACCTGGCGGCAGATGTTGACTGACCCGATTTTCTACGTCATGATCTTTATGCTGACCTGCGGCGCCGTCTTCGGCCTGATGGTCATCTCGAATGCGAAGACGGTTGCCGTTGAGATGGCGGGCTTCACGAACGCCGCCGCCGTGACGATTGTCTCTGTCATTGCGCTGTTCAACACCGCCGGCCGCGTCGTGGCGGGCTATGTCTCCGACAAGATCGGCCGCATCAACACCCTGACCATCGCAATGGCGCTGGCTGTCGTCGCACTGATTATGCTCTTCTTCGCGGGCAGCACCTACGCCGTGTTCTGCATCGCCATCTGCATGCTCGGCATCTGCTTCGGCACCTTCATGGGCGTCTATCCCGGCTTCACCGCCGACCAGTTCGGCCCGAAGAACAACACCGTCAACTACGGCATCATGTTCATCGGCTTCTCCATCGCCGGCATCGTCGGCCCGACGATCCTGACGAGCATCAAGAGCGCCACGGGCAAGTACGAGTATGCGTTCTTAGTCGCCTGCGGCCTCGCCGTCTGCGGCCTTGCGCTGTCGGTCGTGTACCGCATCATGAGCCGCAAGCGCGCATAATTTCCCTGAGATATCACAGAAGCGCAGACCCGAAAGGGCCTGCGCTTCTGTTTTGTCATTTTACAGGACAACAACCGGCTTGATGAGATCGCGCGGCTTGTCCTTCATCAG
>CAZYZQ010000056.1:0-14597 GCA_964652075.1 uncultured Oscillospiraceae bacterium
TCGCTGTCGGTGTGGTAGTAGTAGACATTATCCGCCGGGATCGAGCTGAGCGCGATCTCAGCAACATTGCGCGCCTCCACGGCGCTGTTGCCGTAGCCGAGCGAGCGTACCTGCTCGTAGACCTTGACGCTCGGGCTGACGGTCAGCTTACCGAGCTTGCCGCCCGCGATATCCCATGCGCCGTTCGGGCGGACGTTACCCGTCTGCGTCAGGCGCAGGCGGCCCACGCCGGACGCGGTCACCGTCACAAGCTGGCCCTGGAAGTTTTCAGCGGAGCTGCCGGACAGATCCGGATTGCCGGAGATCTTGAAGCCGCCGCGCACCGTGGTCAGCTCTGCGGAGCCGGTCGAGCAGCTGGTGACCACCGCAAGAATCGGGTCGGCGCTCACGCCCTTATCCACAGCCGCGACCGCGCCGCCCGCCGTGAGGCGGAGCGTGATCTTGCTGCCGAGCTTGCAGTCGGCAAGGCTCGCCCATGCCGTGGAGAGCACCGGGAAGCTGTGGCCCATGACCGTGATGGTCTCCGGGCTGGATGGATTCGGGGATGCGTTCTCGTAGAAGCCGGTCACCGACAGGTCGCTCACATTCAGCACACCGCCGGAGAAGGTCGCCACATCGCCGGGCTTCAGGTCGGCGTAGTTGACAAGGCGGCCGTTCTTATAGATCGAGCGGATCAGCTCGCCGCCCGTGATCGAGACGAAGGTATTCGCCGTCGCCTGTCCTCTGACGACGACCGCGTCGCCCGCGGCCACATCGGCCCAGAAGATTGCCTCAATCTTGCCCGCATTCGAGTAGAGCGTCACCGTTGCGCCGGGCAGGTTCATCCAGACGTCCGCGTAGGTCTGGCTGCCCTCGCCGCTGTTCGCGTAGACCGGCGTCGTACCGGCCACCAGATAGCGCACGCCGTCGGTATCGGTGAGCCAGCCCGCGTCGCTTGTTGCAACGACGACGCTCTTGCCCTCCGCCGCCTCCGGCAGGAAGGTCGCGAGGCGGCCCTTCGCGTCAAAGACCAGCGTGCCGCGCCGGCCGACAAACGCCGCCGAAACCTCGCCAACCGGCTCAAAGGTGCCGACGCTCGTCCGCACACCGCCGGGCTGGCCGTTATCCATCGTGACATTGAGCGCCAGAATCACGCCCTCCTGCGACGTGCCGAGGGTGTCGAGGAACTTGCCGCCCTCCTTCATCTTGGCGGAGAGCAGGTTGCAGAACAGCTGCGCGGCCTGCGCACGCGTGATCGTGCTGTTCGCCGTCAGGGACGGCAGGTTCTGGTTCAGACCCACCTGCGCGCCCACCTCCAGGAAGCCGGACGGCCAGAGATTGCCCGCATCCGCGTCCGAGTAGCCCAGCATCCGGACGAGGATCGTCACGGCCTGCGCGTAGGTGATCGGGCTGTCAGGCCGGAACGTGCCGTCCGGCATTCCGGCGATGATCCTCTGCTCCCCGGCGGCGGCCAGATTGATCCAGCCGCGGCCCCAGTGCGTGCTGCGCACATCCGGGAAGATCGTGCGCGTGCGGTAGGCCGGCTCGAGCGACGCATTGCCGAGCATGACCTCCGCCATTTTGCAGAACTGCGCGCGCGTCAGCTTGCCGTTCGGATCGAATTTGCCGCCGCCGACGCCGTCCAGAACGCCGAGCATCCGGAGTGTTGCCACGTTTTCGGCCGTATGGCTGTCCGTGATGTCCGTAAAGTCCGCCGCGGCGGCCGGAACGGCCAGCAGGCCGACCAGCAGCACCGCCGTCAACAGCAGAGAGATAAGTCGTTTCAATGGAATTCCCTCACTTTCATTCTTACTGCGCTCACTCGGCGCGCAGCGCTTCAACCGGCTGCAGGCCGGAGGCCTTGATTGCCGGATACATGCCGAAGCCTATGCCCAATATCACGGAGAACGCCACCGCGCCAATCGACATCGGCACGCTCGGCAGCAGGAACATCTTGAGCATCAGTTTTCCAACTACCACCGTTCCCAGAAGACCGAGCAGAATCCCCAGCAGGCCGCCGATGGCACAGATCACGGACGCCTGCACCAGAAATTGCAGCAGAATCGACCGCCGCTCCGCGCCGATGGCCTTGCGGATGCCGATCTCGCGCGTGCGCTCGGAGACGGTGACCAGCATGATGTTCATGATACCGATGCCGCCGACGAGCAGCGAGATGCCCGCGATACCGCCGAGCACGTAGGACTGCGTCTTGTTCATGTCCGAAATATCGGCGCGCTGCGCATCCATGTTCTGGACGTTGAAATAGCCGTAGTTCGTGTCAATGATGCCGGACAGGTACATCTTCAGCCGTGTGACCGACTCTGTGACGGTCTGTGACGAAGCGCATTTGATGCGGAACTGATCCATCGACTGGTTGTTGTTCAGCGTGCGGTTGAACGTGTACGGCAGGACAATCACATTGTCAAGCTCCGGCCAGTATTCCACGTTCTTCTTCTCGTAGACGCCGACGACGAGGAAGTTCTGCTTATTGATATTGATGTACTCGCCAACCGGGTTCTTGTAATTGAACAGCTCCTCCGCAATCAGGCCGCCGATCACGCAGACGTTGTTGCATTTCTCAATGTCCAGATAGCTCAGCTCACGGCCCTTTTCCAGCTCATAGTTGTTGCACACGCCGTACTGGTCGCTGCCGAGCTTGATGTGCGGCTGCTTCTCCCAGTCCGAGTTGTAGAGGCTGATGGACTTTGCGCCGTAGCGCACCGTGAAGTCGCCCCAGACCTCGACGTCCGGCGTGACGCCGAGCACGAGGCCGCCCAGCGACTTACAGAAATCGTACAGATCCTCCGTCACGTTGTTGTTGTTCCACTGGTATGCGGAGACGGCCAGCGTGTTCGTGCCCTGACTCTCGATGTACTCAAGGTTTTTCTTGTTCTGCCCCTGCACCATTGAGACCATGATAATGACGGCGGCCACGCCGATGATGATGCCGAGCATCGTCAGGACAGAGCGAACCTTGTTGCCGCGGATGGACTTGAAGGCCATCCGGAATGACTGGATAAAATTCATGCGAGAACCTCCCTCCCGCCGTCCGCGACGATCTTGCCGTCGGAGATGCGGATAATCCGCTCCGCCGTGGCGGCGATCTTCTGGTCGTGCGTGATCAGGATGACCGTCGAGCCTTCGCTGTGCAGGTCGTGCAGGATCTCCAGCACGTGCTGGCCGGTCCTGGAATCGAGCGCGCCGGTCGGCTCGTCTGCCATCAGGATCGGCGCGCCGGTCGAGATGGCGCGGGCGATGGCCGCGCGCTGCTGCTGGCCGCCGGACATCTCGGCCGGATGGTGGTGGGCGCGGTCCGCCAGCCCCACCCGCTCCAGCGCCTGCATGGCCATGTTGTGTCGCCGCTCGCCGTGGATGCCCTGATAGATCAGCGGCAGCTCCACGTTCTCGAGCACGTTCAGCGCAGGGATCAGGTTATAGCCCTGGAAGATGAAGCCGACCTCCCGGTTGCGGATGCGCGAGAGCTGGCGGTCGGACATTTCGTCCACGGCGTGGCCGTCCAGATCGTACTCGCCGTAGGTCGGCACGTCGAGGCAGCCCAGAATGTTCATAAGTGTCGACTTACCGGAGCCGGAGGCGCCGATAATTGCGACGAACTCACCCCGGTCGATTGAGAGTGAAACGCCGTCGAGCGCGCGCACCTCGTTCTCCTGCCCCTCGAAGTAGATTTTATAGACGTCCTTCAGGGTGATCAATGACATATCAGCACCACCCATCAGCCCATAGCCATTTCCCAGGAGCTTGCCGTGTCGGTGAGGTACTGGACAAATACCGTCATGCCCTCCTCCGCACCACTCAGGATCTCCACGTTCGTGGTGTCGGACAGGCCGACCTCCACGGGTACGGCCCAGAAGCCGTCCGGCACCTTGACGCTGCTGCCGCCGCCTCCCATGCCGCCCTGCATACCGGGATCCATGCCCGGATCTTCAGACGGGTTCTCTTCCGCGGAGAAGTCAATGGCGTTCTCCGGCTTTTCGTCGGCCTTGACGAACAGGCAGGTGCCCATCTCCGTATACTGCACGGCCTGAATCGGGGCGAGCAGGCAGCCGTCGGACTGCGAGAGCACCATGCTGTACTGCACGTTCATACCGGACATCAGGGTGACCGACGGGTCATAGCTCTCCACGCGGATTGTCACGGGGAAGTAGCTCACGCCGTTCTCGCTCTGCGGCACCAGTGAAATGGAGTCCACCGTACCGGCGAAGAAGTTCGTGCCCTCGTATGTATCCTGTGTGATATCGACCATCATGCCATTCTGGACGCTCTGAATGTTCATCTCGTCCACACGCGCCTCGACAACCATGACGGACGTGTCCGCGATTGTGGCGATGACCGTGCCGGCCTCCTGCGTCGACTCCGTGTTGTGGCTGAGGAACAGTACCTGGCCGGACATCGGCGCATAGACCGTCAGATCCTCAAGCTGCGCCTGTGCCTCCTCGAGCTTGGTCTGAAGCTCCGCGAGCTTCTCCTCCTGCTCCTGGACAGCCTCCTCGGCGCGCGGGACAGCCTCCTCAGCGCGCGTCACGGCGTCCAGCGCGTCCTGATAGCTCTCGTTCAGATCGGAAATCTGCTCATCGAGCTGCTCGCCCGAGACCGTGACCAGCGTTGCGCCGGCGGAGACGTCGAGATAGTTCATCAGATTGACGCTTGTGACCTTGCCACTCGCGCCGATGGTCAGATCCGCCGTACGCGAGTAGGCCAGCACGCCGGACTCATAGGGGTAGGCCTCCTCGCCGCCGATTGTCATTGTGACCGACGCAGCCATATCGGCCGCCAGCACACCGGCATTCGGGACGTTGAAGACAACCTGAAAGAGCTTCGAGCCCTCCGGTGAGATACGGGTAACCATATTGACCTCCGCCACCGTACCGGAGACACTCGCCATCAGCGCGGGAATAGAGACGGTCGCGGTCTGCCCGACCTTGATCTGGTCGGCGTAGGCATAGCTGAAATACAGCTCCAGCCGGAAGGTCTTGTCATCCACCAACTTGGCCACCGGCGCGCCTGCGCTCAGCTCGTCGCCGGCCTTGATCATCTGGCATTCGAGCAGCTTGCCGGCAAACGGCGCGCTCGTCGTCAGCTTGGCATAGCCCTGCTGGGCCTCGGCAATCTGCTCGGAGATATCGTCCGCCGCGCGCTGTGCGCTCGTGACGCCCTCCTGCGCGCTTGTGACGCCCTCCTGCGCGCTCTTGAGCATCGCCTGCTGCTCCGTCACAAGGCGCTGCGCGTCCTCAACGGCCTTCTGTGCAGCCGTTGCGTCGAGCAGGAACAGCGGGTCGCCCTCCAGGACGTTCTGCGCCTCGGTCACATAGACCTCCGCGATCTGCGTCTCGACCTGCAGCTTCACATCCGAGGATTTGAGCGCTTTCGTCGTACCGTAACCGGAAATCTGCGAGGTGATGCTGCCCCGGTACAGCTCCTGCGTCAGCGCCTCCTGCTTCTTTTCCTGATGGAACAGCTTCCAAAGCCCGAACGCAATCGCGCCGGCAATGGCAAGCAGAATAACGATCGTGATAATCCGCTTGATGATTTTTTTCTTTCTCCCGCTCTTCTTTCGGGTTGCAGTGGCCATATGGAATACCTCCTGTTGACACTGAATTATGCTCCCATTATAGAAGATGTCGTTCTAAAACGGAAGTCCCTGTGTCCAAATTTACGAAACTTTAAGAATAATTCACAGCGCGCCTTGCGCCGGTATGATATAATACGGCTAAAGAATAAAAGGAACGGGGCGATCTCATGGATACGACCATCTTAATTGTAGACGACGATCCCGATATCCGCCGCGTTGTGCGGATGCTGCTGGCCGGGCGCGGCCATACGGCGCTCGAGGCTGCCTCCGGGGAAGAGGCGCTCGCCCTGCTTGCCCATACGCCCGCCGATCTCATTATCCTCGATGTCATGATGCCGGAGCAGGATGGCTATGAGACCTGCCGCCGGCTGCGCGAGCTGTCGCAGGCGCCCGTGCTGTTCCTCACGGCAAAGACGCAGGAGGAGGACAAGCTCTCGGCCTACGAGACGGGCGGGGATGACTTCCTCGGCAAGCCCTTTTCCCCCGCCGAGCTTCTGATGAAGGTGGACGCCCTGCTGCGGCGCTACCTGATCTACCGCGGCAAGCCCGTCTCCCACACGGGGCTGACGGAGGAGGGCGGCCAGTTCTTCAAAAACGGCAGCCCGCTGGAGCTCACCGACAAGGAGGCGCAGATCCTGCGGCTGCTGTATCAGAACCGCGGGAAGGTGCTTGAGACGCAGCGGATCTACGAGGCGGTCTGGCAGGAGAAATTCCTGCCCTCCTCGACCAACACCGTGATGGTACATGTGCTGCACCTGCGCAAGAAGCTGGAAGACGAACCGGCGCATCCGAAGCTCATCAAGACCGTCTGGGGCAGGGGGTACTCGCTTGCAAACTAAACGTTTTCTGTCTCTGCGGGTGCAGATCCTGCTGGCCGTGCTGACCGGCCTGCTGCTTGGCGGCATCGTCTTTACCGTCACGCTCTTCGGCCTGCAAAGCGGCGTTGAGCACGTCTATCTGAGCGAGAGCGCCTCGGCGCGGCGCTACGCGCGCCACCTTGACGACTTCCGCAGCTATGTGGAGGAGCATCAGCTCTCCTCGCAGGACAGCACGGAGATTCTGGCCTGGTGCTCGCACGGGATCCATCTGCTGCTCTACCGCGACGGCGCGCTTCTGTGCTCCGACCTGCCCGCCGAGATCACGCGCAGCGCAAATATGCAGGCGCAGCCACACGACCAGGTGACATTTACAGACGGCATCTGTCAGGTAATACTGCTCGACTACACCGGCAGCTGGCTTTATAACCTCTCGCTGGTCGCAGCGCTGGCCGCCGGCTGCCTTTCGCTGATTCTGGTCGTCATCATCTATCACAGCCGTCTGGAGCAGGACGTGCTGCGCCTGTCCGGCGAGATTGCAAAGATCGGCGCGGGCAATCTGGAGCAGCATGTGACCGTGCGCGGGCGCAGCGAGATGACGCAGCTGCAACGCTCCGTCGACGAGATGCGGCGCTCGTTGCAGGAAAAAATCCAGAACGAGGAGCGCGCGTGGCGCTCGAACCGGGAACTGATCACCTCGCTCAGCCACGATCTCCGCTCCCCGCTGACCGCGCTGATCGGCTATCTGGAGCTGATCCGCGACAGCCAGCCCGACAATGAGACGCGCCAATACGCGGATGCGAGCATGGCCAAAGCCTTACAGCTGAAAACCATGTCCGACGAGCTGTTCCGCTATTTTCTCGTCTATGACGAGGCGAAGCTGAACCTCCAGCCGGAGCGCTATGACGCGGCGGCGCTTCTCGGGCAGATGCTCGGTGAGCAGGTGCTGCTCGCGCAGGAGCAGGGGCTGCGGTTCCGCCTGAGCATGCCGCAGAAGCTGGGGGATATTCTGGCGGACGCACGATTTTTGCAGCGGCTGTTTGACAATCTCTTCTCCAATCTGCAAAAATACGCCGACCCGGCGCAGGATATCACAATTACCGTTACGCGCCCGGCCAAGAAGATCCAGATCGTGCTGCACAACGCCATCCGCGCGCTCCCGGAAAAGCCGGAGTCCAGCGGCATCGGCGTCGCGACCTGCCAGCGGATCGTGCAGGCAATGAACGGCACCTATCAGGTCGTCACCCAGCGCGGCAACTACACCACCACGATCCGCCTGCCGGGCCTGCCGAAAGTGCCGGTTGACCGTTAAGACGTATTTTTTCGTGCTTGGTTCCCAGTTTTTCAAAATTTGCAAAATTTTTCAAAATCGCCGGCCTCTTTTCAGGCTTCCGTCTGGAAAGGCGCCTCCCGCTCTGCTATACTGGAACCAGATCATTTCCGGTCTTTTCCGGAGCCTTTTCCGCCGTCTGCGGCAAACAGATCAATTCAGGAGGAATGAAAGATGGCAAACCGTGTCCCCATGTATCCCGGCGCCGAGGCCCGAAGCTATTACAAATACTACCAGCAGCCGATGGCTGAGATCCCGGCCGACAAGCAGGAATTTTTGAAAAACCCGTGGCAGCCCGCCGAAAACTATCTGCCGATTGCCGAGCGCAACCGTATCTTTGAGCCCGGCTACCTGCCCGGCGAGGTTGGCCTGTTCGAAACGCCCGAGGGCGGCATCATGGTTGCGAACAAGACGGATTTCATCGGCTCGACCGGCGCCATGCTCCAGTGGTGGTTCGCATGGCACGGCATCGACCCGCTGCGCTACGCCTGCTGGGACCCCTACGATCACTACGGCCTCGAGCTGAGCTTTGAGGATCGTGCCAAGATTCTGAACCCGAACACGACGATCCCGCAGAAGTGCTACGACGTGCAGCACGTCGTCTCCGAGTCCCTCGTCGTCGGCGAGGATCCGATGATCCTGTACATCAACTTCCGCGACCCGCGCCGGATGGGCTATGACATTGAGAAGATCTTCACAGACGCCTGTTCTTTCCTTGTGTGCGCAAACGTCGAGATCAAGACCCCGATGGGCCATCTGCCGGTCGTCATGCAGCACATGGCGCGCGACACCGCGCAGGGCTGCGAGCTGCGCAGCCGCTTCTGGATGGGCTACAACATCATCGACGGCAAAGCGCAGTACCTGATGCCCGGCGGCGCGCCGTTCCCGAAGGAGGTCGGCCCGCTGCTGCTCGGCCACAACTTCCTCGAATTCACGAACCTCGCCCGCATCCTGCCCGACATCTACGCCGAGGAAAAGGACAACTGGGCCTGAGTTTCCACAAAAACGCAGAACTACAGGCACGCTCCCTGCCGGGGCGCGCCTGTTTTTTTATCTTGCTATCCGTATTTTGCATCGTTTTATGCATTTTCTGGAAAAATATCATAACCGGCCTTCTTGACCGGTGCGCCGGAATCCGGTAAAATGATATTAGCATAGCTCTATGCAATATTTGAATGATTTCCGGCATCGCCGCGAATCAGCTTGGAGGGAGCAGGATGGATCTGCATACGAAATTCTGCACAGAGCAGACAGACGCCGCCGGCGTGCTGACGGCCTTTTCGCTCAAAGTCCCGGCGGACTACAACTTTGGTTACGATGTGGTGGACGTGCTTGGCCGCGAGACGCCGGACGCGCCCGCGCTCGTCTGGTGCAACCCCGCGAAGGAGGAGCGGCGCTTCAGCTTTGCGGAGATCGCGCGCCTGAGCAACCAGACCGCCAATGTGCTGCGCGCGCTGGGCGTGCGGAAGGGCGACCGCGTGCTGGTTCTCCTGCGCCGCAACTACGAGTACTGGTACGTCGCGCCCGCGCTGCACAAGCTCGGCGCCGTTCTGATCCCGGCCACGCATATGCTCACGGTGGACGACCTGCGCTACCGCGTGCAAACCGCGGACGTCAAACTGGCCATCGCCTCGCCCGAGGGCAGCACTGTCACAGACCTGTTACAGGTGGAAGGCATTCAGACCGTCTGCACGTTCCGCCGGGACGAACCGGGCGCCGTCAACCTGACGCCGCTGGTGGAACGCACCAGTCCAACCCTTGCGCGCGTGCCGACACGCGCCGACGAGCCGATGCTGATCTACTTCACCTCCGGTACAACCGGCTACCCCAAGGCCGTCATGCACGACCACACCTACTCCCTGTCGCACATCCTGACCGCCAAGCACTGGCAGCACGTGCGCGACGGCGGGCTGCATCTGACCGTGGCCGAAACCGGCTGGGGCAAGGCCAGCTGGGGGAAAATCTACGGCCAGTGGCTGTGCGGCTGCGCTGTGATGGTCTACGACTTTGAAGCCTTCTCCCCCGGCAGCCTGCTGTCGGTGATGGAGCGCTACCGCGTCACCTCGTTCTGCGCGCCGCCCACGGTCTACCGCTATTTCGTCCGCCACGGGATGGAAAAGTACAACCTGTCCGCCCTGCACGATCTGACGACGGCCGGCGAGGCGATGAACCCCGAGGTCTTCCGCAGAGTACAGGAGCAGACCGGACTGGAGGTGCGCGAGGGCTTCGGACAGACGGAGAGCGTCCTGATGCTGGCCAATCTGGACCGTGCGCATCCCGGCTCGCTGGGCCGCCCGACGCCGCTGTATTATGTGGAGATTCTGAAAGAGGACGGCAGCTTCGCCGCCGACGGTGAGGTCGGCGAGCTGGTCGTGGTTCCGCGCGGCCGCAGGCAGTACGGCATCTTTATGGGCTACTGCGGCAATGAAGAACTATACGCCTCCGTTTGGCGAGGTGGTGTCTACCATACGGGCGATACAGCGTGGCGCGACAAGGACGGCCTTTTCTGGTACGTCGGGCGCGTGGACGATCTGATCAAGACGCGCGGCTTCCGCGTCGGGCCGTTCGAGGTGGAAAACGTGCTGATCAAGCATGAGGCCGTGCTGGAATGCGCCGTTGTCGGCCAGCCGGACGAGAACCGCGGGCAGATCATCGTCGCCTACGTGCTGCCCGCCGCCGGCTACGAGCCGACGCCCGCGCTCGCGCGGCAGCTCCGGAAATTCGCCAATGCGCAGCTCGCCGCCTACAAGTGGATCTCGCGCGTGGAATTTGTCGAATCGCTGCCGAAGACGATCAGCGGTAAGATCCGCTACAAGGAGCTTCGCATCCCCGCCGTCGTATAGCCGCGGCGCCTCCCGGCAGGTTTTCTGGTTGACGGCGTGCGCGCAAACCACTATAATGGAGGAAAACGCGCGAAAGAGGAGCGATCAGATTATGGATTACAATCAGGCGGCGCTCGCGCTGCATGAGAAATTTCACGGCAAAATCGGCATGGTCAGCAAGGTTCCGCTCACGAACCGCGACGAGCTGTCCACCGCCTATACCCCCGGCGTGGCGGAGCCGTGCCGGAAAATCGCGAAGAATCCAGAGGATGTCTACCGCTATACGATGAAGGGCAACATGGTCGCCGTCGTCACGAACGGCACGGCGGTGCTCGGCCTCGGCAATATCGGCGCGGCGGCCGGCCTGCCGGTCATGGAGGGCAAGTGCGCGCTGTTCCACGCCTTTGCGGGCGTGGAGGCCTTCCCGATCTGCCTCGATACGGAGGACCCGGACGAGGTCGTGCGCGCGGTTGAGCTGATTGCGCCGCAGTTCGGCGGCATCAATCTGGAGGACATCCGCAGCCCCGAGTGCTTTGAGATTGAGCGCCGGCTGGAGGAGAAGCTCGATATCCCTGTCTTCCACGACGACCAGCACGGCACGGCCATTATCGTCACCGCCGCGCTGCTCAACGCGCTGAAGGTCGTCGGCAAGGAGCTGTCACAGGTCAAAATCGTCCACAACGGCCCCGGCGCGGCGGGCACCGCCATTATTAAGATGTTGCAGGCCGCCGGCGCAACGGACATCACCGCCGTCGATGAGTTTGGCATCCTCTATCCCGGCCGCCCCGCCGGGCTGGCCGATCACAAGGCGTGGCTGGCAACGGTGACGAATCCGCGCCATCTGACCGGCGGCCTTGCCGAGGCGCTGGAGGGCGCGGATGTGTTCATCGGCACCAGTGTGGCAAACTGCCTCAAGCCCGAGATGATTGCGCGCATGGCGAAAGACCCGGTTGTCTTTGCAATGGCAAACCCCAACCCCGAGATCATGCCGGACGCGGCAAAGGCTGCCGGCGTGCGCGTCATGGGCACGGGGCGCAGCGATTTTCCGAACCAGATCAACAACGTGCTCGCCTTCCCGGGCGTGTTCAAGGGCGCGCTCTCCGTCCGCGCGCGCGATATCAATCCGCAGATGAAGCTGGCCGCCGTCCGTGCGCTGGCAGGCATTGTCACGGACGAGGAGCTGTGCGAGGACTACATCATCCCCGGCGCATTTGACCCGCGCGTCGTCGACCGCGTTGCCGCCGCCGTGGCGCAGGCCGCGCGCGAGAGCGGCGTGGCCAGACTGTAACGGAGGGACCGCCATGCGGACAATTTCAGCGGAGCAAATCACACAGGCCGTCGCGCAGCTGTGTATCGAAGCGAATACGACTCTGCCGCCCGACGTCAGGGCGGCGCTGGATGCGGCGCAGCTGTCCGAGCCGTGGCCGCTGGCCAAAAAAACGCTCGGGCTGTTGCAGGAAAACCTCACCGTCGCGGCGGCACGAGAGCTGCCGATCTGTCAGGACACCGGCATGGCCTGCGTCTTCCTCGAGCTGGGGCAGGACGTACACATCGACGGCTGTCTTGACGACGCGGTCAACGCGGGCGTCCGGCAGGGCTATGCCGACGGCTACCTGCGCAAGAGCATCACCCGCGACCCCCTGCTGCGGGAGAACACGGGCGACAACACGCCTGCCTTCCTCTCCGTACATCTCGTCCCGGGCGAGCAGGTGCGCATCACAGTCGCGCCGAAGGGCGCGGGCAGCGAGAACATGTCCCGTCTCGGGATGCTCAAGCCGGCCGACGGCGTCGAAGGCGTCAAGGCGTTTATTTTGGAGACAGTGCGCCTTGCCGGCTCCAACCCCTGCCCGCCCATCGTGCTGGGCGTCGGCGTCGGCGGCAGCTTCGACAAGGCCGCGTATCTGGCCAAAAAGGCGCTGCTGCGGCCTCTCGACGTGCCGAATCCCGATCCGTACTATGCCGCGCTGGAACGCGAGCTGCTGGACGCGATCAACGCCATGGGCATCGGCCCGCAGGGCTTCGGCGGGCGGACAACCTGCCTCGGCGTTTCCATCGAGCAGATGGCGACGCACGTGGCCTGCCTGCCGGTGGCGGTCAATATGAGCTGCCACGTGACGCGCCGCGCGTCCTGTGAGCTGTGAGGTGGAGACGATGGAATACAGGCTGACAACCCCTCTGACAAGAGAATCTCTTGCGCCGCTGCGCGCGGGCGACACGGTGCTGCTTTCCGGTGTCGTTTATACCGCGCGGGATGCGGCGCATGCGCGGATGGACGCGCTGCTGGACGCCGGTCAGCCGCTGCCCTTCCCCATTGAGGGCGCGGCAATCTACTACGTCGGTCCGACGCCGGAACGGCCGGGCACGGTCATCGGCGCGGCCGGGCCGACGACGGCGGGCCGGATGGACAAATTTGCACCGCGTCTGCTCGATCTCGGTCTAAAATGCATGATCGGCAAGGGCGCGCGCAATCAGGCCGTGAAAGATGCGGTTGTTCGCAACAGCGCGGTGTATCTTGCCGCGCTGGGCGGCGCGGGCGCGCTGATGGCAGGCAGTGTGGCATCGCTGGAGGTCATCGCGTGGGACGACCTCGGGTGCGAGGCTGTGCGCAGGCTCACCGTCAAGGATATGCCCCTGACCGTTCTTTTGGACGCGCACGGCGGCGACCTCTACGTCTCCGGCCCCGCGGCATATTTGGGGAGCCTCTGATGAAATCGTCATTTCACCAGAGCTTTTCTGGAAAGTTTACAATAATTTGGCAGGTTTTTCCCCGGAACTGTTACAGTTTTGTTACAGTTCTGGGATTTCTCTTGCCCAAACGAAAAGATGCGGCTATACTGGAATCACTTTCAGAGAGGATGTGATCCGCATGAACCGAATCATCCGGCGCACGCTTACCGCGCTGCTGCTTTGTGCGGCCCTGACATCCAGCGCGTTTGCGGCAACCTATCGCCTGCCGTTTTCCGACACCTCCGCCAACGAAAATAACAATGAAGTTATCACAATGTACGATCTGGGGCTGCTGCGCGGCTATGAGGACGGCACGTTCCGCCCGGAAGCCGTGATTACCCGCGCGGAGGTCTGCAAGCTGGTCATGCAGATCTGCACGGACGTCATGCCCGCAGCCAGCGGCACGCCGTTCTCCGATGTTCCGGCAGACCACTGGGCCGCACCGTACATCCGCTGGTGCAGCGAAAACGGAATTGTCTCCGGCAGCGCCGGGCAGTTCCGGCCGGGCGATCCGGTCACAGGCGTGGAGCTGGCAAAGATGCTGCTTGTCGCGATCCGGGCGGGCGGCACCTATACGGGGCCGGGCTGGCAGGCGGCTGTGGAACAGGATGCACAGAAGTATGAACTGTTCAAGGGGTTTTACGACGACATCTCCGCGTCTCTCTCCCGGAAAAACGCCTGCCTTCTTGTCTACAATGCCCTGCACTGTAACGCCGTGAAGGAGATCCTGCCGGACGGCAGCCGTGTCTACTACACAGACGATCTGCTGAACCCCATTACGATTCTGGAAAACCGCTTCGGGGTCATCCGTTATACGCAGGTGGTGGAGGCAAACGAGTTTGCCGATCTCACCAAAGAGGGCGGGCGGCTTGACGGCGGCTATACCCGTCTTGCGCAGCATCGTGCGCTGCCTGTCTTCACCGATTTGCAGTATCTGGGCCGGATGGCCGACATCTATGTGCAGAACGGGAAGGTCATTGGCCTGCCGTGCCTGAACGCGGATGAGGTCTGCTCCACCACGACGGCGGAGTCGTTCCTGCGCATTCTGGAGGCGTCGCGCTACACGACCGGGCCGCGCACACACTACTTTGTGAACTATGACGCGGTGGAGGACTTTGATGTACAGGCGCTGCCGAAGGATGCTGAAATCACGCTCGTCGACCATGAAAACGACGGCGTCATCGATCTTGTGATGGCCGTGGCCTGGCAGACCGCCACCGTCGCCTCCATGGACGCCGACATGCTGGTTCTGACCCTGCCGGACGGCGAGACGCTTGAGACAGATCAGTTCGTCATCACGCACAACTTCTCCGTCGGCGACACCGTCCGCTTCG
>CAZYZQ010000057.1:0-14471 GCA_964652075.1 uncultured Oscillospiraceae bacterium
CCACGGCGCATCTTCGCGCACATGGAGCACGGATTCTTTTCACGGCGATGCTCAAAGATAATCGGGCCGATCTGCGTTTGCACGCGCCGGAACGGCACCGCAAGCCGCGCGCACAGCGCCTCCAGCGGCGCGAAGTCCATGCCGCCAAGTCCCATATCAATCGTCACAGCTTCCACGAAAAACGGCGCCGGGTAGAACGCGCGCAGATGCGCAAGCAGATATAACAGCGCCACAGAATCCTTGCCGCCGGACACGCCGACAGCGATCCGATCCCCTGCTTGTATCATCCCATAGTCGTCCACACACCGGCGTACCAGGCCCAGCAGCTTCTGCATAGCAAATCGCCTCCAAATAATAAAATCGTTTTCAAGCATTCGTGAGCATTTCGGAGTTTTTCAGAGCATTTGCGAGATTCTTCCGGAAAACCAGCAAATTCTTCAATTTGCGCTTGACTCCTTTGTTGAAATGTGATATAAAAAAAGAGCGCGTTTTGGGAATATTGTAAACGCGCAGGATGCATTTGTCAAAATTTTATTTTATGGAAGCCGGATCTTCCCGCTTCCGGATACATGGAGGAAACTGCAATGTCCACGACTATGGCAAAAAAAGAGACCGTACAGCGCAAGTGGTACGTTCTCGATGCAGCCGGGAAGCCTCTGGGCCGCACCGCTGTCACTGCCGCCAATCTGCTGCGCGGTAAATATAAGCCCGACTTCACCCCGAACGTCGACTGCGGCGATTTCGTCATCGTTGTCAACGTTGACAAGGCCATTCTGACCGGCAAAAAGCTGGAGCATAAGGTCTACCAGCATCACAGCGGCTGGATCGGCGGCCTGAAGGAAATGAAGTACAAGACCATGATGGCCGAGCGTCCGGAGCTTGCGATGGAGCTGGCCGTCAAGGGTATGCTGCCGAAGAACAGCCTCGGCCGCGCCGCCTTCACCCGTCTGAAGCTCTACACTGGCCCGGAACACAACAACGCCGCGCAGAAGCCCGAAGCATGGGTTCTGGACTGATTGGGAGGTAACTGAGAATGTACGAGAGCAAGAAAGCATATAAGTACGGCACCGGCCGTCGGAAGTCGTCCGTCGCGCGCGTCCGTGTGTTTGAAAACGGCACTGGTTCCATCACGGTCAACGGCCGCACCATCGACGATTACTTCGGCCTCGACACGCTGAAGCTGGTCGTCCGTCAGCCGCTGAACCTGCTGGCCATCGAGGGCAAGGTCGACGTCATTGCGAATGTCTCCGGCGGCGGCGTCTCCGGCCAGGCCGGCGCAATCCGCCACGGCATTGCCCGCGCCCTGCTGCAGGTCAACCCGGAGTACCGCGCCGCCCTGAAAGCCGCCGGCTTCCTGACCCGCGACCCGAGAATGAAGGAGCGCAAGAAGTACGGTCTCAAAGCCGCCCGTCGCGCACCGCAGTTCTCCAAGCGCTGAGCTTATTATTTCATTATTATTGCATCAGCCTTTCCGCACCGGAATCCATGCGATTCCGGTGTGTTTTCTTCGCACAAAACTGCAAATATAAGAGGGCAGGGACGAATCCCTGCCCTCAACTTTATTTGCCCCTCAACGTGCGATTTCCACGTACCGCTGCATCAGTGCTGCAACTTCCGCACGGGTAGCGGAATCAGTCGGACGCAACAAGCCATGGTTGTCGCCCTTGAACAGGCCGACACTGGTCGCCCAGATCAGTGCAGGCTCTGCATACGCACTGGTCTGCTCTGCATCCGGGAACATGCTCAGATCGCCGTTCACAACCGGCTCTCCCTCGCGACGCCACAGAATCGCGGCAATCTGCTCGCGCGTGGCAGGGGCATCCGGCGCAAATGCAATGCTCGAGACACCCTTGACAATTCCGTGAGCTGCGCCCCATTCGACTGCACTCGTGTACCATGTGCTCTGTGCAACATCGCGGAACTTGCCGGTATATGCAGCGGCCGGTTTGCCCTCGAATCGCCAAAGCACTGTCACCAGCATAGCGCGCGTCATCGTCCCGCTCGGATCGAAATGATCAGAGGAAACTCCATTGAACAAACCCTGCTCCGCAACGTAATCGACCACATCAAATGCCCAGTGCGTGGCAGGGACATCCACGAAGCGAATCTTCGGTTCTGTCGGCTCTGCGGGTGCCACTGGCGTTACCGGTGTCACCGGCGTGACCGGCGTCACGCTGCCCGCAATAACCTGCACCAGGCAGGAGGTCTGCACCTTGGTATTTGTCTTGAGTTTGCCCTGCACATAGGCATAGCCCGGCGCAACCGCCGTCAGCGTACCGTCCGCCGAAACCGTCACAACGCTTTCATCGAAGGATGTCCAGAGGATTTCCTTATCCTCATCCAGCGTCGGCTCCGGCGCGTAGGTCGGCTCGAGCTTCTGCGTCGTTCCCGCTTCCAACGTGAGATTGTGGCTATCCAGCTCCAGCGTCTCCGCCTTCACGCCCTCGCACACAACTGCGAAGTTTACAGAGTACTTGCCGTCCTTCGATGTTGCCGTGATGTGGCTGACACCCGGCTCGGAGGGCGTGTAGTAGGCAACATTTTTGGTCTCATTATCAACCAGAACATTTTCCTGCGGATCCAGCGTACCAGTAAGTGTCGTATCCTGCGTTGCTGCCCAGTCAAACGGACCATACATTCCATCTGGCTGCTCATCATATGTATTGCCACTCACTTCTCCCGCCGGAGTCCCAGGGGCCTCAACACCATCTGCACGGATCACCATAATATTCGATGCACCATAGGGGGCATAGGCCATAATCTCACCTGTACTCGGATTATAGCTGAATCCACTTCTCATATAATCAGGAAGTGTTTCGCCCTGACAATACATCTCCGTTTCATACCCATTTTCAGAATAACGCGTTACGACTGTAATCGCATCAGGAAGTTTGTATCCCTCTTTTGCTACAATCCTGCCCGTCCACAATTCGCCATTCGCTACATAATTGGGTCCATCCAACAGCAATCCATCCGCCGGAGCTGTGGAGTTTGTTGTGCTATATTGGGCATATCCTTTTCTTGTATACAACTCAACCGGAATAAAACTATGGTTCTGACGGTATCTCGCAACCAGCGTTGCAGTCTCGCCATCTTTGACATAGACCGTCTGCTCATTATAGTAGCTATCAGAAACCAGCCCATCCTCAGATGTTGCGCCATTGCCCGAATCATCAAAAACTTTCAGAATTGCAAGCTGTGCATCGGGAGCAACACCCGAGAACTTCACTTTACCATCTTCTGTTTTGACATAGCCCGCAATCGTACCAGCAACATGTGTACCATGCTCGCTGGTACTATCCGGTCGAACATTGACGTCTCCACTCAGAACGTTACCATATTCATCCAATGTTCCAGCATAATCAAACGCATATACAACTTTATCGTTTTTATAGATTGCACTCACATCTCCGCTGTAAAGCTTTGAGGAATTTAAACTATCCTTGTTCATCGAAAGGAAGTTCGACATGGAAATCTGGTTATAGCGCCAATCACTGCTTCACCGGCCGTCATTCCCTCCTCTTCGTTGAGCGTTGACATCTCATAGTAATCCATCAACGCCGGTGCATCCAACTGTACGATGACAGTAACCACCTTGTCTTCATCGTACTGCGGTGCAACTGCTGGCCGCGTCGTTCCCTCCGGAGCAATTTCGTCCAAACGGGATACGCCAGAAATCTCCTGTGCCGTGCGTATCTCGCCATTGTCCGTTTGCTGCTTCTGCGCTGCCAACGCCATCGGCATCAGACCGACTAGCATCGCAAGCGTCAACAAAATTGCCAGGACTCGTTTCATGATTGTCATTCCTTTCCTATCTGATTTGTCTGAACTTTCGTTCTTCCGTACTGTCACACATTGATCGAACGCTGTATGTTCTATTTCTATGTGACATTACTAGTATTTTAGTCTTTCAAAGCGCTTATGTCAACAACAAATTCTGAATTTTATTTTTAAGGACAACTTGCTCTGTTTTTGTCCACGCCTCGTGGATGTTTTGCATTTTCTCTCTTTTATTTGACAAATTTGAATATTTATGCCATACTGAAGAGGTATTATATCCCCAAAGGAGGAAATGATTTGGACGCACTTTCAAAGCCAAACTTTCTACTGGAAGCGTTGGCCTATCTGGGCGCGCGCGCCAACGGCCATAGCTTGTCCCAGGTGGAAGCAGGGTTACGAGCACGTGGCATACAGGATCTGGGCTCATTCCGGGAAGCAACTGCACCGCTTGTCTCTTTAGCTCAGAATTTAGATGCCGCTGTCTCTCTTTCTCCCGATCACTTACAACGTTTTTTCACCAATCTTCCCGGCTTCTCATACAGTACAATCGGCT
This sequence comes from uncultured Oscillospiraceae bacterium, assembly GCA_964652075.1. Lineage (GTDB taxonomy): Bacteria > Bacillota > Clostridia > Oscillospirales > Oscillospiraceae > CAZYZQ01. The sequence continues at coordinate 4,334 of CAZYZQ010000057.1, forward strand.
TATACTCCCCTGCATTTCTGCTGTTTTATCCTATGCTTTCTCGATACAATGGAGATTTTGATGCACTGGTGTCTGCCATGTTCGAGCTCTCCCCGGATCATTTGGCGCGCCATATTCTGCTCACATTGGATTATGGTGACTGTCTTGACAGTTCTGCAAAGAACTGCTCGGAATACTATATGGATCAGATCCTCTCGCTTCAAATTCCGGCGGAGAGCAAACTTGTATTATTGGATCTGCATCGAAACTTTTCATCCCTGCTGCCGGATATTTGCACCTGTATCCGGCCCGTTCTGCAAGCACTGGAGACCCAATCCTCCATTATTTCGCAATTGGCAAACTCGTTTTCAATGGAACTGTCAAAAACCGGATGTGATGTCTATTTACGGAATACTTCGAGTCTGTCCGTTTCCGCAAGCGAGCAATATCAGCTCCGTCCTTTTCTCTTAGGTTACGATACAAATCTATCGTTGGCGCAATCGGAACAGCCCGGACCGATTATTGTCTACTGTGGCATTCTTCGGCAATTTCTAACGCGGCTGCTCCATTCCCCCTCCGGTATGAGCACGCAGGTTCTTGAAGCGATCAAACTTCTTGGCGACAAGACCAGATTTGATATTCTCTGCCAGCTACGCGAGCAACCTGCCTATGGGCAGGAATTGTCTGAACGCTTTGGCCTGTCGCGCAACACCATCCACCACCATATGAGCAAGCTTCTTAATGCTGGCTTTGTGAACTGTAGGGTTGACGGAAATCGCATTTACTACACCACGAACAAGGTACGCATCGACTCCATCTTAGAGCAAATGCACTTTTTATTATGCGGCCGAGATCAAGCAACTGCTTCTGCACAGTCACAACGATGATGAACGTTGATCCGTAAGTTTTATTGACATATACGTCGAAATCGAAGCCGTGCACCTCAGAATCAACCAGTCAGAGGTGATTTCTTCAAAATACACAAAGAAGCGGGACTGCACAGCCATTTGCTCGTGCAGTCCCGCTTCTTTCACAAAAACAGATATATCGAACTTTCCGCGCTCAGTCCGCGTAGATCACGCGGCCCTCGCGGATGGGCTTGGCCGACAGCTCCATGTCGGGGTAGCCGATGATGCAGTTGCCGATTCCCTCATAGTCGCCCTCGATGCCCCACTGGCGCAGCAGCGCCTTGCCCTCGTCGGAGTCGAAGACCTCCTTTGCGCGGTGAATCCAGCGTGCGCCGAGCCCGGCGGCGAAGGCGGCGTTGAGCAGGTTTCCCATGGTCAGGCTGCCGTCATATAGATACGTCGGCGCAGTGCGGTCGGCCAGCACAATCAGGACGGTCGGCGCACCATAGAACGTATTTTTCAGAACCGGCTGGCCCAGCGTGTTCAGCTCGGCCAAACGGCGCACCATGGCCGGGTCACGTACAACGACAATGATCGGCGACTGACTGTTGCGGCCGGACGCAGCGTGCAGTCCCGCCTCGAGTACCGGCTTTAAATCCTCGTCCGACACCGGCTCCGGCTTAAACCTGTTGCAGCTCGCACGCGCGCAGAGCGTGCGGATTGTCTCATTTGTCATGGAACACATCTCCTTTTGTCAGATTCTAAGAACAGCTTACCACATTCACAGCGAAGATGCAAGTGCGAAAAGCGCGCCGGGGTCTCCGGCGCGCCCTGTTATTTTACTGTTCCGTGGGCACGCTGACATCTTTTACGGTACGCCTCTTCTTTTTCAGCACCAGCACCACCGTCGCCAACACAACCACAACCACCGCGCCGATGGCAACCAGGACAATGGGAAACGCCGTTCCGCCCTCCTCCATTGGCAAATCAGAAACTCTGAGTACGCCGTATTTTGTCCCTTTCTTGACCCAAATCAAGTTGTCAGAATCGGCAAATTTCATGCCGTCGGAGCTGACAAAGCCTACACTGTCGTACTTCGTAGAGACAAGCGTTTTGCCTGTCTTGTCTATATAATTCCATTTTTCGTTTTCATTGGCATCTGTTTTTCCCACCAGTGTATACCCTTCCTCAAAATCCCAAGCAATGTCATACTTCAATGGAATCACAACCGCACCTGTCTTATCAATATAGCCCCATTTTATTTCCCATTTTCCATTTATGCCAAATCTTCCAACACCTGCGAGTCCCTCTGAAAAATTATAAGCACTGTCGTACTCAAATGGAATTACAACTTTACCTGTCTTGTCAATATAGCCCCATTTACAATTTCCGTAGGGCGTTTTTCCTTTTCCCACAGCTGCAAGCCCCTCTGAAAAATCGTCAGCAGCGTCATACTCAAGCGGGATTACGACAGTGCCTGTCTTGTCAACATAACCCCATTTCTTATTGCCATTGTCATCCACTTTTGCCACAGATAAAAGCCCTTCTGAAAAGCTCCAACCGACATCGTCATACTCAGGCGGAATCACAGCAGTGCCTGCTTTGTCAATATAACCATACTTCATAATTCCTTTTACGCTAATGACTACACCTCCTATATTGATATCGTCATATCTCTCGTTTTCTATGTCGACATATTTTTCCACCCGCGCGAGCCCCTCCGAAAAGCTTCTGGTTTCGTTATATTCCAGCGGAATCACGACCGCGCCTGTTTTGTCGATATAGCCCCTTTTTTCTTCCCCTTCAGCGTTCACTTTTGCCACATTTGCAAGCCCCTCCGAAAAGTCGCTGGCAGCATCATAGTCTAACGGGATCACAACCTCACCTGTCTTGTCAATGTATCCCCATTTCATATTGCCATCGGCGTCCATTTTTGCAACTCGCGCAAGACCATCCGAGAAGTCACCGGCGTCATCATATTCCAGTGGGGTCACAGCCGCGCCTGTCTTGTCAATATAACCCCATTTCTCATAACCGTAGACATCCTCTTTGCTCACTTGCGCAAGGCCCTCCGAAAAGCAAATCATATTGTTATACTCCACAGGAACCACAACCGTTCCCGTCTCGTCGATACAACCATACTTTCTATTTCCATAGGCGTCCTCTTTTGCCACCAACGCAAGGCCCTCTGAAAATTCATCGACCAAAACATAGTCCTCCCTGACTTGGCCGGTCGTCAAATCAACCACACAAGCGATATGGTAATCTATCAGTACCGTAATTCAATTCAGTTTACGGTTGTAATAGCACGGCTTCCCCTCGACAGTCAGCCAGGTAATATCTCTTTCAGAACCACCTGCCGCAAAAGCCGGGACAGCCATCTCCAGGCAGAGCAGCAATGTCAGGATGAAAGACGAAATCCGTTTTTTTATTCTAAATCTCTCCATTTGTTCTATTTTTTAAAAAATTATAACATGGCTTTTTTACTTGGTCAAGAGGGTAAACTGGATATTTTTCAGATTTGATGCGCGGAGGAGCTGCAAAGAGGCGGGGACTAGCATTCCAGCCAGTCCCCGCCTCTTTATGGAACAATGAAGTATCAGATGCGCATAAGCCGAAGCACGCAGCAGATTTCTTACGCCTCGTCGAGCTTCTGAACGCCCGCGCGGATGTAGGTCTTGAGGATCTCGACGCTCTCCGGCTTGAGCCAGCCGCCGATGACGACGTCCGCATACCAGCGGGTCGGCTCGACAAACTCATCGTGACGGTAGCGAACCGTGTCGAGGTAGCGCTCGGCAATCTCGTCCATGGTCTGCCCCAGCGGCAGCCAGCGCTTGATGCGGCGGATCAGCCGCTCGTCCGGCTCGAGGTCGACGAAGACCTTGAGATCCAGCAGCGCGCGGATGCGCTCAAAGTAAAGCATAAACAGGCCCTCGATGACGATCACGTCGAACACCTCGTCAAACTGCTCGAAGCGCTCCTCCTGCGTCCCGGGGTTAAAAATGCGCTGCTGGAAGGGCTGCCCGGCGCAGGCGGCGGAGAAGTCGCGCAGCAGATCATTCAACAGCAGGCAGTCGGGGTGGTTGTGCTCGACATACTCAATGCCGCTGAACGGCGCGATGGTCGTCAGGAACGGGTAGCGGTAGTAGCTGTCCGTGTTGAAGATGTGCACCTTGAGGGGCGCCAGCTCCTCCTTCAGCCGCGCAGCGAGCGTCGTCTTGCCGCTGGCTGTGCCGCCCGCGATACCAATCACGAAGGGTCGTTTTGCCATAAGAAATTCTCCTTTGCATTTTTCTTCCATTATACGCGCTGCCCGCGCCAAATGCAAGGCATTTTCATGAGATCTGCCGCTGCATCTCCCGCCGCAGGCGCAGCATAATCCGCTTCTCCAGCCGCGATATGTACGACTGCGAGATGCCCATGGAGTCGGCCACCTCCTTCTGGGTTCGCTCGTTCCGGCCACCGAGGCCATAGCGCATGGTGATGATTTTCTTCTCGCGGTCGGACAGCTTCTCCAACGCGTCGTAGAGCATCTGGTGTTCCGCGTCCTCCTCGATCGGCCGCGCGACAATATCGCCGTCCGTGCCAAGAATATCGCTGAGCAGGAGCTCATTGCCGTCCCAGTCCGTATTGATCGGCTCGTCAAGCGAAATTTCGGTCTTCTGGTTCGCAATCTTTCGAATGTGCATCAGGATCTCGTTTTCAATACAGCGCGACGCGTAGGTCGCAAGCTTGATATTCCGGTCTGCCTTAAACGTGCCGATGGCCTTGATGAGCCCGATGGTGCCGATGGAGATCAGATCCTCCAGATTGACGCCCGTATTCTCAAACCGGCGTGCAATATAGACAACCAGCCGCAGATTGTGCTCAATCAGCGACTGCCGGGCCGTCTCCTCACCCGCGCAGGCACGCAGAATCAGGTTCTGCTCCTCCGCCCCCTTGAGCGGCGGCGGCAGAACGTCGCTGCCGCCGATATAGTAAATGGTTCCAAGCACTTCCACTTTCATGCAATCCCTCCTGCCAACGCTTCAAACTGCCGTCCGCCGCCGATGTGCGACGGGGAAAACGCGATTACGCCCATCTCCTCCCTGCCGTCCGCCCATCGCAGGCGCCCGGCAACCGCCAACAGCAGCCCCTGCTCCGTCCCGACCGCGTGAAACGGCACGAGCCGCAGCGCGCCCGCGGGCCACAGCGCATGCAGCTGCGGCAGGAGCTGTGCCGGGGCCTCCAACGACTGCTGTGTCAGCAGCGGCCTGCATGTCTCAGGCAGCAGCCGCGCCGCCTTTGTCCAATCCGCCACCAGCACAACCCCGCCGGAGATTGGGTCGCGCAGCGTGTTCCCCGTGTCGTGCAGCGCCAACAGCTGGAGGCGCCGCTCCCCCACCTCCACCGTCACCGGCTCCACCGGCTGCGAGGTCGGCCGGGCCACGAGCGTGCAGAACAGCAGAAGCCCCCCGGCCGGGATCCACGCCTGCTTGCCCGGCAGCGCATGTTCGAGCGCCAGCACGACTGCTTCAAACCCGAACGAGAGCAGCACGAGCAAGATTCCAGCCCGCACGGCCCGCTCTGTACAGGAAAACGCCAGCAGCAGTTCAAACGCCAGCAGCACAGCCTGCATCGCGGCGGTCTGCATAACCGGAACAATCTGCGCAGCCGTCTGCCAGAGCGCGGCAAAAAGCGCCGTCGCGGCAAGCCGCCAAAGCGGCAGCGACAGCCGCCCCAGCCGCAGCGTACAGAACAGCAGAAGCCCTGTCCGCACCGCCCAATACAATCCGGTCATGTCCCGCCTCACCTCACCCAGCCAGTATACCGCGCGGGCGCAAAAAAACAGGTCACAATTCCGATAAGGAATTGTGACCTGTTTTGTCTGTTTTCCGTTAAATGAGCCGTGCAACGGCGTCTGTCAGGGTTTGCATCTCCTCCTCCGTACCGACCGAGATCCGCAGGAACCGGTCGATGCGCGGCTTCGCAAAGTACCGCACCAGAATTCCCTGCTCACGCAGCGCGGCAAAGAGTGCCGCCGCATTCCCGTCGGGCGGCGAGACAAAGAGGAAATTCGCCGCCGAGGGCAACACCGTGCAGCCCAGCGCACGCAGCCGCGCGGCAGCCGCATCGCGGGTCCTGATGACCGCCTGACAAGTCGTCTCAAAGTACGCCCGGTCCTCAATTGACGCCGTCGCTGCGGCAATGGCGACACGGTCGAGCGTATAGGAATTGAACGAGTTTTTGACCGCGTCCATTGCCGCAATCAGGCTCTCGCTTCCAAGCGCCAAACCGCACCGCAGGCCGGCGAGGCTGCGGGATTTGGAGAGCGTCTGGACGATGAGCAGATTGTCGTACCGCGCAAGCAGCGGCATGGCCGACTCCGCGCCGAAATCAACATACGCCTCGTCCACAATCACCACATGGTCGGGGTTCGCGCGCACAATGTCCTCAACCTGCGCGCGCGACAACGCCAACGACGTAGGGGCGTTCGGGTTTGTCAGAAGCACCGTGCCGTCATTCCGGCACAGCTCCTCCACCGGCATGGAAAAATCCTCCCGCAGCGGCGGAATACGCGTCTTTGTGCCAAACAGCAACGCATAAACCGGATAGAAGCTGTAGGTGATGTCCGGGAAAACCGCAGGGGTCTGCGCGTCGGTAAACGCCAGAAAACAGCAGGCCAGCACCTCGTCCGAGCCGTTGCCGACAAAAACCTGCGTCGGCCGGATTCCGTAAAACGATGCTGCCGCGCCGCGCAGCGCGCTGGCATCCGGGTCCGGATACAGGCGCAGCTCCTCCGAAGCGGCCGCGCGCGCCGCCGCCAGCGCCTTCGGTGAAGGCGGATACGGGTTTTCATTGGTGTTGAGCTTGATATAGCGCCGGTTCTTCGGCTGTTCGCCGGGCACGTAGGGCGCAATGTTGACAATTCTGGCAGACCAGTAACGTTTATTCATGACGCAAAACCTCTTTGATATTCTTTTCCGCCTTGCTGCGGGGTGTCAGGATCTCATGCCCGCAGCCACGGCAGCGGAGGCGGAAATCCATCCCCGTGCGCAGTACCTCCCATTCGCAGCTGCCGCAGGGGTGTGCTTTTTTCATGCGAAGCACGTCGCCCAGTCGAATATCCAAATACTCCACCTCCAAAAAAGTTGCGCTGTGCGCCGCATCGGCGCGCATAGACTGAACTATCGGTTCCGCGCGAAGCCGCTTGGCAGCGGCGTATGCGCGCAGTTTTATGCAGAAAACAGGGGGAATGAAAATATGGAACAGTATTTACCGGAGGGCCTCGGCGCGCCCTGCCCCGGCAGCGGCGCGGAAGCGCTGTACGCCGCCATGCAGAGCCATGCCATTTTAGAGGCCACCGCCGCCTGCTGCGACGCCGACCACAATCTCGGCGTCCCGCTCGGACCAGTCGCAGGCGTAATCCCCCGCGCGGAGGCCGCGTGGAACGCGGAGGACGTGCGGGACATTGCCATTCTTTCGCGTGTGGGCCTCCCGGTCTGCTTTACCGTGCAGGATCTGCGCAGCCAGAATGGCCGCCTGACGGCGGTGCTGTCGCGGCGCGAGGCGCAGCTGCGCGCACTCGACGCATTTTTCCTTCACCATGTGCCCGGCGATATTGTTGACGCCGTTGTCACAAGTCTCGCACCGTTTGGCGCGTTCTGCGACATTGGCTGCGGCGTCACGGCGCTACTGCACCTGAGCCGCATCTGCGTCTCCCGCCTCCGGCACAGTGCCGAGCGGTTCCAGCCCGGCCAGCATATCCACGCGGCGATTCTGTCCATGGACCCGTTCAGCCGCCGCATCTACCTGACGCACCGCGAACTGCTCGGCACCTGGGAGGAGAATGCCGCCCGGTTCTCGCCCGGGCAGGCCGTGACCGGGGTTGTCCGCACAGTCCGCCCCTATGGCGTCTTTATCGAACTGTCGCCCAACCTGTCCGGGCTGTCCGAGCCGGACGCCGCGCTCACACCGGGGCAGGCCGTGTCCGTGTACATCAAGGCCATCCAACCGGAGCGGCGGAAGCTGAAGCTCGCCGTGATCCAGCGCCTGCCGTCCGCGCCGCCCGCGCCGCTGCGCTATCAGCTGACAGGCGGGCATCTGGAGCACTGGGATTACGGCGCACAGGGAATCTTTACGGATTTTTGATCAGATCCCAATACCGCTTTGCAGCCTGCTCCAGCTTGTTGTCGCCGTACTCATAGTATCGTTTTTCCGCAAGCGCATCCGGCAGGTACTGCTGCTGCACCCAGTGGTGTGGAAACGCATGCGGATACCGGTAGCCCTGTGCATGGCCCAGCTTCTGCGCGCCGGCATAGTGGCCGTCGCGGAGCGTATCCGGTACCTCGCCGCCGCGTCCGGCCCGCACATCCTCCATGGCAGCGTCAACGGCCGATATGGCAGAATTGGACTTGGGGCAGGTCGCCAGAAACAGCGCCGCCTCTGCCAGTGGAATCCGCGCCTCCGGCAGGCCCAGCTGCAGCGCCGCGTCCACACAGGACTTGACAACCGCCATCGCCTGCGGATGCGCAAGGCCGATGTCCTCCGCCGCAATCACAAGAAGCCGCCTGCACGGCGAGGTCAGGTCGCCCGCCTCCAGCAGGCACGCCAGATAGTGCGCCGCCGCGTCCGGATCTGAGCCGCGGATGGATTTTTGCAGCGCGGAGAGCAGGTCGTAGTGCCCGTCGCCATCGCGGTCGTAGCGCATGGCGGATTTCTGTGAAACCTCGCGCGCATCGGACAGCGTGACGCGCAGGCACCCGTTCTCCACACGTCCCGCCGCAAACAGGGCTTCAACCGCGTTGAGCGCCTTGCGGACATCGCCGCCGCAGGCCGCCGCCACATGCTCCCATGCGCCTGCCTCTGCCTCGACTTGCAGGCCACCGCGCGCCGCAAGCGTCTGCGCCGCGCGCATTACAGCGCGCAGCGCCTCCTCCGGCGGCACAGGCCGGAACTCAAATACCGTACAGCGGCTTAAAATTGCGTTGTAGACGTAAAAATACGGATTTTCCGTTGTGGAAGCAATCAGCGTAATGCTGCCGTTCTCAATGTATTCCAGCAGCGACTGCTGCTGGCGCTTGTTGAAGGACTGGATCTCGTCCAGATATAGCAGCACGCCGTTCGGCGCGAGCAGCGTATCCAGCTGCGATACGATCTCCCGGATATCGGCGGTCGACGCCGTGGTCGCGTTCAGGCGGCAGAGCTTGCGGTGCGTCTTCGCCGCGATGATGTTCGCAACGGTCGTCTTGCCCGTTCCGGACGGGCCGTAGAAAATCAGGTTTGGGACGCTGCCCGCGTCGATCATCCGGCGCAGCACGGCGCCCTCGCCGAGCAAGTGCCGCTGGCCGCAGACCTCGTCCAGCGACTGCGGCCGCAGCGCGTCCGCAAGCGGCTGGTACATGGCGCTTCCCTCCATTTCAAAAAGCGGGCACACGGTGCTTCGTGTGCCCGCCGTCCGGCTTAAACGTTGTAGATCGGATGCTTGCGGTTCAGCTCCGCGACTGCGGCGCGGATCTCGTCGGCCTTCTCCTCGTACTCGAACGCACACTGGGCAATCAGCTCGCCAACAACCTCCATGTCCGCCTCGACAAAGCCGCGGGTCGTGACCGCCGGAGTGCCGATGCGCACGCCGCTCGTGACAAACGGGCTTCTGGGATCGTCCGGCACCTTGTTCTTGTTGACCGTAATATTGACTGAATCGAGGCGCTTTTCAAGCTCCTTACCGGTCAGCTCGGTTCCACGCAGGTCAAGCAGCATCAGATGGTTGTCCGTGCCGCCGGAGACAAGCTGGAAGCCCTTTTCCAGCAGCTTGTCGGCCAGCACCTTCGCGTTGACCACAATCTGGTGCGCATACGCCTTGAACGAAGGCTGGAGCGCCTCGCCGAGCGCCACGGCCTTGGCCGCGATAATGTGCATCAGCGGGCCGCCCTGCGCGCCGGGGAACACGGCGGAGTTGATCTTCTTCGCCAGCGCCTCGTCGTTCGTCAGGATCATACCGCCGCGCGGGCCGCGCAGCGTCTTGTGTGTCGTGGTGGTAACAATATCGGCATACGGCACGGGGGACGGATGCTCGCCGCCCGCGACCAGGCCCGCGATATGCGCCATATCGACCATCAGCTTTGCGCCGACCTCGTGCGCGATCTCCGCGAACTTCTCAAAGTCGATCGTGCGCGGATAGGCGGACGCGCCCGCGATAATCATCTTCGGCTTCTCGCGCCGTGCAATCTCGCGCAGCTCGTCGTAGTCGATATAGCCGGTCTCGAGGTTCACGCCGTAGGGGACGATGTTGTAGTACTTGCCGGAGAAGTTCACGGGGCTGCCGTGGGTCA
>CAZYZQ010000058.1:0-14422 GCA_964652075.1 uncultured Oscillospiraceae bacterium
TACCCAGGCTGCTCGTAGTTGAAGCTGACATTGCCTTCGTTGTCGGTAAATACAGCGCCAAGTGTGCTGTCACCAATGCTGTCATAGACAATGTAGTCGGCGAACTCTCCACCCTCCAGAATGCTGTTATACTGTACTGGACTGTAGTTCAGGACGCTGTAGCCCGAGCCCTTGCCCATCGGGAAGATGTCGTCATACTGTGCGTCGACCGCGGCGAGGATCTCGTCGAACTCGGCCCATGTCGTCATGTTTTTCGCCTTGTCGGTCAGGCCCAGCTCGTCGAGCATATCCTGCCGCATGATGAGAAACTGATCGGTCGCGTAGATGCGGTAGGTCGGGAAGCCGTAGACGCCGCCGTTGATGGTCATCGCGTCGAGGTAATTGCCGACAACATTCATCAGGCCCTCTGCGCACGGCTGATCGAGGTACGGGGAGACGTCCATCAGTTCACCGTTTGAGTACAGGCTGGTCAATGATGTGACGGCGAAGGAGCCGATGATGTCGGGCAGGTCGCCGGAGGAAGCCATCAGGCTGATCTGGGTCTGCCAGGAGCCGATGTCGAACCAGGTGATTTCAAGGTGGATGCCGAGCTTCTCTTCCGTGATGGCGTTGATCGCCTCTTCGACGTGCTCAGCCTTGTCGCCGTTGGCCATCGGGTCGAACATGGACATGGTGATCTCCACGATCTCTTCCGGATCGTCGTCATCGGGTTCTTCCGGGGTCTCCGGTTCCTCGGGTGTTTCCGGTTCTTCCGGGGTCTCCGGCTCTTCCGGCGTCTCAGGGGTTTCGGGTGTGTCGGTGGGTGCTTCCGGTTCTTCGGTCTTGCTGGCACAGCCGGCCAGAAGCGCCAGACACAGGGCCAGCGTCAGAACCAGTGCAAGGATTTGTTTCCATTTTCTCATTGAGAACCCTCCAATTCTATTTCCATTTTTGCACAAAACGGCTTACTGATATCTACATAATATCATCAAAATTCTACAAATACCAGCGGATTTTTTCGAAAACGCTTTGGAGAATTTGTATAAATTTACAGAAAATTGTAAATAGGAATAATTCCTGAGAGGAGTGAGGCCATATGGCACTGATGCACCAGATGCTGACGTTCTACAACGCCACGCCGGAGAAGAGCCTGTACCATGATATCCTGACGGTGATGTTTGCCCATTTGCAGGAGCTGCCGTCGCTCTCCATTGAACGGATTGCCGAGCTGTGCCTGACCTCGACGGCCTCCGTCAGCCGCCTGGTGCGGGAGATGGGCTTCCGGAATTACACGGATTTCCGCAGCTCGCTGTGGGATCTGCTGCGCAACTATCCTCTGCACAACCGCTCCATGCCGAGCGACATGGTCTCGGACCCGTATGACCTGCAGGGATCGTTTTTGCGGCTGCTGCAGCGAGACCTGGAACAGATCCAGCGGACATTCGACCATGAGATCCCCGTGCAGGTCGCGTCGTGGATCAACGGGGCCGACGCGGTTATGATCTATTCCATCGACGTGCCGACGCTCTGCGTCGAGCACCTGCAATATGACCTGATTATGGGCGGGAAGAAGACGAAGCTCTATACCAGGCCGGAGAGCATGGTGCAGTGCGTGAAGCATCTGGAACCGAACGCGCTGGTGCTGATCTTCGCGGGGCGCAGCATCCCGGCGCAGCCGCTGATGCGGCTCCTGCACGACCTGCGTGAGATCGGCGCGCGCTCGGTTATGATTACGCCGCTCACAGAGCCGATGCTGACAAGCCTTGCCGATATGCTGGTACATATCCCGTCCTCGTCGTTTGCGATCGAGATGATGCACTACCACATCTTTCTGACCTTTGTCACACTGGAATACCGCAGCCGGTATATCGACGCGGCTGGGACAGAAATGAAAAAGGAGCATCTTACAATGGATATCAAGCAGGAGATCACAAAAATCACGGAAAAAATCACAAAGGACCCGAAGTTCAAGGAGGAGTTCCAGAAGAACCCCGTCCACGCGGTCGAAAACGCGCTGGGCGTGGATATTCCGGACGGCATGGTCGAGAAGGTTGTCGACGGCGTCAAGGCCAAGCTGACCGGCGACAAGCTCGGCGGCGTCGCGGACAAGCTCAAGAGCCTGTTCTGAGATTCCCCAAACTTTGGCGGCTTGCGCCCGCGCACGGCGTGTGGTATGATGGAGCTGCAAACCCGCAAAGGAGGGAACAGTATGGAACCGAATGAACTGGAAAAGGCGGCGGACGACGCGCTGGACGAGTTGGAGGAGCTGGACGAGGAGAACGTTGTCTATCTCACCGACGAGGACGGACAGGAGGTCGCCTGCGAGCTGCTCGACGAGGTGTCGTACAACGGCGCGGTCTACGTCGTGCTGCTGCCGCTGGACGACGAGTCCGGCGAGGTCGCCATCCTGCGGATGGAGGACGCGTCCGGCGACGAGGCGCGCTATGCCGCTGTCGATGACGACAGCGAGCTGGAGGCGGTTTTCGCGATCTTCCGGGAGCAGAATGAGGAGAATTTCCATTTCGAGTGAGCGCTGTCCATATCCGGATTGCCTCCCGGCGCTCCGGCGCTGCAGGCTTCCCGCAAGGCTGAAAAGCAGCGGGCGCACAGAGCTGTGCGCCCGCTGCTTTTCTGTTTCCGAATGAGAAATTGTGTTGTAATTCCGCGGTTCGGATGCTACAATCGAACCAGAAGGATCAAAAACTGCGGCATGAAAGGAAGGGGTACTTATGAAACTGGTGGTTATCGGCGGCGTGACCGGCGGCGCGTCCACGGCGGCGCGTGTCCGGCGGCTGGACGAGCAGGCGGAGATTGTGATGCTGGAGCGGGGCGCGCATGTCTCGTTTTCCAATTGCTGCCTGCCCTACCATCTGAGCGGGACGGTGGCGGAGGAGGATCTGCTCCTCATGGATCCGCCGCGCTTCAAAAAGCAGTACAATATCGACGCGCGCGTACGAAGCGAGGTCACGGCCATCGACCGCGCGCAGAAGACCGTCACGGTCAAAAATCTCGCCACCGGCGAGGTGTATACGGAAGCCTATGACAAGCTCATGCTCGCGCCCGGCGCCGATCCGGTACTGCCGCGCAGCATTGCGGGACTTGACCGCGAAAACGTCTTTACGATCCGCAACGTCACGGACATTGCCGCGCTGAAGGCATGCGCCGGCCGGGCGGACGTGCAGAACGTCGTCGTGGTGGGCGGCGGCTTTATCGGCATCGAGGCGGCGGAGAATTTACAGAAGGCGGGCAAGACTGTGCGGCTCGTTGAGGGCCTTGAGCAGATCATGGCGCCGTTCGACTACGACATGGTGCAGATCCTGCACAAGGAGCTGCTGGACAACGGCGTCGAGCTGTATCTGTCCAGCATGCTGACCGCCGTGGAGGACGGGCAGGTCTGTGTGTCGCGCGGCGGCGAGACGTTCACGCTCCCGGCGGAGCTCGTTGTGATGTGCGTCGGCATCCGGCCCTGCACGGCGCTGGCGGAGGCGGCGGGGCTGGCCATCGGCAAGACCGGCGGCATTCTGGTCAACCACAACTACCAGACGAGCGACCCCGACATCTACGCCGTGGGCGACGCGGTTGAGGGCTTCAACCGCCTGACGAACGAGCCGGGCCGTCTGGCACTGGCAGGCCCCGCGCAGCGCGCGGCCCGCGCGGCGGCGGATCACATCTGCGGCCGCAGCCACTCGAACCGCGGATTTATCGGCTCGTCCTGCATCCGCGTCTTTTCGCAGAACGCGGCCGCGACCGGCCTGAGCGAGAAGGCTGCCGCGAAGGCGGGCATCCCGTGCGACTCCGTGCTGGTGTTCCCGCCCGACAAGGTCTCGCTGATGCCGGACAGCCACTACATGGCGTTCAAGCTGATCTTCGAGGTGCCGACCGGGCGCATCCTCGGCGCGCAGGCCATCGGCCGCGGCGCGGTTGACAAGCGCATCGACGTCATCGCGGCCATGATTACCATGGGCGCGACGCTCGAGGATCTCAAGGAGCTGGAGCTGTGCTACGCCCCGCCGTTCGGCACGCCGAAGGACATCGTCAATCAGGCTGCGCTTGTCGCACTGAACGTGCTCTACGGCGAAGTGAAACAGGTGCATGTGGACAAGGTACGCGAGCTGGTGGAGTCCGGCGCGTATATCGTCGATGTGCGCAACCCCGGCGAGTTCGCGGCGGGCCACCTCAACGGCGCGCACAACATCCCGCTGCCGCAGCTGCGTGCACGCATGGACGAGATCCCGCGCGACGTGCCGGTGTATCTGCACTGCCGCTCGTCCCAGCGCAGCTACTACGCGATCCGCTGCCTGCAGGGGTGCGGCTATCAGAACGTCACGAATATCAGCGGCTCGTTCCTCGGCATCAGCCTGTTCGAGTACTTCAACGACGTGACGCAGCACCGCACGCCGATTGTCGACCGGTATAATTTCAACTGAAAAATTCCAACAAAAAATTCGGGGCCAGGCAATCTGCCTGGCCCCGTTGCTGCTTTTCAGGAAGGGCGGGGGCTTGCCCCCGCCCTACGGCTTTTGCATATTTCGTACCATCCTCCAGATCGCGGCGCACCGGTGGAATGCACTGGAATTTTGCATATTCTTCCAATAGAACGTCCCCCGTGACCTCCCCAGAGGGGGAGGTGGCACGGGCGAGAGCCCGTGCCAGAAGGGGGATGGACTTGCGCGAGATGAAGGGCCGCGAATGGGATGGTGGGAGTTCAGATTTTACGAATTCGCCTATAGCCTCTTTGTATCGTACCCCCTACCGCGTCCCCCCTCAGTCGGCTATCGCCGCCAGCTCCCCCCTCTGGGGCGCTCACAGAGCCGTTCTATTGGTGGTGCGGTGCAGAATTCGCGGCGCGTCGGTGGGATGCATTTTTATTCGATGGTAAACTCCGCGCTCAGGCCCTCGACGACGAGACGGTAGGTACCGGCGGGGAGGTTGCCGTACATGGCGAGCATGTAGCTCTCCTCTGCCGTCTTGCCGGCGGGCAGCAGCATGGCGATGTCCTCAAAGCCCCACGCGCCGGGGACGGGCGGGATGTTGTACCAGACGCCGTCCAGAAGCGCCTGCACAGAGAAGTACTTGCCGTAGCTCCACTCCTCTTCGCTGTTGTTGACAAGCTCCACCGTGAGCTTGCCCGGCAGCAGGAACTCCGTCAGCGTCATCGAGATCCCCTCCGGCGGCGTCAGGGGCGCGGCGGGGGTCAGAAGCTCTGCGTGCCAGCCGTCTTCCCCTCGCGTCATGACACGCGCGCAGGGCAGGACGGAGAAGTCGGAGAAGGTGTCCGTGGTGTCCGCGTCCCAGTCGTAGGCGGACTGCAGGGCGGCGAAATCGAAGTCGAAGGTATAGACCGCGCCGTCCGACGTGATCCAGTGGCCGTCCGACCAGGCGCCGTACAGGCTCTCGCCGTCCTTGTTGGAAATTTCAAATGCCCAGATCGGCGCGGTGGCCTGCGTGGGGAGCCAGCTTGCATCCTGCTTTGCGGGGACCCTGGCCAGCGCGTCCAGCAGCTTCTGTTCCTGCGCGGCGTCAAACAGGAGCTGCCGCGTGATCGTCTCGCCGTCGTAGTGAAAGAGCGAGAGCGCGCTGATTTCCGGCGCCGCGCCGGCAAGCAGGGTGTTCTTTTTGGCGCAGCCGGCAAGCAGGAAAAGCAACAGAAAAATGGGAATCAATAAGTTTCTTTTTTTCATGGGGAAAACCTCCTAATTTGCTTGTCATCTGGATAGACGGAAAATATGCCCGCCGGTTTCGCACTTTTGCAAAAAAAAGAAAAAAACCGGATTTGTTTTGAACAAACTGTAAATTTTCCAGAATATTTCCAAATTTCCCTTGCATAGCGCTCCAAAATTTGATACACTTAGCTAACAGTTTTCTTTTTGGAGGTATGGCATATGAAAGACAGGACACAAAGCAAAGAACGGATGCCGGCCGGGGAGTTTAGCCGGTTTACGAATCAGTGTGCCGAGCGCCTGCTGGCCTCCGACCGGATTTCTCCTGCACTGTTCGACGAATATGGCGTCAAGCGAGGCCTGCGTGACAAGAACGGTACCGGCGTGCTGGCGGGGCTGACCAACATTTCGCTCATTCACGCGTTTTCGGAAAAGGACGGCGTCAAGACGCCGTGCGACGGCGAGCTGTTCTACCGCGGCATCGAGATCCAGGAGCTGGTGCGCGGCTTTTCCGGGCGCTTCGGCTTTGAGGAGACGGCGTGGCTGCTGCTGTTCGGCGATTTGCCGACGCAGGAGGAGCTGGACGAGTTCCACGACATCCTGAACGAGAGCCGCCGCCTGCCGGTGAACTTCACCCGCGACGTCATTATGAAGGCCCCGACGGGCGACATCATGAACTCCATGACCAAGAGCGTCCTGACGCTCGCCAGCTACGACCCGGATGTATCGAATCTGGACACGGCCAACGTGCTGCGCCAGTGCCTGAAGCTGATTGCCGTGTTCCCGCAGCTCGCGGTCTACGGCTACCACGCGTACAACCACTATGACTGCGACGACAGCTTTTACATCCACCGCCCGGACGACGAGCTGTCCCCGGCGGAGAATCTGCTGCGCCTGCTGCGCCCGGACAAGACGTATACGGCGCTTGAGGCGCATGTGCTCGATATTGCGCTCGTGCTGCACATGGAGCACGGCGGCGGCAACAACTCGACCTTTACAACGCGCGTTGTGACCTCCTCGGGCGCGGACACCTACGCGGTCATCGCGGCGGCGCTCTCGAGCCTCAAGGGGCCGAAACACGGCGGCGCGAATATTAAGGTAGTGGAGATGATGGACGCGCTGCGCAGCGAGGTGCGCGATACAAAGGACGAGGACGAGGTGCGCCGGTACCTCCAGCGCCTGCTGCACCGCGACGCGTTCGACCGGCAGGGCCTGATCTACGGCATGGGCCACGCGGTCTATTCCATCTCCGACCCGCGCGCACAGATCTTCAAGACCTTTGTCCAGCGGCTGGCCGAGGCCAAGGGGCGGTCGGATGATTACGCGCTCTACTCCATGATCGAGCGGCTGGCGCCGGAGGTCATCTCCGCCGAGCGCAGGATCTACAAGGGCGTTTCGGCAAACGTGGACTTCTATTCCGGCTTTGTGTACAGTATGCTGGACATTCCGCTGGAGCTGTATACGCCGATCTTCGCGATTGCACGCATTGTCGGCTGGAGCGCGCACCGGCTGGAGGAGCTGACGAATATGGACAAAATCATCCGCCCGAACTACCGCAGCCTGCTCGAACGGAAGCACTATATCCCGCTGGAAGCGCGTTGAGCGCAGGGGACTATTGCAAAAAATCAGTTTGCAACAGTCCCTTTTTTGCCGGAACCCGCGCGGCTGGGGCTGTGCAAACGGCTACTTTTGTGCTATACTGTCTAAAAGAGAGAAAAAAGGGAGGCTTCCATATGTCCCGCGATATGACAAAAGGCCCGGTACTGCGCACAATTCTGCTGTTTATGCTACCTATCTTCTTAGGGCAGATTTTGCAGATGACCTACAACATCGTCGACTCCATTGTTGTCGGCCGGTTTGTAAGCGAGGCGGCGCTGGCGGGCGTGGCGGCGACCTATACGCCGATCACGCTGTTCAATGCGCTGGTGCTCGGCTTCTCGACCGGCGCGGGCGTCGTGGTGGCGCAGTTTTTCGGCGCAAAGCGCGAGGACATGCTGTGCAAGACGTTTTCGACGACCTATCTGTGCGTCATTGTCGGCGGGTTTATCATGATGGCAGTCGTCTTCTTCTGCGCCCGGCCGCTGCTCAAGTACGTCCTCGGTACCCCGGAGGAGGACGGCGTGCTCGACATGGCCGTGACGTATCTGCGCGTGTACTACGCGGGCGCGGTATTCATCTTCCTGTACAACCTGCTGGCCGGATGCCTGCGCTCAATGGGAGACAGCGTGTTCCCACTGGTGTTCCTGATCGTCTCGTGTGTGGTCAATATCATCCTGGATCTGGTGCTCGTACTGTGGCTGCATCTGGACGTGGTCGGCGTGGCGCTCGCTTCGGCGGCCAGCCAGGCCATCGCCTGCCTGTGCGCGATTGTGTACATCCGGCTGAAATACCCGATCATGTGGTACAAGCCGAAGCAGTTTGTCTTTGACGGCGAGGTCTTCCGCCTTGCGATGCGCCTTGGCATCCCCGAGGCCATCAACACGGGCATCTCGTCCGTGTGCTTCATGTGGCAGCAGCGGCTGGTCAACAGCTTCGGCGCGGCGGCCATGGGCGCGTTTCTGGCGGGCCAGCGGGTCGATCAGCTGGTCGGCATGCCGCTCATCATCACGGGCGTCTCCATGGCGCCGTTCTCCGGCCAGAACTGCGCCGCGGGAAAGATGGACCGCGTCTACAAGGCGCGGCGGCAGATGATGCTCGCAGGCTGCATTTTTGCGATTGTGCTGACGCCGGTTCTGGTGGTGTTCCGGCGGCAGCTTCTGGGCATGTTCGTGGCCGACGCGGGGTCGCTGGTGGTCGAATACGGCTGCAACTATCTGGTGCGCATCGCGCCGTTTTATCTGTTCCTGTGCGTGACGCAGGTGACGATGGGCGTCATGCGCGGCGCCGGCGACGCGCGGTTCGCGACGATCCTCTCGTTCTGGGGGCTGGTTGCCCGGATTGCGGCGGCGTATGTGCTGGCCTACGCCTGCGGGCTCGGCCTGAACGGCGTGTGGCTCTCGACCGGCGTCGGATTTGTGCTCAGCATGCTCCCGACGCTCGCCCGGTTCTATCAGGGTGGCTGGAAGAAGAAAATCTTCGCGAAGGCGGAGGCAGGGGATTGACAGGATGGAACTACCAACCGTAGATCACGGCGGCCACCGCGAGCGCCTGCGCGCACAGTTTTTGACCAGCCCGGAGAGTATGCACGACGGGCAGCTTCTGGAGCTGCTGCTCTTCTATGCCCTGCCGCGGCAGGATACGGCCGCGCTGGCAAGGCAGCTCATTGCGCATTTCGGCTCGCTGCGCGGCGTGCTTGAAGCGCCGGTGGAGTCGCTGTGCGCCATAAAGGGCGTGGGCCGCAGTGCGGCGGTGCTGCTGGCGGCCATTATGCAGGTGACGCGCCGCCTGATGGACACAAAGGATAAGTTTTCCGGCGTCTTTACCAGCCGGGCGCAGATCGCGGAGTATCTGATGGCGCGCTTTTTCGGCGAGCGGGACGAGGTCGTCTATGTGCTGTGCCTCGACGCAAAGTGGAAGCTGCTCGCCTGCCGTCTGGTGCACCGCGGCAATGTCAACATGAGCTTTGTCAGCACGCGCCGCGTGCTGGAGGCGGCGCTGGCGTGCAACGCGTCCGTGGTTGTGCTCGCGCACAACCATCCGAGCGGGATTGCCCTGCCCTCGCCGGAGGACGAGCAGACGACCGGGGAGATCGACCGGGCGCTGCGCGCGGTGGGCATCGAGCTGTTCGACCACCTCGTGGTGGTGGACGGGGACTACGTCTCGTTCCGCGACAACGGCTTTTTCGACAGCGCCCAGCCCATATGACGGCTTGCAGGATGGCGGAGGCTATGCTATAATAGCCGCAAACCGGCGAATCACGTTGAGAAATTGCCGCCTTTTTCCGATGGTACCCTTCCGGGAGCATCAACGGCCAGGCGGTTAGAACCTGCCGAAACGGGAAACGATACACAGGAGGGACTCTATTTTGGATCTGAACAGCCCGCGGATGAAACGTCCGCAGTATTCCAATCCGAACCTCGGCCGGAACGGCTTCGCAAAACTGGCGCAGAAGCATGTGATGCCCTTTATGGTGGTGGCGCTGCTGGTAGTCGGCGCGCTGAAGCTGTTCCTGACGCCGCTGGAACCGCTCGTCGTCCACATCGCACTGATGACGCTGGTGCTGATTACGGCGTATTTCCTTGGCTTTAACAAGCCCGGCATCGGCCGTACCGGCAAGCATATGCTCGCGGGCATGAAGCTCTGCGCGCCGCTGCTGGTGGTCGGCGTGCCGATGGCGGTGCTCTCCGTCGTCTATTCCGGCAGCGTGACGCCGGATCACAACGCGTTTGACATCGCCTATCAGGTGTTCTACTATTTCGCCATGTGCTATTTGCAGGACGCGCTCCTGTGCGGCATCGGCTGCAACCTGCTGCACAAGACGGAGACAAGCGCCAAGGCCGTGCAGCAGAAGCTGATTGCCATGTGCACGCTCTGGAGCCTGTTCTATGTCCTCAACGGCCCGAGCAACGCGACGATTGCGCAGGTGTTCGGCACGCTGATGCTCTCGCTCTTCCTGTGCTCCGTATATCTGCGGGTGCAGAACCTCTGGGCCGTGGCGCTGACGCACGGGCTGTGCTACTGCCTGATGGCTGTGATGGCGCTGGTTTCGTCGCAGGGCTTTTTCATCTTCACTGCGGATTCGGACAGCGTGATGATTACGATTTTCCTTGTGCTGCATGCGATCCTGCTGATCCCCATGTTCCGGAATCTACAGACATGGGAGCAGGAAAAAAAGACGGCCGAGGCGCGGATGCTCGCAGAGAAAAAGGCGCCGAAGGAGAAGATCGTCATCCGCCGCGGCGTCAAGCAGAAGAAAAAATAATCCCGGAAAACCGACAAAGGGCGCCTTTTTTGAAACGGAGGAGCTGTCCATGCAAGATGGATTTGTCAAACTGGCCTGCTGCGTGCCGGAGGTGCGCGTTGCGGATGTGGCGCACAATGCCGGCGCGACGCTGGCGCTTGCCCGCGAGGCGGCTGTCAGGGGTGCGAAGGTCGCCGTGTTCCCGGAGCTGGGGCTGACGGCCTACACCTGCCACGACCTGTTTTTGCAGCGCAGGCTTCTGGACGCGGCGCGCGATGCGCTTTTGAAGCTGGCGGAGCAGACGGCTGCGCTGGATACGCTGCTCTTTGTCGGCCTGCCGCTCATCGTGCGCGACCGGCTGTACAACGTCGCCGCCGCGCTCTATGGCGGGCAGGTGCTGGCGCTGATTCCGAAGAGCCATATTCCGAATTATTCCGAGTTCTATGAGCGCCGCCACTTCACGCCCGCGTCCGAGGCGGCGTTTACCGAGGTCGAGCTGGGCGGGCGCGCCGTGCCGTTTGGGACGGATATCCTGCTGTGCCACCGGAACCTGCCGGAGCTGAAGGTGGGCTGCGAGATCTGCGAGGATCTCTGGGTGCCGAACCCGCCCTCGATCCGTCACGCGCTGGCGGGGGCGACGGTGATCGTGAACCTCTCCGCCTCCGACGAGATCGTCGCGAAGGACGAGTACCGCCGCGAGCTGGTATCCGGGCAGTCGGCGCGCCTTGTCTGTGCCTATGCCTACGCGAGCGCGGGCGCGGGGGAGTCCACGCAGGATCTGGTCTACACCGGCCACAGCTTACTCTGCGAGAACGGCGGCGTGCTTGCCGAGCTGACGACTCCGAGCGGGCTGATTCTCTCGGAGTGCGACGTCGGGCGGCTTGTCCACGAGCGGCGGCGGATGAGCACGTTCGGCGGCGTGGGCGGCTACCGCGAGATTGCGTTCGGCGGCGCGCTCGAGCGCACAGAGCTGACCCGCTTCTATTCGCGCACTCCGTTCGTCCCGGAGGACCCGGCGCGGCGCGCGGCCCGATGCGAAAAGATTTTCACGCTCCAGTCCATGGGGCTGCAAAAGCGCATTGCGCACACGAATGCAAAATGTGTTGTCGTCGGCGTGTCCGGGGGACTCGACTCGACGCTGGCGCTGCTGGTTGCGGCGCGGGCGATGGATTTGCTCGGCAGGCCGCACAGCGACGTGCTGGCCGTGACGATGCCCTGCTTCGGCACGACGAAGCGCACGCGCTCGAACGCCGAACTTCTCTCCGAAAAGCTCGGCTGCACGCTCCGGTGCGTCAACATTTTCGACGCCGTGAACGGGCATTTTTCCGATATTGGCCACAACCCCGCTGTGACGGACGTGACATATGAAAATTCGCAGGCACGCGAGCGCACGCAGGTGCTCATGGATCTCGCGGGCGAGCATGGAGGCTTTGTCGTCGGCACGGGCGACCTCAGCGAGCTGGCACTCGGCTGGGCAACGTACAACGGCGATCACATGAGCATGTACGCCGTGAATACCTCCGTGCCGAAGATGCTCGTGCGGCATCTTGTGGACTACGAAGCGGGCGTCTGCGGCGATCCGGAGCTGGCCGCGGTGCTGCGCGACATTCTGGCCACGCCCGTCTCGCCGGAGCTGCTGCCCGCGAAGGACGGCGAGATCAGCCAGATCACAGAGGATCTCGTCGGGCCGTACGAGCTGCACGACTTTTTCCTGTACTATTGCGTCCGCTGGGGCTTTGCGCCCGCGAAGATCTACCGCCTCGCGCGCTACGCCTTTGCGGGCGCGTATGACGACGCGACGATTCTCAAATGGCTCAAGAAGTTCTACTGGCGCTTCTTCTCGCAGCAGTTCAAGCGCAGCTGCCTGCCCGACGGGCCGAAGGTCGGCTCCGTCACACTCTCACCGCGCGGCGACTGGCGCATGCCCTCCGACGCCGTCTGCGCGATCTGGCAGGAGGAGCTGGAGACTTTGGAATAAGACAAAAAGACTCTAATGGCCCCCGCCCTACGTGCGGTGCGTATTATGTTCATTTCCCGAACCACGGGTAGGGGCGCACCTGTGTGTGCGCCCGTGCGGAGGGATTTGGCGCAACGAATTGGCTCCGGCAATTCGCCCCCTGCGTCTTGCTTGCCCCGACGGTTCTGATAAGACAATCGCCCGCCATCATTTCGGATGGCGGGCGATTTGTCGCGTTTTGTGTTATTTTGCGATTGCTGCCGGTTCGGCAGCTGTGCCGGTGTCGGCACGGCGGATATCGACGATCAGGTGGCGCGGGCACTTGTCGACGCACTCGCCGCAGCCGACGCATTTGCTCGGATCGATGGAGGCAAGATTGTCCACCACATGGATTGCGTCGTGCTGGCAGGTGCGCTCGCACAGGTGGCAGCCGAGGCAGCCGATGTCGCAGTATTTGCGCAGCTTCGCGCCCTTCTCGCGGCTGGCGCAGCCGACGATGATGTTCTCAGAGTACGGCACCGCGACGATCACGCCGCGCGGGCAGGCGTCCCGGCAGGCAAAGCAGCCGGTGCACTTCTCAAGGTCCACGCGCGCAATGCCGTCCACGATGGACAGCGCGCCGAACTTGCAGGCCGCGACGCAGGTGCCGTAGCCGAGGCAGCCGTAGGCGCACATGCTGTTGCCGCCCGCAACCTTGGAGGCCGCGACGCAGTCAGAGATGCCCGCGTACTGGCCCTTCTTGACCACATGGTGGCCGGAGCAGCGCACCAGCGCGACCTGACGCTCCGTCTTTTCGGCGGCGACGCCCATGATTTCGGCCATTTTCTGCGCGGCCGCGTCGCCACCGGCGGCGCACAGCCCGATTTTGGCCTTGCCCTCGAGGACGGCCTTGGCGTAGGCGTTGCAGCCCGCGAAGCCGCAGCCGCCGCAGTTTGCGCCGGGCAGCGCCTCAACCATCGGCTCCAACCGCTCGTCCGTCTTGACGGCGAACGCCTTGCCCGCCAGCGAGAGCACAAGCCCGAAGACAAGCGCCATCGCGCCGAGGACGATGATGGCAATGACAATACTGTTCATATTATGCGCCCCCTTATCCGAAGATCTTCATGCCGGAGAAGCCCATGAACGCCAGTGCGATCAGGCCGGCGGAGACCAGCGCGATCGGGAAGCCCCGGAACGCCTTCGGGCAGTCGATGCCCTCGAGCCGCTCGCGGACGGAGGCGAACAGGATGATGGCAACCGTGAAGCCCAGGCCACCCGCGACGCCGGAGA
Source organism: uncultured Oscillospiraceae bacterium (assembly GCA_964652075.1). Classification (GTDB taxonomy): domain Bacteria; phylum Bacillota; class Clostridia; order Oscillospirales; family Oscillospiraceae; genus CAZYZQ01. The sequence continues at coordinate 13,706 of CAZYZQ010000058.1, forward strand.
CAACGGACTCGAGCAGGTTGAACCCATCCGTGATGTTGTTCAGCGCGACGCCGAGCACGGCGCAGTTTGTCGTAATCAGCGGCAGGTAGATGCCGAGCGCCTGATACAGCGTCGGGATCATCTTCTGCAAAAACATCTCCACGAGCTGTACCAGCGAGGCAATGACGAGGATGAAGACGACCGTCTGCATGAATTCCAGCCCGAACCGGACGAGCAGGTATTCGTTGACCAGCCATGTCACGGCGCACGAGACGCCCATGACGAACGTGACGGCCATGCCCATACCGATCGAGGTGTCGATCTTCTTCGACACGCCCATGAACGGGCAGATGCCGAGGAACTGCGAGAAAATGATATTCTCAACCAGAATCGCGCCCAGCGCGATGGACAGAAGCGTTGTAATGCTCATTTCACCGCGCCCTCCTTCGCCTTTTTCTTTGCATCAAGCTTCGGGATCAGCCACTGCATGAACGCAATCAGGCAGCCCAGCGTCAAAAAGCCGCCGAACGGCAGGATCATCATGAGTGCGGGATAGCCCTCGGGGATGAGGCGGATGCCCGTCTCGCCGAAGACGCCGGTGCCGAACGTGCCGTTGCCCAAAAGCTCGCGCACCACGCACATGATGATGAGCGCCAGCGTATAGCCGATGCCCTGCGCGATGCCGTCGACGGCCGCGCGGCCGACGGAGTGCTTGCTCGCAAACGCCTCGGCACGGCC
>CAZYZQ010000059.1:0-13734 GCA_964652075.1 uncultured Oscillospiraceae bacterium
TACGACGAGATCATCACCTACTCCTTTATCTCCCCGACCCAGTACGACAGAATCCGCTGGCCGCAGGATGACGCGCGCCGCAGGAGCTTCAAAATTCTCAACCCGCTTGGCGAGGACACCTCCATCATGCGCACAACGACGCTGCCGTCTATGCTGGAAATTCTGACGCGCAACTGGAACTTCCGTAACCGGGATGTGAAGCTCTACGAGCTTGGCCGCGTCTATCTGCCGGGTGCGGAGGACGGGCTTGCAGCGGAAGAAAAATATCTGACGCTCGGCGCCTACGGCGAAAAGATGGATTTCTTCACGCTTAAGGGCGCGGTAGAAGCGATCCTGCGCGATCTGCGCGTGGAACATGCGCGCTTTGTCCCCGTTTCCGACAACCCCTCCTACCACCCCGGCCGCTGTGCCGCCGTCTTTGCGGGCGACAGGCCCCTCGGTGTGCTCGGGCAGATTCATCCGCTCGTTGCAAAGAACTACGGCGTTGACGCGGAGCTGTACTGCGCGGAGCTTTCTTTCAGCGCGCTGCTGGAGACAAGAGGGCCTGCGGCAGAATATACGCCGCTGCCGAAATTCCCCACGGTTACACGCGATCTTGCGCTTGTTTGCAGCGAAGCCCTGACCGTCGCCGAGCTGGAGGACTGCATCCGCAACGCAGGCGGCGCGCTTTTGCGCGACGTGACGCCGTTCGATATTTACCGCGGCGCACCGCTGGCCGAGGGAACCAAGAGCGTCGCCTTTACGCTCGCGCTCCGCGCCGATGACCGGACGCTGACGGACGCCGATTCGCAGGGCGCTGTAGACCGCATCCTTGCGGCTCTGCAGGAAAAACTGAACGTTGTCATCCGCTGATCTTTGCCCCGCGCGTTCCATGCGAACGCGCGGGACATTCTCAAGAAAGGAATGCTACGAATGAAACATTTCCCGCGCTTTCTCCTTGTCCTGCTGGCAGTTTGTCTGCTGTGCAGCTGTCTTGTCTGTGCCGAAGGGGCGGAAGAAAACTCTCCTCCGGAAGCGCCGCCCACCGCTTCGGAGCCGTTTGACTCCATTCCCGCAGGCTGGTCGCACGACGCGCTGCTCTTTGCCGTCCGAAACGGGCTGATGTCGGCCGACGCGCTCGAGCCGGCCCGCCCTGCCACGCGCGCGGAGCTGGCAAAAATGCTCGTCACCCTTTTCCGCCCCGCAGAGGACGCATCGCTGGATGCTTTTTCGGACGTCGACCCCGCCGCATGGTATACACCGTATCTCGCAAAGGCCGTGCAGATGGGCGTTCTGACCGGCAGCAATGGGAAGCTCGCCCCAAACGACGTGGTGACGCGAGAGCAGGCGTGCGCCATGCTCAGCCGCGCCTTTGGCCTTGCCGGCGGCTGCGCGGCCGACCTGACCGCGTTCTCCGACTATCCCAGCGTCAGTTCCTGGGCCGTCAGCTCTGTCGGCGCAATGGTGCGTGCGGACTATCTGCATGGCAGCGGCGGGAAGCTTCGTCCGCAGGATACGATCTCGCGTGAGGAACTGGCGCAGCTTCTCTATAATTTGACCGGCGCAGTTGCCGTCACCCCCGACGAGCTGCCGCAGTCCGGTTGTGTCCTGCTTCTGGAACCGGGCGAACGCCTTATGAACAAGACGGTGGACGGCGACCTGATTCTCTCCTGCCAGGCGCCGCAGGCGCTGACGCTCCAAAACCTGCAAATTTCCGGACGCATTGTGATCCACGGTGCATCCGAGGTCACATTGCAGAATGTACAGGCGGGCGCCGTCGCGCTCTGTGAACCCGGCAGTCTCACAATCCAAACCAGCACGATCGGCGACGTTCTTGCCATGCGGGACGGAGCATTGGTCAATGGCCGCTGCGACCGCCTGATTGTCGCGGCCGACACGTCTTACACGTGTGGCACAGCGCAGACGGCGCTCCTGTGCGGCGGAGCTCTCTCCATCGCCTCTGGCGCTACCGTGCAGAAGGCGGAGATCCTGCCCAATGCCGCCGGCGCCGCCCTGGCAGTCGACGGACGTGTAAACGAATTGACGATTTCTGCCCGGGACGCGCATGTCACCGGAACCGGCGTGCTTGCAAGCGCGGTTGTACATAAGCCGGGCGCCGCAATTGAAACTGCGGATACCCGCATTCAGGAGACGCTGGACGCCGGGCTTTCCGGCGTAACCGTCTCCGCAGAACTGGTGGAACCCACCCCGGAACAGCCGGTCGCCTCCTTCCGCTATACCTTTGACGGCGTTTCCACGGATTACTGCACGGGCAGCGAGATGGACGTGCGATACTGCTCTGTTCAGCTGCTGATCGACGGTGCGGTCGTGAAAACACTCCCGTACGTCCCGCTGCAAACCGGCTATCAGCTCTCCCTCACCCACACCTTCTCCTATCGCAAGGGAATGAAAAACGACGCGCAGATCACGCTTCGCGTCCTGTACGACGGCGAGACAATCACAGAATCCCAAAAAATTGCGCTGCATAACTATGACGACGCGTATTACGACGAGCTGGCAAAAAAGAGCTGGCAGGAGAACGCGAAAAAGGTTTCCACCATTCAGGTCGAGGCAACCGTGCGCTATCAGACAAGCCTCTATGCCAACATGGGGCTATCCGGCTATCTGCGTACGCTTCCCGCCGGCACAACCGCGATCTATGACTGCTACAACGGCACATATGCCGGGCGCATCCGTCTGTCCGACGGCACGGTCGGCTGGGTATCGCTCAATGCGCTGGATATCTCGACTAAGAACTACGTCATCTCCGACTATTCAACTGAGGTCAAAGAGGCATTTGTCAACTATCATGGCTACGAGAGCAGTACGAGCCTGCTTGTGTGGGTCAGCCTGAAAACGCAGAAGGTCAATGTGTTCCACAGAGAGGGCGACGTGTGGAAGCTGGAAAAAACCTTCTCGGTCTGCTCCGGCAAAAACGCGACACCGACCATCGCAGGCGTGTTCAAGTATTCGTCCCGACAGGACATGTGGGATTTCGGCTCCTATTATGTCAACCGTCCCATGATCTTCAACGGCGGGCACGCCTTCCATTCCCGCACCTATGTCAAGTCCACCGGCGACCTGTTGGATCCCACGATCGGCCGGCCTGCCTCGCACGGCTGCATCCGGATGTACGACGAGGATGTAAACTGGCTCTGGAACAACATGCAATTCGGTACGACTGTCGTCGTTTTCTAAAAAAATTCAAAAAATCGGAATAAAGAACTTTACAAGCCACCATATTTATTATATGATAGTTTCAAGGAGGTATCTATCATGGACGACCAGATGATTCACATTACACGCGGCCCTTCCGGCAACACCTCCATGAAGCAGATCCTCTCTGCTGTCTATCAGGCGCTGAAGGAAAAGGGCTATAATCCGATCAACCAGATCGTGGGTTACATTCTGTCGGAGGATCCGACCTATATCACCAACTATCATAATGCGCGCAGTCTGATCTGTAAAATCGACCGGGACGAGCTGTTGCAGGCTTTGGTTCAGCACTATCTCTTCGACTGACGCACCCCAGCGGAGGCGCTCCCCGGGCCGCCTCCCATCTTTTCATGTGCAAAATCTGTAATCGATTTGTAATTATTTTTTGCCGGTCGCCCAAATGGGGATTGACAAACCGGCTACAAAGTGTTACAATTCAGTTACATTCATTCAGGAGGCATCTATGTCTGAAAAAAACACGACCCTGACCTACAAGGGCCGCCCCTTAATGAGGAAAGGGAACCAGATCTATTATGGATCCATGTTCGACAAATACATCGTCGTCATGCAGGTTCTCGAAACAACGCAGTTTGGCGGCAGCGAGATTGCATCACGTGTCTCCGTCCAGCTTCAGCTGACGGACCCGAATCTCAAAACCCGTGACCGCGTTGTAAAGAAAAGCGAAAAGGACGGGTTCTATACGGCGCTCGACGTCGGCAGTGTTTGGCTGGAAAGGAATTTGTCCGCAAAGTAAGATCTTTAGAAAGCGGAGGATGATTCATGAAACGATCGTTGAAAGTTCTGTGGCTTACCATGATTACGGCAGCCCTTCTGATCGCATTGGCTGTCTGTGCAAGCGCCACAGAACTGAAGATTGGCGTTGGCATTGTAAATGCCTCCAGCCTGCACGTAAGAGAAGCCGCTTCCACGGACAGTAAGATTATCACAGACGCCTCCTACGGCGACTATGTGACGGTAATCCGTCAGGTGGATGACTGGTATCTTGTCGATTACAATCTGAATATTGGCTATGTCAGCGCGGAATATGTGGACTTCAAGGTTGCTGAAAATGTCGAGCTCGGCAAGGCTCAGACCAACACCGGCGTCGTCAATGTCCGCAGCGCTCCCTCTTCCGACGCGTCTCCGGTTGGCCAGCTTTTGCAGGACGCAATCGTGAACATCATCGGCATCAACAACGGCTGGTTCAAGGTTACATACGGCGACGGCATCACCGGCTACATCCGCAGCGACCTTCTCATTTTGCTGGAATGCCCGCACGAGAATTCCGCTTCGTCCGTTGTCGGTACGGTTGATACCACGCCGGCCACCTCGTCCGGCAGCTCGGATATCTCCGCTCCCTCGCCCACGCCCACCAGTGCGCCTGCCCCGACAACCGCCGGCCAGCAGGTCGTCGCAATGGCGAAGAATTACCTTGGCGTTCCCTACGTCTGGGGCGGGACAAGTCCCTCCGGCTTCGATTGCTCCGGATTCACACAGTACGTCTTCCGTCAGATGGGCTACACACTGAAGCGTACGGCAGCGGAGCAGCTCTCGAACGGCTATTCCGTCTCGCAGGCTGAACTGATTCCAGGTGATCTGGTCTTCTTCGGGAACACCTACAGCTCCTGGGAAGCCGCCACGCATGTCGGCATCTACATCGGCGGCGGTGAGTTCATCCACGCGGCTTCCGGCGGCGTCAAGATCACGGCCCTCAGTAACAGCTACTACGCGGTTCGTTATGTCGGCGCAAGACGCATTGTCAGCTAAATTCAATTTCTTCCCCGCAGCGTATAAATACGCTGCGGGCTTTTCATATTTTTTTTGTTTTTTCACACACTACTCTAAAGAAGAAAACGGTATGAAAGGAGCCTGTCTGTGAAAATCGGAACCCGATCCCTCGCCTTCCCTGTCCCGGTTTCCATCCGGAGCTACGCGGCTGTCGGTGGGAAAAAAGAACAGGACGGCCCGTTGGGCGGATGTCTGGAGCTCAGCTCAAAGGACAATCGGTTTGGCCAGAAAACCTGGGAAAAAGCGGAATCACGGATGCAGGAGCTGGCACTGCAGACGGCGCTGCAAAAAGCGCCGCTGAACGCATCGCAGATCGACCTGCTCTGCGCAGGTGATCTTCTGAACCAGTGCATCGGCGCGAGCTTTGCAGCGCGCGGTACAAACGTTCCCTATCTTGGCCTGTATGGAGCCTGCTCCACGATGGCGGAAAGCCTGCTCGTCGCGTCCATGGCCATAGGAGGCGGCTTTGTACAGCGCGCCGCCGCGGTCACATCCTCCCATTTTGCCTCCGCGGAGCGCCAGTACCGGCTGCCGCTGATGTACGGTGGACAGCGAACCCCAACCGCACAGTGGACCGTTACCGGCTCCGGCTGCGCAATTCTGGAAGGTGCGCCCGGCCCCGTCCAAATCACCCATGCCACCATCGGAAAAATTGTCGATCTGGGCATCAAGGATGCAAACAACATGGGCGCTGCCATGGCCCCGGCCGCTTACGACACCATCTGTGCCCATCTTGCCGACCTCGGGCGCGGCCCAGGCGACTATGACCTGATCCTGACGGGCGATCTGGGCCGCGTGGGGCGCCAGATTCTGCTGGAGCTGTTCCGCCGCGACGGTCTTGACCTCTCCGCGTGCCACGACGACTGCGGCATTCGAATCTTCCGCTCGCCGCAACAGGACCCACACGCGGGCGGCTCCGGCTGCGGATGCAGCGCTGTCGTCCTGTGCGGGCAGATCCTGCCGGAGTTGGCGCGCGGGAAACTGCGGCGCGTTCTGTTCTGCGCCACGGGGGCGCTGCTCTCCCCTGTCTCCTCGCAGCAGGGCGAATCGATCCCCGGCATCTGCCACGCTGTCTGCATCGAATCGGAGGTTGGAGCGACATGATCTATCTCAAAGCATTTCTCGTCGGCGGCGCATTTTGCCTGATTGGCCAGCTGCTCATCGATTTGACAAAGCTGACCCCGGCGCGCATTCTGACACTCTACGTGGTCGCCGGCGTTTTTCTGGGCGCTGTAGGCGTCTACGCACCGTTGGTCGACTGGGCTGGCGCCGGCGCGACGGTACCGCTCACGGGATTCGGCTTTAATCTCGCCAAAGGCACAAAGGAGGCCGTGACGCAGGACGGCCTGCTCGGCGCCTTTACCGGCGGCCTCAAGGCCACCGCGGGCGGGATTGCGGCCGCGGTGGCCTTCGCATCGCTCGTCGCGGCCGTCTTTCGTCCCAAAGACAAAAACTAGCGCATAGTCTCGCGCCTTCTGGACAAACTACCACTGCGGGCAACCGCAATCTTATTTGGGAGGGAACCAATTATGGAGAACCGTAATTCCAACCAGTACGAGAACAAGCAGAATTCTCAGAATTCCCAGAACAGCCAGAACTCTCAGAGCTCGCAGAATTCCCAGAATTCTCAGAACAGCCAGAATTCCAGAAACCAGAGCTCTCAGAACAACCGCTGAAACAAAGCGTTCTGAGAGAAACACGCTGCAAACGATTGTTTGCAGCGTGTTTCATTTTTAAGAAGCAGGACCAGAATCAGTCCCACTCTCGGGCCGTCATTTCGTAAAATAAATGGAAAATTGGAACCGTTTTGGTTCTTTTGGAGGGAGCGTGTCTGACTTGACAGAGCAGAAAATCAAACAGGACGCCATCCATATTGGCAAAAATATCCGTGAAATCCGGCTGAAACAGGGCATCGGCCAGACGGAGCTTGTGCGGATGCTCCAGCTCGACGGCGTTGAAATAACCAGAGAAACACTCGTCAAAATTGAGCGTGGTACGCAGCATCTACAGGCCAGCCAGCTGCGCGGCATCCGAGATGCGCTCCATACAACCTATGACGCCCTGCTCCGCGAGAGCTGACACGCTGCAAACAACCGTTTGCAGCGTGTTTTCTACTGTACGGAAAGATTTTTCTCTACTTTTTGTACCAATGGCGTCTTCCCGCTTACAACAGTGCATGTTATAATGCACCTGTAATTCGAAATGAGGTGGCCAGATGCAAAATCATGAATTTGGGAATAATCTTCGCAGGTTGAGAAAAGAAGCCAATATGACGCAGGATGCGTTGGCGGAGGCCATGGGCGTCTCGATCGGCGCTGTCTCCAAGTGGGAGCGCGGCGCGGCCATTCCCGAGCTTGGGGTGCTTATCGAGCTTGCCGCGCTGTTCGAGGTCTCGCTTGACACATTGGCGGGCTATCAGATGCAATCCACCACCAAGTCCGCCATCCTCGACCGTCTGAAAGCCTGCCGCCGAACGCACGACTTTGCGTCGTGCCGCGTTGAGGCGGAGCGTGCGCTGCAAAAATTCCCGAACAGCTTTGAGATCGTCTATCACTGTGCAGTCAGCTATATGCTTCTGGGAATCTCCGGTGGTGTCGCCACCGATCCGGATTTGCTTCAGCGGGCGCTGGCGCTGTTTCAGCAGTCGCTTGTCCTGCTCGGCCAGAATACCGATCCCGAAATCAATGAGCAGCTGATCCAGCACAACATCGCGCAGCTGCATCTTATGCTCGGGCAGACAGACCGCGCATTGGAACTTTTGATAAAAACAAACGCCGACAGCTCCAACGCATCCCTGATTGGCCATATTCTCGCGTCCTTTCAGCATAAGCCGGAAGAAGCTTTCCCCTACCTCAGCGACGCGCTGGTTGGCGCCTTTAACGAGCTCTCCCGCGTCTGCATTGCCTTTGCGAACGCGTATTCCTATCAGGAGCGCCATGCGGAATCGATCCAGGTTCTGAGCTGGGAGCTGGCGTTTGAGCAGAGCCTGCGCCGTACCGATGCAATCTGCTACTTTGACCGCTCCGAGGTCATGTTGCGTGCAGGTATTGCTGTTGGGCAGTATGCACTGGGCGATCTCGAGTCGGCACGCACCTCACTCCGTCTGGCCATCGAGGCGGCCAGACGCTTTGACAATGCTCCAAACTACAGCACGAGCTGTTTCCGCTTCTATGCGCGCGAGCCCGCCTCGACAATCTATGACAGCTTCGGCACAACAGCGCTGGACGGACTGGCAGATATCCTGCGGGAAAACGCCGAATCCCACTCGCCCGGGCTCCTGGCGCTTTATGAGGAAGTCCTTTTTGAAAGCTGCTCTTGACAATCGTAACAGCGTTATGTTATAATCAGTGCAAGTTTAAAGAAGGAGGAGAGATTCTATGAAAAAAACCGGCACCGCACAACGCAGACAGACCTATCTTCATGAGTTCTACCGCAACAACCATATCCATTTTATTACAATCCTGTTTTCCCTGTTTATTACAGTCTGTAGCAATCTCGCCATCTCATGGCTGCTACAGGCGCTGGTTGATACCTGCACCGGCGCGCAGAGCCACACCGCGTCTATCCCGTCGCTGATCTGGGTCTCTGTGGCCGCTATCCTCTCCGTTCCGCTTGCGGAGCTGATCCGGGCCTGGGCACAGCCGCGCTTTCTGTCTCGCGCGATGACGCAGTACAAGGAGCTTGTCTTCTCGCGCCTTATGCAGAAAAATATTGCAAGCTTCAACTCCGAGCGCACCTCCACGTACATCTCCGCCCTGTCAAACGATCTGAACACGATTGAGACGAACTACCTGCGGCGGATCTTCTCGCTTTTCAATCTGCTCCTCCTCTTCGTCGGCGCAGCAGTCATGATGATTCTATACAGCCCGTTGTTGTTCTTCATCGGTCTGGGATTATCACTCCTGCCAATCGTCGCATCCCTGCTGGCGGGCGGCCGTCTGGCAGCAGCAGAAAAAACAGTTTCCGATCGGAATGAATCGCTTCTTTCCACGCTGAAAGACAGTTTGACCGGCTTCTCCGTGATCAAGACCTTCCGCGCCGAGCGTGAGCTGTTGCGGCTGTTTTCCGAAAGCAACCGGATCGCGGAGCGCGCGAAGCGCCATCGAAATCAGATTGAAATTCTGATTCAGATGCTCTCTGTCAGCACCGCCGTCATCACGCAGCTTGGCACATTCATCGTCGGGGGCTATCTGGCCGCGACGGGGCGCGGAATTACGGCAGGTATCATGATCGTCTTCGTACAGTTGATAAACTTTGTCATTCTTCCGATTCAGGAGGTACCGACGATCCTTGCAAACCGCAAGGCTGCGTTCGCGTTGATTGACAAAATCGCAGCGGCGCTCGATACAAACGTGATTGAAACGGGCAAGCCGATCCCCGCCAGCTTGGCACAGGGCATCACGCTCTCGCACCTCTCCTTCGGCTATGAGCCGGAAAAGCCCGTTTTGCAGAACGTCAGCTTCACATTTGAGTCTGGAAAACGGTATGCAATCGTCGGTGCATCCGGCAGCGGCAAATCGACGCTTTTGAACCTTCTGATGGCTGGTTCACACAGCTACGATGGGCAGATTCTTTTCGACGGGAAGGAGCTGCGGGACATTTCCGTCGATTCTCTTTATGAACTGGAATCGCTGATTCAGCAAAATGTCTTCGTGTTCAACAGCACCGTATGTGAAAACATCACGATGTTCCGCGATTTTCCGGAGTTAGACGTTTCACAGGCGATTGAACGCTCCGGCCTGTCCGGATTTCTGCGGGAGCGCGGCGACGGGTATCTGTGCGGCGAAAATGGCTGCGAGCTGTCCGGCGGTGAGCGCCAGCGCATCTCCATTGCGCGCGCGCTGCTGCGGCGAACGCCGGTGCTCCTTGTTGACGAAGCGACCGCCGCGCTCGACCGGGAGACCGCATTCCATGTCACAAGCTCCATTCTGAATCAGGACGGCCTGACGCGCATCGTTGTCACCCACTCCCTCGACGAAGCGCTCCTGCGGCGCTACGACTGTATTTTGACGCTCAAAGCGGGCCGCCTTATTGAATCCGGCAGCTTTGCCGATCTGATGGCGCAAAAGGGCTATTTCTACTCGCTCTACACCGTCTCGCAATAAAAACAATCCGGCCCTGACACAGCATGTCAGGGCCGGATGTTTTTTGATTATTTCACGATGTTCTCGCAGAAGCGCATGAGAATGGTCGCAACCTCAGCGCGGGTCGCAGTTCCCTGCGGGGCAAGCGTGGAAGCGGTGCGGCCGGTAATCAGGCCCTCGCCAGCCGTCCACTGCATGGCCGGAACCGCGTACTCGCTGATCTCGAGCGCGTCGGTGTAGCTGAGGATATTGGTGTCCTCGCCGGCGCTGGTGTCATAGCCCTTGTAGGTGGCGTAGCGGTACAGGATCGCGGCCATCTGCTCGCGGGTAATATCCTGCTCGGGAGCGAACTTACCATGGCCGATGCCGTTGACGATCTCATTCTCAGCCGCCCATGCGACCGCATCCGAGTACCACAGGCCGTCCGCCACGTCGGAGAACGTGGCGCTACCGGCCACCGGCGAACCTTCCAGACGGTACAGCACCGTCACAAGCATCGCGCGGGACAGGTTCCCATTCGGGTCGAACAGGCCGTCGCCGACGCCGTTCATCAGGCCGTTCTTCACGCAGAAGTGGATGCCGTCATGGTACCACTGACCGGAAACCACATCCGAGAACGCCATCGCCGGGCAAGTAGAATCCTGCGGGCAGGCCGTCTCTGCGGGCTTGGAGGGGGTGACGGGGATCACGGGTGCGGTGTAGGTTATGACAATGTTTCCATCCTTGTCTGTGGTTACCGTGCTATTGCTGTCTGTCACGATGTTCTCCTTGGAGAAGCTTTGATTATTCAACTGAATCGTCACACTCTTGCCGCTGATTTTGACCTTTTCATCTGCGGAAACACCAGATTGAAGCACGATGGTGGCACCGGAAGTAGCAGCATCGATGGCCTCCTGTACAGTGCCATACTCCGTCTCATCAATCTTAGCGGCTACAGTGAAGGTACCATTCATTACAAGCTGGCTGAAGTGGGTGATCTCAAGAACCACGCAATCATCTATGATCTCGAAAGTCATGGTGCCATCTTCCAAGAAACGTTCACGGGAGCGATCGTCGGCGATATGGATAATCTCCACCGGCTTAAATCCATCCGGCAAAGGCAGTTTTATGGCAAATGGCTTGTTGTTTAAGTAATTGTTTGGAACCTCAATTCCTGTCTGCTTAACATCGCCATTTTCCTTGACTGTTGCGGTAGGAATTGCAGAGTAGGTCAGAGAGGAAAAATTGCTATTTGCGTCAAGCGTAGCGGCAACAGCCTCAATCTTGACTTCGATCTCCAGTTCTACAATGTCCGTTTTTTCCAGATTTCCAGTTACCACATCAGCTTTTGCTACAATAGCGCTTCTACCGCTGTCGGAAACCGCGTCCGCAATACCGGTTACACCGGCGTTGCCGATAACCTTGGAAACCTGTTCCGCTGTAGCCACATCCTCAATCTTGACTTCCGTATTTGCCTTTTCGGTCACAACGACCTGTGCTTCCTCAGGTTCTTTATCAGACACCATGTAAGCATAGTCAGGCTTGTTGGAAGCAATTGCATAATACCCCTCAGCCAAATAATTGGTGGGGTTGCTTGTGAAGTAGCCGCCGGTAATCTTCGGAGAATTCCAAGGATTACCTTCATCATCAGTTCCCTCCAAAACAAGCGGTTTCCCCCTTTCAATAAAGCACCCACCTTTAATTTCTAAACTTGTGTCATAAACGGCTGAACTCATTCCTAATACAGCGTTGCCATTCGTCTTAAAAGTGCCGCTCTCAATGACGGTCTGTGCGTTTTGGTCGCACCAAACTGCATAATAGTCAACTCCAGTGATATCAACATTTCGCACCACGACATTATGCGCATTGTAGATGTTCATACCGCCAGATAGCGTCACATTCTCAACGACAATGTTTTCCGTTTCCTGTTCGTCACCAATAAACAGTGCGTATGACCCGCCGTTACTATCAAGCGAGCCGTTACGAATGGTAAAGTCCGATCCCTGAAAAATCAACGTAAAATTGTCTGCCGAAATTTTATGAGCATTAAGATCAAGTGTCAAACCAGTAACATCAAGGATATTATAGCCTGTGCCATCGATGTCTTTCAGTATTGTCACCGTGTCGCCAGCATTGGCAGCATCAATGGCCTCCGCAAGAGTGGCGTAATAAGTTGTTGTTTCCCCGCTTATAATTTCTGCCGCAGCGTTTTCCGAAGAAATCGGCTCAACGATATAATCGTCACTTTCTTGTGAGGTTGCATAGCCGTCAGCAACGTACTTAATTACGTCACTGCTGAACGTCCCACTGGTGATGACTCTCTTGTTCTCTGCTGTAGAAATATTTACAGCGCCCTTTTCTTCATCACCAGTAAAGGTGCCACCAGAGATATTGAGGGTCGCATAGCTGGCCGCAGCTGCGGGAGGTTCGCCTGTCTTTGCAATGCCCTCATATACTGCATAGCCATTTTCACTGATGAACTCGCCGCCAGTTACATTGACTACTGTTTTCTTCGCATAGCCGTCATTACTGGTAATACTCAGAGCAGCACCGGTGGTTTCAGATCCGTTTGAGTTGGCTTTCGCTGGATCGGCAAACGCGCCCTTAGCGGTATAGGTTCCCCCAGTAATATTGAAGGTACCGCTCTTAATGGACAGCGCTTCTCCCGCATTGCCGGTTACATTACCAGCCAAATTCCAGTTTGCATAGCCTGCCGCATAGATACCGCTGCCATCGGAGATGATTTCAGATGTTTCGCTGAGGGTAATTTCAGGCGCTTTATCCTTTGTCATGTTCTGAAGTGTGCCGTTGATATAAACACCGGCGCCACAGTGTCCATCTGTATCCCGTACACTATGGAGTGTCCCATCTACTTTAACAACAATGCCATTATTTTTATTACCATCTTTGTCAATGAACACGCCAGCCCAGCCTTCCAGTGTAACATCTTTACCTACGTTAAGTGCTGTCTTTCCACTCAACAGTACTCCTGTGATTACAACCGGGGCCTTGTTAGGCGATTTCTCATACACCTTTCCCTTACCTTTAAGATTCAGTGTTCCATTACTGTTAATTAGGAAATAACTACCTGCTGCAAATCCAATGTTATGGTTATTCAAATCAATTGTGTAAACTTTATTGTTTCCAATCTTTTTTAGTGTAGTAATTTCCGAATCTTTCAACAGTGTCACAGTCTTGCCTTTTCCGGCAGTCAGCGCCTCTTCAAGTGTATCATAATGCTTGTTGTTAATTGCTGCCTCATGTTCAGTGCAATCATTACCATTGGGGCAATCTGCAACCTCCGCCGCCAGTGCTGCCGGCAGCATCGTCACCAGCAAACATGCTGCCAACAACAGCGCCAGAAATTTTCTTTTCATACAGTTTCCTCCTTGTTCAATTTCCCTTTCCTTCTTGCAGTCCGGCAGGTTGGCGGTCTTTCGCTTTGCCTGCCGTCTTCTCCATATCTCTACAAAAAGGTGTAAGTTTTGACAGCGGGTTGATTTGACAAAAGAAATCGGAAACAGATCAGAATAATATAGACAAGGTGGAAAATATGTGGTATTATATAATTAAGTTTATTGCGCCATATAATTTAAAAAAACTTACAGGTTCCTGTAAATCCTTTTGCAAGAAGGTACACAATCCTGTAAATCTGCCCTTGTCAAATAGAAATTCGATGATTATATGC
>CAZYZQ010000060.1:0-13732 GCA_964652075.1 uncultured Oscillospiraceae bacterium
AGGTCGTAGATCTCGTCCAGATCCTTGGCCTTTTTGTCCATCTTGCGGTAGATGGAATAGATGTGCTTGATCCGGTTGGACATCGTCGCCTTGATGCCGACGCTGTCCAGCCGGCGCTCGATCTTGGTCTGCACGCGCTGCATGAAGGTCTTGTTCTCCTCCGCATGGCTCGTCAGATAGTCGTTGAGCTTCTTGTACGCCTCCGGGTCTAGGTATTGCAGGGAGATGTCCTCCAGCTCCCACTTGATCTTCTGGATGCCGAGGCGGTAGGCCAGCGGCGCGTAGATGTCCATCGTCTCCATCGACTTGGAGATCTGCTTCTCCGGCGACTGGTACTGGAGCGTGCGCGTATTGTGCAGCCGGTCGGCGATCTTAATCAGGATGACGCGGATGTCCTTGGACATGGCCAAAAACATCTTACGCAGCGTCTCCATCTGCTGCTCCTCCATGGTGGAGTACTGCACTCTCGTCAGCTTTGTGACGCCGTCGACGAGGTCGGCGACCGTCTCACCGAAGCGCTTTTTCAGCTCGTCGTGCGTGACGCCGGTATCCTCAATCGTGTCGTGCAGCAGCGCGCCGGCGATGGCGTCCGTGTCCAGCCCGATCTCAGCCACGATCTCGGCCACGGCCAGCGGATGGATGATATAGGGAGATCCGTCCTTGCGCTTCTGCTCCTTGTGCGCCTGCGCTGCAAAGTGATAGGCGTCGTTGATCTTCGCCAGGTTTACCGTTGGGGAATAGGTCTTGATGGCCTGCAGCATGGATTCATAGTGTAGCTGCTCCGATTCCATGACTGATTCCTCCTTCTGCCTAAATGGATGTCTCCAGCCACGTCCTGAGCTGGAGGAGAATGGGGCTTTGCGTCAGATCGACCTTCCCGCCCCCCGCCGTGATGCGGATCTGCGCGGCGTAGCGCCGCCGTTCAAGCGTAATCAGCCCCCGCTCGTGCAGCACGTCGAGACAGATCATCATCCGCCCCAGCGGCAGCGGCGCGCCCGCGCGCATCAGCTTGCGCTGCATACAGGCCAGATCGTCCGTCAGCGCGCCGTCGTGCGCGTTCGCGCACAGGTAGCGCCAGACGGCGACAAAATCCGCGCGCGGCGGCAGCAGCGCGCCGGCCTCGTCGGCCGTGAGCGCCTGCCCGGCGCGGTGGCGGCGCAGCAGCGCCATACCCGCCTCGATCTCCGCGCGCACCGGCGCGGCCGGGCGGATGTCCGTCAGGTTGAGCTGGACGCTGCGCATCCCGCGGTATTCGTTGATCTGCGGCGTAAACGCGACCTCCACGGTGTCGCCCTCGGCGACGCCCGCGGCGGCAGCGGTGTGGTTGAAGAAGATGGCGCCGAGCACCGTGCGCCCGTCGGACAGGCGCAGCCGCAGATGCTTGCCCCCGCCGACCTCGCCCAGCTGCACCACCTGCATTCCCTGCATGCAGAACACCGGGCTTGGGAAGCCCGCGCTGCACGGCTCAAGCAGGTCGAGATCCGCGACATTCTGCTGTGTCAGCGCCCGCGCCGTCACGGCGCAGTCAATCTGCAGCGCGCTCTCCGCCTGCCCGGTCGCGGCATAGGCCGCGGCCAGCGCCTCCATCCGGGTGCGGAACGCGTCAACGTTGGACGCGTCGATCGTAAAGCCTGCGGCCAGCTCGTGGCCGCCGTAGCCCTCCAGCAGGTCGCGCGTCTGCTCGAGCGCGGCAAAGAGATTGAACCCGCCGTAGGAACGGGAGCTGGCCTTGCCGTGCGCGCCGTCCAAGCAGATCAGAAACGCCGGGCAGGCGTACTCCTCGGCAAGGCGCGAGGCGACGATGCCCACAACGCCCTGATGCCAGTGGTCGCTCGCCAGCACGATGACGCCCGGCGCCGTGCGCCCGGCCAGCATGGCCTGCGCCTCGGCGTAGATCTCCTGCTCAACGCTCTGGCGCTGCCGGTTCAGGCGGCACAGCTCCGCGGCCAGTTCCGCGGCACGGACGGGCGACTCCGTCAAAAACAGCTCCAGCGCAATGTCGCTTCTGCCCATCCGCCCGGCGGCGTTGATGCGTGGGGCGAGGATGTAGCCGATCGTCCCGGCTGTGACAGGCTTGCCCTCGCAGTTGCACTCGGCCATGAGCGCGCGCAGGCCGAGCCGCCGGGGCGGCGTGAGCGCGCGCAGGCCCGCCGTGACAAAGCAGCGGTTCTCCCGCACAAGCGGGATGACGTCCGCCACCGTGCCGAGGCAGACAAGATCCGCATAGCGCGCCAGCATGGCCTGCTGGTCGCCCGCCAGCGCCGAGACCAGCTTGAAGGCCACGCCGACGCCCGCAAAGTCCAGATCGTCCGCCGCGTTGCCGCTGCGGTGCGGATTGACGACCGCCACGGCGTCCGGCACCGTGTCCCGGCACTCGTGGTGATCGGTGATAATCAGATCCAGGCCGATTTCGCGGCAGAAGGCGGCCTCCTCCTGCGCGGTGATGCCGCAGTCGACCGTGACGACAAGGCTCGCGCCCTGCGCGCGGAGCTTTTCCAGCGCGGCCTTGTTCAGGCCATAGCCCTCCTCCAGGCGCATCGGGATATGCCCGAGCGTCTTCGCGCCGCAGCTGCGCAGATAGTCGAGCAGCAGGCAGGTGGCCGTGATGCCGTCCACGTCGTAATCGCCGAAGACGGCGATGGTCTCCCCGTTCTGCATCGCGCGCGCAATGCGCGCGGCGGCGCGGTCCATGTCGCGCAGCAGGAAGGGGTCGGACAGGTGCTGCTCCGGCGTGAAGAATGCCGCCGCCTTCTCCGGCGTGTCATAGCCGCGGCCCGCGAGCACCAGCGCGTTCAGCGGCGACAGTCCCCATTCACAGAGCGCCCGCGCCGCCGCGCGGTCCGGCTCTCCGATTTTCCAGATTCCGTACTTCAAATCAAATCCACATCCAAAATACCATTTTAGAGTATTATAGCAAACTCCGGCGGCGTAGACAAGAATAAATACGCCGCCCGCCCGCATTTTCTGGCGAGGCAGACGGTCGAACCGTAAACAATTTTTGAACATTCCCGAAAGCGCCTTGCGATTTTCCCGGAAGCGGATATAATTACAACAGGTGATAGAGTTATGTGGCAACGCTTGAAATATCAGCTGCAGCGCTTTTCAGCGGGGCGCTACGGCACCGACCGGCTGAATCTGGCGCTGATTATTCTGAGCCTTGTGATGCTGCTGGTGGGCGCGCTGGCCCGGGTCGGGCTTTTGGTATATCTTGCCTACCTGCCGGTGCTCTATGCCTGCTTCCGCTCGCTCTCCCGCAACCTCTCCGCCCGGCGGCGCGAGGGCGCGTGGTTTGAAAGCCTCATGCCGCGCCTGCGCGACCGGAAAAACCGCTATTTCTCCTGCCCGCGCTGCCGGCAGGTCGTCCGCGTCCCGCGCGGCAAAGGGAAAATCAGCATCCGCTGCCCGAAATGCGGCGAGCGCTTCATCAAAAAAACCTGAAAACACGCCGCGCAGCGAGCAGGCTGCGCGGCGTTCTGTTTTTTTATTTCCCGGCCGCAAGCGCGCGCAGGCCCGCCTCCATGCGGTCAAGGCCCTCGGCCAGTACCTCGCGGCTCGTGGCAAGGCAGATGCGCACGTGCCCGGCAGAACCCGGCCCGAAGAACTTCTCCCCGCCCGGGACAATCGAGACGCGGTGCTCTGCCAGCAGATACTGCACCAGTGCCTCCGCCTCCATGCCCGTGCCGGTGATGTCCGGGAAAATCACGAACGTCGCCTGCGGCTTCTCGCACCGGACGCCGGGCATGGCGTTCAGCCGCGCCAGCGCATAGTCGCGGTTGCCGGTCAGATGCGCGACGAATTCGTCGAGCCAGCCGTAGCAGCGCTCCATGCACGCCTGTCCGGCGACCTGGCTCAGCGCCGAGATGCCGCCGATGGTCGAATCAACCTGTGAGGCCGCCACGACCTGCTCATACGCGTCGCGATCCTGCGCCCAGACGCAGCCCGCGCGCAGGCCCGCGATGCCGAAGCTCTTGGAAAAGCCGAAAACCGTCAGCGTCCGCCGGTTGCGCGCCGCGCCCAGCTCCAGAATGCTGTGGAACGTGGCGTCCGGATAGACAATATCCGACCAGATCTCGTCGTTCATGATATAAAAGCCGTATTTTTCAGACAGCGAGAGAATGTGGTCGAGATCCGCCAACGGGTAAACTCTGCCCAAAGGATTGTGCGGATTGCACAGGCCGAGCATCTTCGTTTTGGGCGTAATGTACTGTTCCAGATTGGAGAAATCGATCGTGCCGTCCGCGCGGAAGCGCATCGGGTACAGGACAATTTTTGCCCCCGCCGCCTCCATGGAGGTTTTGAACAGGAAGTCGACCGGGTCGAAGACAACCGCCTCGTCGCCGGGGCGCAGGAACGCCTTTGCGATGGCGTCCATGCCGCGCGCCGCGCTGTCGATGGGCAGCACCAGCTCCGGGTCGACCGGCTCATGCTTGCGTTCGGCCATCGCTCTGGCGACGGCCGCGCGGAACGACGGCAGGCCGCGCTTCGGCGTGTAGCAGAAGTAGCCGCCGCGGATATAGTCGATCATCGCCGCGCCGATCTCCGGCGGAGGCGGAAAATCGGCGTCCGCCGCCGTCAGCGGGATCACACCCTCGGGCACCTCGGCCCAGCGCAGATTATATGCGCGCTCGCGCAGGACGGAGAAATCAATGCGGTCATTTGAAAAATCGTACATTGCAGCACCCCTCATTTCTTATTGTTCCATCATAGCGGAGGCCGCCTCAAAATGCAACCGCGTCAGGCGGCAAAAAACCCTCAAAAAATACTATCACCCGGTGAGCATTCTCCCGCTCACCGGGTGCGCGTTCATTTCAGGAATTTCAGGATTGCCAGAATGATGCCGACAAGGCAGTA
The DNA here is from genome assembly GCA_964652075.1 of uncultured Oscillospiraceae bacterium. GTDB lineage: Bacteria > Bacillota > Clostridia > Oscillospirales > Oscillospiraceae > CAZYZQ01. The sequence goes on from CAZYZQ010000060.1 coordinate 4,852, forward strand.
CAGCCCGACCAGCGTTGAAACGATGCCCAGCGCCCAGCCGATGACCGGGATCCACCACAAAATCCGGGACACAACCCCCAGCACGGCGGGAACCACAATGTAAATCGCAATGGCAATCAGCAGCGAGACCCCATCGCCCCGGCGAACGCCGTTGTTGACGGGAAAGTATTTGCTCATAATGGGTCACTCCCTTTCAGTTTTCCCCATTATAACATTGTTCCGCTGGAAAAGCAATAGGAATCGAACAATGTCAACAAAAAATGCGCGGCGGGAATCTGCGAATTTTGTACAACAAAACCCTTGTCAATTTGGGCATAATCGCTATATAATAAGCGCATCCCAACTGACAGAGTTGGTGTTCCGCTTCTTTTCTCTATGCCCGGCCCGTGCAATCGTGCGGGCCGTTGTGCTTCCCGGAGACGCCGCCCGACGTCTTCGGGGTATTTTTTTACCCAAGCGCCGAGAAAATCCGCGCCACGCGCCGGTACAGCCACGCCAGCGCCGCCGCGTTGGCCGCAGCCAGCACAAGCGCGCACAGCGCGACATAGCCTGTCACCGGCATCAGCTTTCGCAGCGCGAAGAACCCCACGGCCAGCGCCGCAACCACGATCCGACCACCGAACAGCGCCACCATGACGCTGCCGCTCTGCTTGACCGCCACGGCCTCGCTGCGCCAGTGCAGGTTCGGCATTTTGAGATTGACGGCAAGCCCGCCCGCCGCGCACAGCAGGATAAACAGCGCGCCGACCGCCACCAGCAGCGCCGTCTCCACCGGCGGCAGGCGCAGGACGAACGCGGCGCAGAGCGCGCACAGCAGCGCCGGAACCAGCGTCACCAGCAGATGGAGCGTGAGCTTCGCGCGCAGCGCCTGCCAGCCTGTGACGGGCAGCGACTGCGCAATCCACAGCGTCTGGCCCTCCAGCGACACGGACGGCGCGGTCAGGTCGTTCATCGTCGTCATCAGGCACAAAAGCGCGCACAGAACCGGCAGGCGCAGCGGCTCGATACCGAGCTGTGAAAACATTGCCCGCAGCAGTGCGCCCTTCCAGAGCACCGCCGCCACGGCGACCAGCAGAAACAGCGTGCCGAAGCAGCAGTTGAGCAGATACACCGGGCTGGACAGCAGCCGCCGCGCCTCCTTGCTAAGCAGCGCCGCCTGCGGCGTGCGCACGCGCGCGGCCTTCTCCTGATAGCGCCGCTTTGCAGAGGCCTGCTTCGTCGTCGCAATGCGCAGGAAGCTGTGCGAGAGCACCCGGAACACGATATGGAACAGCACTGCAACCACGGCCACCGTGCCGAGCACCGGCAACCACTCGCCCGACGCGGCGCGGCCGAGCTGATACAGCAGCCATGCCGCGCTCCGCACGCGCTGCCCGATCGCGCCCGCATTTGTAATCAGCAGCTGAAGCCCCGCGTTCGCGCGGAAGCAGAAGTAGTAATACACGCCGAAAAACAGCAGCGAAATGGCAACCGTAATCAGGCTCTTGTGGCGCAGGTGCGCGCTGACCTTTGCCACAACCCAGCCGAGGATGCACGAGAGGGTCAGCACAAAAAAGGAAATGGCAATGAGCGCCAGCACGCCGCAGACCACCGCCGCCACGGAGACGGCGCCGAAAACCCAACCCGCGGCAAGCGCCGGCAGGAAGACAATCGCAACATAGACCGTCCCCCAGAACCAGACGCCGAACAGGCGTACCGTCAGAATCCGCCCGGGCGGGATCGGCATGGCGAGCAGCAGCTAGTTATCCTTGGCGCAGTACAGGCTCGCATAGGTGTTGAAGACGCTGCCGAACACGCCGAAAAGGATCGCGAGCATCGCCATCAGCGCGTAGTACAGCCAGCCGACGCCGAAGAAGACAGCGCACAGGAACAGGCACAGCGCCGCATACAAAACGCCCATGCCCACAATGCCCCCGCGGGAGCGGCGAAGGCCGGTCTTTTTGTTCACAAAGAACCAGACGCCCAGCTCCTGCATCTGTTTTCGAAACAATGCGCTTGTCATGCCTCCGCCTCCAGCTCCAGAAAGACATCCTCCAGCGAGTCGTCGCCGCGCACCTCGTCCATGGTTCCGGCGCGCACCAGCTGCCCTCTGCGGATGATCGCGACCTTGTCGCACAGCTTCTCCGCGACCTCGAGCACATGCGTCGAGAAGAAAATCGCCGCGCCGCCGTCGCACGCCTGCCGCATCATACTCTTGAGCAGGTGCGACGCCTTCGGGTCGAGGCCGACAAACGGCTCGTCCATGACAATCAGGCGCGGCGCGTGCAGCCACGCCGCGATGATCGCGAGCTTTTGCTTCATGCCGTGCGAATAGGCCGAGATCGGCTGACCGAGATCGCCGGTCAGCTTGAGATCCTCCGCCAGCTTATGAATGCGCGCTGTGCGCGTCTGCGCATCGACGCCGAAAATATCGGCGGTGAAGTTCAAAAACTGGATGCCCGTCATAAATTCATACAGGTCGGGATTGTCCGGAATGTACGCGATCCTGCGCTTGCAGCCGAGCGGGTCGCGGCGCATATCGACGCCGTCAACCTTGATCTCGCCCTGCTCAAATTGCAGGATGCCGCAGCAGGCCTTGATCGTCGTCGTCTTGCCCGCGCCGTTGTGGCCGATGAAGCCGAAGATCTCGCCCGGCGCGATGTGCAGCGTCAGGCCATCCACGGCCTTTTTTCGCCGTAGGTCTTGGTCAGGTTTGTAATTTGCAGCATGATGATCTCCTTTCTCCCGCCCCATCGGCCGGATTTCCGTTCACTCAGTCCAGCAGCGCCGCCGCGTCCAGCAGGCCGTAGAGCATCTGCGCAACCTCACCGCGCCGGATTGCGCGCAGCGGTTCGAGCCGGCTGCCCGGCAGCAGCCCCTGCGATGCGCAGAACGCCAGGCTCTGTTTCGCCCAGCCTGCAGCCTGCGCACGGTCCGCGTAGCGCGAGAGCGCCGTCTCGTCCGCCGCCGCGTCCATGCCGCACAGCACGGCCGCGCGCGCAACCATGACCGCCGCCTCCTGCCGCGTGATGCTGCCGTTCGGGTCAAATTTTCCGCCGCCGCGCCCCGTGACGATGCCGAACTGCGCGGCCGTGCCGACATACGGCGCGTACCACGCGGAAGCGGGCACATCGGAGAACGCGCCGCCCGCACGCGGCGTCAGGCCCAGCGCACGGACGACAATCGCCGCAAACTCCGCCCGTGTCATCGTCTCATCCGGCGCAAAGCGCCCCGCACCGCGTCCCGTGATAATCCCGCGCGCGGCAAGCGTCAGGATTGCCGTCCGGTTCTCATGGCTCTGCGCAACGTCGGAAAACGCCGGCGCCGTGTCCGTCACTGCGACAGCACGTACCGCCTCGTTCCTGCCGCTCAGGCCCTGTCCGCCGGTCAGCGCGGCCGCGGGCGCGTCCTCCATCCGGAAGAAGCTCCCCGCCCCGGTCCACGACGATGCAACCAGCGCGCAGAGCGCCTGCTCCGTCGCCATGCGGCTCATCTCGCCGCCGTCGTGCGAATAGCTGCCGTCCGCGCGGCGGAACGCGTTCATCGCGTCCAGCGCGCTTCTGCCGCTCTTTACAAAGCGCGCATCGCGCTGTGACAGGCCCAGCTCGGCCAGCGCAAGCACCACCTGCGCGCAGCTCTCCGTGTTGGCCACACCCCAGCTGGAGAAGCTGCCGTCGTCGTTCTGCATTGCCGACAGGCAGGCCACGCCGTTGGAGACGGCCGCCTGCACCGCGCTCTGCGTCTGGTACTTGGCCAGCGCCTGCAGCACCATCGCCGTCACATCCGGGTCCGCGCCCGTCCTGGCCGAGAGGCTCCAGCCGCCGTCTGCAAGCTGGGCATCCAGCAGATAGGCCACATACTCCTGCCGCTTTGCAGCCGGGTAGCCGCGGCTGTCCAGCGCCAGCAGCGCCCACGCCACGGCGTTCACGCCCTGCCGTGTCACCGCCTCGCTGTCATCCAGCGGCGCGGTCAGATCGTACCCCGCCACCGCGCGCGCGTCCGCGCCGAGCGCCGAGAGCGCCGCCACAACGCGGGCATAATCCGTATACCGCCGCGCACTGAGCGTGCCGCCGTTCTCGCGCAGCTTCCCGCAGAGAGACGCGTAATAGACCGCGTATGCCCCCGCGGGCACCTCCGCGCCGCCGCGCGCGAGCGCCATCACGGCCCACTCCTCGCCGTAGCCCGGCGTCGGCCCGGCCAGCGCCGCGGCCGTCGCCGCCTCACCGGCGGGTGCGGCGGCCGCCGTGACCCCCAGCAAAAGCGCCGCCGCAAGCAGCAGCGCAAGCATGCTCCGTTTCATCCGCTTCATGGGGTTTCTCCTCCTTCTCGTCTCCGGTCGCTCACGACCAGTATCGCACAGCCGTACCTCCGCGTCAAGCAGCGGGGCCGGTTTCCAAAAAATCAGAATTATTCAGGTTTTACCGTCCTCCCGTACCGCCGGACACCCCGGTTTTACCTCTTGCGCTTTTTGTGGATTGTGGTAAAATAGAAACAGTATTGTAATCAGGAGGCGACGCAGGATGCATGCACGGTATGAATCCGAAAATTACGGCGCTCGGTTCCCGGCCCGCGCCGCCAGGCTGGTCGGTTCCCACCCCTATCTGTACCACTGGCACGACGAGATGGAGCTGATCCTCATCACCAACGGGTCTGTGGACATTGGTGTCCGCGACCAGATCTATACGGCGGAGGCCGGCGATGTGCTGCTGATCGCGCCGAACGTCACGCACTGTCTCTTCGCCTCCCGCCCCGATTCGGCGCGGCTGGCCGTGCTGATCCACCCGATCATTCTGGGCCGCGATATGCAGCAGGGCGTCGATGTGCTCTCGCGCCTGACCTGCTTCAGCCGCAGCTGGCCGGAGCCGGTGCAGGCTGCCCTGCGTGATATCGTCGAGGTCTGCTACCACGAGCTGACAGAATTCCCGCCCTGTTTTTCCTACGCGGTACAGGCCCAGCTGTTCCGCCTGATGACGCTGGCTGTCCGCGAGATGCCCGCGCTCGCCTCGGAATTGGCCGACGGCACCGCTTCGACCGGCAGCGCGCAGGCCATCCTGCGCTATATCGCCTCGCACTATACGAGCGATATGTCGCTCTCAAGCTGCGCGGACGCACTGGGCTTCAGCATGAACTATCTCTCGCGCCTGTTCCACCGCACATTTGATATCAGCTTCTCCAGCTATGTCATGGCGCTGCGCCTGCGGCAGGCGGAGTGGCTGCTGCGCAACGACCCGGAGCGCCCCGTCACGGAGATCGCCTATGCCTCCGGCTTCCAGAGCATCAAGACCTTCAACCGCGTCTTCAAGCAGGCGCACGGCATCTCCCCGCGCGAATACCGCGCCGGGAAGGTATCGGAACTCCCTGCGACACCATCCGACACGCTTCACCATCCGTAATTCGCTATCAAAATCATATCACTTCGTGTTCATATTGTCAAGAAAAAACAGGCCAGCCGAAAATCCGGCTGGCCTGTTCTGATTATACAGTTTCATGGTCACAGCGCATCCTCAAAATATGGCCAGATAAAAAACGGGCATCTCACTGTAAGTCGTGCAAAGCAGTTCCGTCACCTGTTTGGCAAAAACAGATGGGACATTAATTTCAACTTTGTTTAAATCCGCCCTTGGGCCAACGAGAAGTTGCCGGAGCCCTTCTGTATACAACGCGGCAAACATCGCAAGGGTCGCCTCCTGCAAGGTATTCCAATCATAGCGCACTTCCTCAAAGATCACATATTGGGCATACTCCCCAGCCGTCTCCTGAATCTTCTCCTGATATGACAGATCAGTCAGACAGACGATATATCTGTCTGTGGTAAAATACGCACCACCAAACCAGTCCGGCCTATTCCCGTTTTCGTCCTCTGCCCAAAAATGTCGGATCTGTGATGCCGCAACGGCTGCGTTTGCCTGCAGATCTATCAAGTCGGTCTTCTCGGTCTTCGCCGACTCCTCCGCGCAGGCAACTGGCGACAGCATGCCGAACATAAGGCATAGCACGGTAAGTAATAGGAGCTTTTTCTGCTTCATGGCATTCCCTCCTCAATAACAGGATACACCACGATAAACCAAATGTCAACCTATTGTAGCAACTGCTTTATCCTCTCTGGCAGCATCCAGTAACGCGTGCATTGCACGTCTTCTATTTGGCAGCCACAGCTTCATGCCGCAGCCATTTGCCGCCGAAAAAGCGCACGGCAAAAATGACGCTACGCGCGGCCCAGTCCGAGGCCATGCCGATCCAGACGCCCAGCGCGCCGAGGCCGGTCAGGCGCATGACGGCGATGGAGATTGCCACGCGGCAGACCCACATTGTGATGGTCGAGATGAGCATGCAGAACCGGACATCCCCTGCCGCGCGCATTCCGTAGGCGGGCATGAACGAGAAGGTCCAGAAGATGGGCTTCAGGATTGTGACGAACAGCACCATCCGGTACGTCTGTTCCGCCGCCTCCGGCAGCATCCCCGCCACCTGCGAAATCGGGCGGATCAGCACGAAGCAGGCCACGGCGGAGATCACCAGCGAAACCCATGCGTAAAACGACAGGCGCAGCGTGTATGTTTTTGCCAGATCCCGCCGCCCCGCACCGATGCACTGGCCGACAATCGTCGTAATGCCGAGGCCGATGCCCATGGGCGCCATGCTGGAGAATGCCTCAATAATCGCCGTGATCGCGTTTGCCGAGATGGCCACTGTCCCGAGCGTTGAAACCGTGGACTGGATGGCGAGCTTGCCGAATTGGAACATGCTGTTCTCCACGCCCGTCGGCACGCCGATGGAGAGAATCTTGCGGATCAGTGCAAAATCGGGTCGGATTTTGCGGTAATCGCGCACACAGATGGCCTGCCGCGGGCGCCGCAGCAGCGCCGTCACCACAACGGCGCAGAAGATGCGCGAGGCCAGCGTCGCAATCGCCGCGCCCGCCGCGCCCATATGGAATCCGAAAATCAAAACCGCGTTGCCCGCGACGTTCAGGACATTTGAAAGCATTGAGACAGTCATCGGCAACCGCGCGTTCTTGCCCGCGCGGAACAGCGCGGCAGAGGCGTTATAGACCGCCAGAAACGGGTAGCTGGCGACAGTGATCCAGTAGTAGACCATGGCGTCCGCCATCACATCCGCCTCAACCTTGCCGAAGGTCAGGTGCATAATCGGCCCGCGCAGCGCCAGCATCAGAACCGTGCAGGTCAGGGAGATTGCCGCCGTGGAGAGCAGAACCTGCTGCCCGACGCGGTTCGCCCCCACCTCGTCGCGCATGCCGAGGTACTGCGCACACACAACGCACGCGCCGGTACCGAGCGCCGTAAAGAACGAGACAAACAGCTGGTTGATTGAATCGACGAGCGACACCGCTGCGACCGCCGCCGCGCCGACGTTTGAGACCATCATCGTGTCCGCCATGCCCATGAGCGAATTGAGCAGCTGTTCCAGAATCAGCGGCACAAGCAGCATCCAAATTTGTTTCCGCGTAAACACAGGCGCGCCTCCCTGTCGAATTTCGTACCTATTCTAGCAGATCCATGCGCAAAATGGAAGCACAGAAAACCCGCCGCTGCCAAAGCAGCGGCGGGGCGATGTATCTGCTTACGCTTCCCAGGAAATACCGTTAAAGCGGTGGAAGGCCTCCATGCTCTTGGCGATGGAGTCAAACTGGGTGGGCAAGCGGGTGTAATCCTGCTCCAGAATCAGGTATTCCGCGTTTGTGTACTGGTTGGCGGCGTCGATAATGGCCTGAATGTTCATGATGCCGGTGCCGACCTCGGCGAACGCCGTGTTTGCGACCTCGGGCGGAACGTTCTTCATGAAGTTGCTCTTCTTCGTGTCGCCTTCCTCGTGGCGGCCGCCGTTCTTCGCGTAGTCGTCGTCGCCGTTCATGCCCATCACTTCGCCTGCCTGCATCTCGATCTCCTCGGGCGTCAGGCCGACAAGGTTGATCGGCGCCATGGAATCCCACGCGAAGTCCTTCTGGTGGACAAGCTTGACGCGCTTGCCGAAATGCTCGAGCGTCTTGGCCGGATCATGGCCGCCGCGCATCGTCCAGAACGTATCCAGCTCCAGAGAGAGGTAATCCGGATCCGTGTTCTCGCAGATAATATCGAGAATCGTCTTGCCGCCGAAGGTCTTGTACTCCTGATGATGGTTGTGGTAGAGGTAGGTCATGCCGTTCTCATGCAGCTTCTTACCGACGCGGTTGAACTCCTCGCACTGGCGCAGCAGATCGTCGAGCGTGGTGAACTTGCCCATCGGGTTGACGATGTTCCGGTTGCCGAGCTTCTGCTCGTAATCGATGACCGCGTCGAGATCGGCCTTTTCCAGCGGGAAGATGTGCGCGGAGACGACCTTGGAGCCGAACTTGTCGAACGCGGCCTTCAGCGGCAGCGCGTCAACGCCGAAACCGATGCCGGAGTCCGCAATCGCATTGTGGTTGCACACCTCAATGTTTTTATAGCCCATTTTGGCAACGGCCTCGACGGTTGCCATCGGGTCCTTCGCCATTTCATCGCGGACAGAGTAGAGAATCAAACCAACTTTCATAACAGCACTCTTTCCTTTCCTTCCGGGTTGTCCGGATTTCTATTTTTTACCCAGATATAGTATATCGTGTTCTCCTGCTTCTTTCCAGTCAGGCATTATGCGGAACTCCTCAGTTTTTACCGCACCGTTTTTTCTTCGCAGGCCCGCCTTTCCTGTCACGCAGAAGAATGCTTTCCCTTCTACACCGTGCAGCGGATCAGAATAGAATCGATCACACCGTCCGTCTCCATAAAGGAGACGATGCGAAACGAGAAGGCTGCGGTGTTGGTGACGATGGGCAGGGCAAAGCTGTCGTAGAGCGCGCGGAAGCGATTCGGCGAGTCGCCGAGCTTGAGCCCGCGCGTTGTTTCCAGCTCCGGTGAGATGATGC
>CAZYZQ010000061.1:0-2888 GCA_964652075.1 uncultured Oscillospiraceae bacterium
TGATCGAACAGGTCGCGCACACGGCTTGCGCCGACGCCGACATACATCTCCACGAAGTCGGAGCCGGACAGGGACAAAAACTGCACGCCCGCCTCGCCTGCCACGGCCTTTGCCAGCAGCGTTTTGCCGGTGCCGGGCGGGCCGACGAGCAGGATGCCCTTCGGGATCTTCGCGCCGATGGCGCGGTATTTGTCCGGGTTTTGCAGAAAATCGACGATTTCCTCCAGCTCGGCCTTCTCCTCGTCCGCGCCGGCCACGTCGGAGAAATGCACCTTTTTGCCGTCCTCGGTCGCGTTGGTGCGGACGTTGGCCTTGCCGAAGCGGGCCATGGAGCCGCCGCCCGCGCCGCCGTTCTGATTGCGCGCGCTCATGCGCGTGAGCAGGACGAAGAAGACAACGACCAGGATCAGAATGGGAATGCAGATCAGCCACCACGGCATTTCAAACGACGCCGGATAGTCATAGGAGTCAATAATGCCCGCGTCGTACTGCGCGTCGATCAGGTCGCCCAGATCGGCGCGGAAGGCGTCGACGCTGTCAAGCTGGTAATACTTTGACGTGCCGTCGGCCAGCTGCATCCCGAGCACACCGTCGTCCACAGTAAAGGACTTGACCTGTTCCTGCTGAAAAAGCTTGACAACGTCCGAATAGGTCATATTGGAGGTTGTCCCGCGCCCGTAGAGCAGCGAGCAGACGATGACCATCAGGATCAGGAAAACTCCGAAATAGAGGCCGAATCCGGCCCTTCTTCTCTTGTTCAAGTGGGTAGCTCCTTTGGTTATTTTTCGTAAACTTCGCGTTTGAGAATGCCGACGAACGGGAGATTGCGGTATTGCTCGTTGTAGTCCAGCCCATAGCCGACGACGAACTCGTTCGGAATTGTAAAGCCGACCATGTCCGCCTCAATCGGCGCGGTGCGGCGGTCCGGCTTGTCGAGCAGCGCGACAATCTTCAAGGACGCGGGCTTGCGCTGGCGCAGCACCTTGACGACGGCGCTGAGCGTGTTGCCGGTGTCCAGAATATCCTCAAGAATGACCACGTGGCGGTTGTGGATGTCAAAGCGCATATCCATGGTGATGTTCACGTTGCCGGATGAGACGGCTCCCGCGCCGTAGGACGAGACGGACATAAAATCGAAATCACAGGGAATCGGGATCCGGCGGACCATGTCGGCGTAGAACACGACAACCCCGCGCAGAATGCCGAGAAAGATCGGACGTTTGTCCTCATACTCGGCGGCCAGCAGCGCGCCCATCTCCTCTTCACGGGCGTGCAGCGCCTCCTCGGTAATCAGGATTCGCGAAATGTCAGGAATCATGCGGTTTTCCATCAAAAAGCAGCTCCTTCTTTTTGTATCACAAGCAGCCGTTGCGCGCCCGGGGGTGCGTCAAGATTGGCCCCCAGGCCGACGACGGCAAGAATTGTTTCGCCGTCGCACACGACCGGGATCAGACCGCGCAGATGCGCGGGGATTTTCTGATCGATCATCCAATTTTTGAGCTTGCGCCGCCCACCGGGCAGGCGGATGGTATCGCCCGGCTGCCGGGGGCGGATATACAGTTCCCGCGCCGCCGGAATGACAAGCGCGCCGGGCGGCGCGGCTTCGCCGGGGGCGAGCGGCCGGATGCAGAGCGTCCGGTCCGGCAGGCGAACCTCGCCGGGCGGGTACAGCGTGACAGGGGAAAACGTCGCGGGGAAGGATGTGCGTGTGAGGGTGAGCGTGTCGTAGCACCGGCGGGCGGTCAGGCTGTCCGGCAGATTGACGGACGCGGAGCCGTCCGAGCGGGCGGCAAGCTGGCACAGCAATGAGACGTGCCGTGACGTCGGGCTTCCGACGCCGGCGTCCGCAAGCAGCAGGCGCATGGCACGGGGCAGCAGCGGCGAGGCGCGCAGCACGGAGCAGCGCCAGCCGCCGTCCGATGCCGCAGCGTCCAGCAGGGCGCGCGTCTGCGCTTCGAGATACGATGCGTCCGCGCGCAGCAGACGGCAGGTGTCCAGCACGGTGTGCGCCAGCTCCGGCGATTCGGCGCGCAGCAGCGGGATAATATGATGGCGCAGCCGGTTGCGCAGCGCGGCGTCCTCTGCATTCGTGGCGTCCTCCCGGTGCGGCGTGGCGGTCTTGTCCAGAAAGGCGAGCACCGCCTCGCGTGTGACGCCGAGCATGGGGCGCAGGATGTTCCCGCGCAGCGGCGGAATGCCGCACAGGCCCTGCAGGCCCGTGCCGCGCAGCAGATTCAGAAGGACGGTCTCCAGATTATCGTCCGCCGTGTGTGCGGTGAGCAGCCAGCCGCCAGCGGCGGCTTCTTCGAGAAAGGCGTAGCGCATCGCCCGCGCGGCCTGTTCGATGCTCCGGCCATGTGCCGATGCGGCGACATCGCCGTGTCCGGCGGTGAAGGGGATGGCGCGGCGGGCACAGTAGGCGCGCACGAAGGCTTCGTCCTGATCAGACTGCGCGCCGCGCAGCCCGTGGTTGTAGTGCGCCGCGCAAAGACGGGTGCCCAGTTCTCCGGAGAGACGCTGCATACAGACCAGCAGCGCCATGGAGTCCGCCCCGCCGGAGACGGCGCAGACGACCCGGTCGCCGGGGCGGAGGACAGGCGCGCAGGCCTCGCGCACAAGGTCAATCATTGTGCCGCCACTCCCGGTCTGCAAAGGTGGTGTACTGCGGCAGCCACTGGAGCTTGACCGTGCCGGTTTCGCCGTGACGGTTTTTCGCCACGATACACTCGGCGACGTTCTTCTCCTCGGAATTTTCGTTGTAGTAGTCGTCTCGGTAGAGGAAGAGCACCTCGTCCGCGTCCTGTTCGATGGCGCCGGATTCGCGCAGATCCGACAGGATCGGGCGCTTGTCCGTCCGGCTCTCGTTGGCACGGGAGAGCTGGGACAGG
>CAZYZQ010000061.1:2898-11535 GCA_964652075.1 uncultured Oscillospiraceae bacterium
CTTGGCCATGATCTTCAGCGCGCGGGAGATGTCGCCGACAATCTGCACACGGTTCTCGCCGCGGCTCGTGCTCGAGCCGGAGGAAGTCATGAGCTGGAGGTAGTCGATGACAATCATACCGAGGTTGTCCAGCCGCCGGCAGATGGCGTTCATCTCGGCCACCGTGATGGACGGGTTGTCGTTGAGCATGATATTGCACTGGCTGAGCAGGGAGGCGGCGTCGTCGATTTTTTCCCACTCCTCCACGGTCAGATCGCCGGTGAGGAGCTTCTGGTTGTCAACGAAGCTTTCGTTGGAGATCAGGCGCATCGCAAGCTGCTCACGAGACATTTCGAGCGAGAAGAACGCGATGGTCTTGTCGTATTTTTTTGCGACGTTCAGCGTCAGGTTCAGCGCCATGGACGATTTGCCCATGCCGGGGCGCGCGGCGATCAGCATGAGGTCGGACTTGTTCAGACCGTTGATCTTATTGTCGAGGTCGCGCAGGCCGGAGGACAGGCCGGGCAGGCTGCTGCCGGAGTCGCGCAGCTCGATCAGGCGGTCAAAGACCTTGACGAGGACGGTGCCGATGTGCTCCATCGCGTCGCCGCCCGTGCCTTTGCGCAGCGCGAAGATCTTTTTTTCGGCGGCCTCCAGAATTTCCTTTGCGGAGCCGACGCCCTCGTTGACGCTCTCGGCAATTTCAACCGCCGCCTGCTGCAAATTGCGCAAAAGCGCCTTGTCGCGGACGATGCCGGCGTATTGCTTGACATTCGCGGCGGTGGGGGTGATCTCCATGAGCTGCTTGATGTAGTCGACGGAGTGCGCCTCGTCGAGCACGCCGCGCTCGCGCATCTTGCCGATGACGGTCACCGGGTCGATGACCTGCGAGAAGTTGAACATGGTGTAGATCGTCTCGAAGATATCACGGTTCTGCTGCAAATAGAAATCGTCCGGCCGCAGGATGCCGATGACGTCGCCGACACAGCGGCTGTCGATCAGCATCGCGCCGAGCACGGACTGCTCCGCCTCGAGCGCGTGCGGCACGGTGCGCGCGAGCAGATCTTCCATGAAAACCACCTCCCGTTCTGCGTCAGATATGAGAAATGCTTACAGCTCGACGACGCGGATGTTCAGATCCGCGACGATCTCATAGCCAAGCTTGGCCTTGAGCGTGTACTCGCCGACGTTTTTGATGGCCTCGGTCTGCACGATCTTGCGCTTGTCGAGCTTCAGGCCGGTGGCCTGCTCGACGGCGGCGGCGATCTCGGCGCTGGTCACGGAGCCGAACAGACGGCCGTTGCCGCCGCCCTTGGCGGCCACGGTAACGGTGGATTCGCGCAGCTTCGCGGCGATCTCCATCGCCTCGGCGCGCTCACGCGCCTGCTTTTCGGCGAGTGCCTTGTCGTTCATCTTCTTGGTGTTCAGGTTGTCGGCGTTGGCCTCAACGGCCAGCTTGCGCGGCAGCAGAAAGTTCCGGGCATAGCCGTCGGAGACATTGATGAGTTGGCCGGCCTTGCCCTTTGTTTTCACGTCCTGCAACAAAATCACTTTCATGGTAAAAACTCCTTTATAAGAAAGCTCCGATGAAATCGGGATGTGTGTCACGATTGCTTCAGAGGTTCCCCAGATTTAAGAATCATAGAATGCGTCGATCGAGGCCACAAGCTCGGTCAACACGTCGTGGACGCTCTTGCCCGCGACCTGTGCGCCAGCCGTGGCCGCATTGCCGCCGCCGCCCAGCGGCTCGAGGATCATCTGCACATTCGCATCGCCGATGGAGCGGGCGGAGATGACAACGCGCTCGCCGTCCGGGAAGATGACGAAGGAGGTCATGATCCCGGAAATATTCAAAAGCTCGTCGGCCGCCTGCGCGGCGATGATACGGGTGACGGTATAGTCCAGCGCGGCGATGGCGATTGTCTCGCGGTACAGCCGCGCCTTCTGGATGATCTGGTAGCGCGAAATGGTGGTGGACAGGTCATTCTTAAACAGCTTTTTGACCTCAACCGTGTCCGCGCCGCAGCGGCGCAGGAACGCGGCGGCCTCAAAGGTGCGCCCGCCGGTACGGACGGAGAAGTTCTTGGTGTCCAGCACGATGCCCGCCAGCAGCGCTTCGGCCTCCATCGGCAGAATGTCGGCTGTATCGACGCCGTATTCCAGAAGCTCTGTGACAAGCTCGGAGGCGGAGGAGGCGTACGGCTCGAGCAGGCTCATGACCACCTGCTCGATATAGTCCGCCGCGCGGCGGTGGTGGTCGATGACGGCCACACGCGGGATCGAGTCGAGCAGCGCGCGGGACTCGACCTGCTCCGGCCGGTTCGTGTCGACGATGATGAGCAGCGAATGCGCGTCGGCCAGCAGCATGGCGTCCTGTTCGGAGAGGAAGCAGTCCGCGTACTCCGGCATCAGCAGCAGCTGGTCGAGCAGCGCACGGGCCATGGTTTTCTGCTGATCGAAGACGAGGTTCGCCTTTTTGCCCTGCTTCCGGCATAGGCACTGGATGCCGACGGCCGCGCCCAACGCGTCCAGATCGGCGTTGCGGTGGCCCATAATGAAGATATACGACGACTGGCGGATCAGCTCGCTGAGCGAGCCGGCCATCACACGCGAACGCACCTTCGTCCGGCGCTCGGTCTCGCGCGTCTTGCCGCCGTAGAACGAGAAGTTGTAGCGGTCCTTGATGACGGCCTGGTCGCCGCCGCGCGAGAGCGCCATTTCGATGCTGAGCGTGGCGAACTGGTAGTTCTCGGCAAAATTGGCGCCGTCTTTGCCGATACCGAGACTGATGGTCGCGGCGATGCCGCCGGGGTTCTGGACGGAGCGGATAGATTCGAGCAGCGAGAAGCGGCCCTCCTGCATGGCCGGCAGCTGCCGCGCCTCGAACAGGAAGAGATAGCGGTTGCGCTCGAGCTTGCGCAGCAGGCCGTTTGTCCCGTCCGTCCAGGCGGTGATAGCCTTGTTGATGGCGGAGTTCAGATCGGAGATGCTGGCGTCGGGCATGTTGTTTGTGATCTCATCGTAGTTGTCGATCAGGATGATCGCAACGACGGGGCGCGAGCGGATGAACTCGTCGCGGATGTTGAGAAGCTCCGTTGTGTCGATCCAGTAGGTTGATGCGAGCAGCGCCGCGTCGCCATCGGTTCCCGCGACCATACCGAACACACGGAAGCGGCGGCCCTGCATCACGAGATCCGCGGGGCACTCCGGCTTGCCGTCCGTCAGCCACTGCGTGGAAAACGAGGGACAGTAGTCGGTGATGTTTGTAGTAAACAGGGAATCACGGACGCCGGCCAGCTCGGCAAACTGCTCGTTGCTCCAGAGAAGCTCGCCCGTGCCGAGGTTCAGCACGGCCATGGGCATCGGCATGTGCAGCGAGTCGCCCGACATGGTGTCGAGCGAGTCGGAGGCGTTCTGAATGAATTTCAGGATGGCCTTTTTGCGGCGGCGGGTCATGAGCAGATAGCCGGTGTACAGGAGCACGGTGACGCCGGCCTCAGCGATGGCAATATAGTACTGCTTTGTGAGCGCGGTGACGCCGGCGAAGAGAAACAGCATGACAAGGAAAACCAGCGAATATCCGGGCTGCAAAATCCGGCTGAGCTTTTTATTCAAGGGTCGCACGCTCCTTTCCATGTTCTGATCCGCATTCTGGCGGCCCGCCCGCTGGCGGGTACCGGCATTAGAGAATACTCCCCTCTATCATACTAAAATTCCCGATAAAATGCAAGCACCAGAGCACATGTCGGGGCAAAAAATCGACCGGGCGGCACGAAAATGAAAAAAGGGGTATACTTTTCCAGAATTGTGTGTTATACTTACTTCAGATTGCGCCGGCGATGCCGGCGCCGCCAGCCGCGGTAGGCGGTGGCAGGGCGGAAACAATTTGTACGGCGGAGCTGTCCGCCGCATCCGGAAAGACGGCGAAAGAACGGGCGAGACGGGGCCCGTTCTGCACCCGGGCAGCCGGCTGCGAAGGATGGGCGCGTACAAGATACGCAATCGCAGGAAGCGACTGTCAAACAGGACAGGCGCGAAGTTTTGCTGTGCTTTTTTGCAGCGGCAAATTTGTCCATATCACGGGCCGCGGGTCAGCCGCCCGCGCGCCCGGTAATTTAAGGAGTTGTGCATATTGGCTGAAAAACTGAAAATCATTCCTCTTGGCGGTCTCGGTGAGATCGGCAAAAATCTGACGGTTGTGGAGTACGGCAAGGATATCATTCTGGTCGACTGCGGCATTGGATTCCCGGACGACGACATGTACGGCGTCGATCTGGTTGTGCCGGACATGACCTATCTGGTCAAGAACAAGAGCCGCATCCGCGGCATCTTCCTGACGCACGGGCACGAGGACCACATCGGCAGCGTACCCTATGCGCTCAAGGAGTTCAACGTCCCGGTACACGCCACGCGCCTGACGATCGGCCTTGTGAAGCTCAAGCTCGAGGAGCACGGGCTGCTCAGCCGCGCGAAGCTCCACACGCACGAGGCCGGCGAGACGGTCAAGGCCGGGTGCTTCCAGGTGGAGTTCATCCACGTGAACCACTCGATCGCGGACGCCGTGGCCTTTGCCATCAAGACGCCGGTCGGCACGGTGCTGTTCACAGGCGACTTCAAGATCGACGCCACGCCCATCGAGGGCGGCATGATCGATCTCGGCCGCCTCGGCGAGCTGGGCAAGCAGGGGGTTCTGGCGATGTTCTGCGACTCGACGAACGTTGAGCGGCAGGGCTACACGGATTCGGAGCGCACCGTCGCGGAGAGCTTGGACGCCCAGTTCCGCGGCTGCAACCAGCGCATCATTGTCACAACGTTCGCCTCGAACGCGAACCGGCTGCAATCGATCCTGACAATCGCGCACCGCTACGGCCGCAAGGTTGCGGTCACGGGGCGGAGCATGGAGAATGTCGTCAAGGTCTCAACAGAGCTGGGGTATCTCAAGGTTCCGGCGGGGACACTGGTGGATCTGAACACGGTCAAGTCGATGCCGAAGAACAAGGTTGTTATCGTCTCGACGGGCAGTCAGGGCGAGAATATGTCCGCCCTGTACCGCATGGCCTATTCGACGCACCGGCAGATCGAGATCCAGCCGGGCGACCGGATCATCATCTCGGCCTCCGCGATCCCGGGCAACGAGAAGAGCATCTCGAAGATCATCAACGAGCTGTATAAAAAGGGCTGCGACGTGATCTACGACAAGCTCTCCGGCCTGCACGTCTCCGGCCACGCCTGTCAGGACGAGCTGCGCATCATCCATGCGCTGGTGAAGCCGAAGTTCTTTGTCCCGATGCACGGCGAGCAGCGGATGCTCTGCATCCACGCGCGTCTGGCCGAGGGCATGGGCATGAAGCCGTCGAATATCGTGATCGGCGATATTGGCCGTGTGATCGAGCTGTCCGCGCGCAGCTGCAAGCTCGCGGGCACCGTGCCGAGCGGCAAGGTGCTGGTGGACGGCTGCGGCGTCGGCGACGTCGGCAGCGTGGTGCTGCGCGACCGGCAGCATCTGGCGCAGGACGGCATGATTGTCGTTGCCGTGAACCTCTCGTCGGAGGACGGCGCGGTGATCTCCGGCCCGGATATCATCACGCGCGGCTTTGTCTACGTCAAGGAGTCCGGCGACCTCATGGAGGAGATGCGGCAGGTGGCGACGCATGCGCTGCTGGGATGTACGAGTAACGACTGGGCGGCGCTCAAATCCGCGATCAAGTCGGAGCTGTCGTCGTTCCTCTACAAGACGACCAAACGCAATCCGATGATTTTGCCGATTATCATGGAGATCTGACCAGAAAACAGAAAAGCGGGGCAATCGCCCCGCTTTTTGCGAAGGAGGAAGCCAGATGACAGAGCTGCAATTGGCGCGCCTGCGCAAATATGCGGACGCGCTCGACGAACTGCGCGACGGCCTTGCCCAGCTGCTTGAGCAGCTGGAGGAGGACGCGGACCAGAGTGACGACGCCGGCGAAGCTGCCGATGCCGTCGACTGCGCCGTCGCCCTGCTCGAGGACGCGGCCGACGCCTGCCGCGAGGCGGCGGGCGTACAGGAGATCCAGAAGCTGTAAACAAAGTCCCGCAAAGCAATCAAAATGCCCGCTGTACGGCGCAATACCGTACAGCGGGCGTCTTTTATATGCGGAAAGCAACCGCCGCCCTGCCGAACGAAAGCCGGTAGACGCCGGACGGAAGCGCGCCCCAGAAGATGGATAGATCCACTTGCAGTGTCGTCGACTCCCCCGGCTGCAACGCGCGGTTTTCTATCATGAATCCCACTTTGTTCCGGCGCGGCACCTTGTAGAACACGCCGTCAATCTGAAGCGACAGCGTGGCGGATGAAAATCCGTCCTGCAGCGCATCGGAACGGTTGCAGATCTGAACCGTCACACACGACGCATCCGCAGCAACGAGCGTTACCTCCAGCCCGTCCGGCGCCAGTTCCTCCGGCGTGGGCGCAAGGAACGCGGGGTCAAAGCCGGGCGGATCGTGCAGGGCCAACGCCAGAGGAACTGGCGGGTCCAGCCGATACGGCCCCGTAAATTGGGTAGACAGATCTCCCTCCGCACAGATCTCCTGCAGCGCCGCCGTCAGATGCCTGTCCAGCCGCATAACCCGGCCATCCGGCAGGATCAGATGCATCCCGGAAAAGGCAAACGGCATCATCCTGCTTCCATATTCAGGAAAATAGTCTTCCGGCATCTGGAAGCAGACGCTGTAGACCGGATACGCTGGCGTCCATTTTCCAACGACCGGCGTATAGGAGCAGGCGTTCACCGTATGCGCCAGCGTCTCCAGCGCGTTGCAGGGCGCCGGAACCGAATAGACGGCCGTCTCGACGCCATCGTAGCGGCTGATATACAACTGCGTATTGTCCAGAAGCAGGTGGCCGTCTTCCGACAGTGGAATCAGCGGTTCCGCAGCCGGACGCTCCGAATATACGAGTCCCGCCCACGATACGGCCACAAGCAGCAGGCTCCAGAGAAGACACCGCAGAAGGGAATGCCTTTTTTCTTTCAAAATATGTATGATATACATTCAGGATAATGTCTTGGCAGTAAAAGCTGCTGATGCAATTCTACTCCAAGGAGTAAAGAAAGCATCTTCAGTATCACCTTTTGCACAGAATATTCCGCAAATAATATAAGCGTCTGTGTTCCCTGCAGCTTTTCGAAAAACAGGCGCTCCACTGTCACCATTCTTTAAATAGACAATTGCATTATTACGTTTCTCTGGTGTTACCGACATAAGTCCATTGATTGTTACCCAACTTTGAAGATATTCACTATATGAGGTATAACTTTCAGACGTATTTTTTATACGGCAGTATGCGCTTTTTCCGCTTTTTAAGGCTTCCTTTCCGGAGACATATACATAAGTATTCTCTGCAGGTTCCAAATCTACTGCATAAATTGAGACCGTTGAACCATCAAGTAAAACTTTATTTGTCAGACTATAATTGTTATTTGCTGTAATAATCGCAAAATCTCCATAGCTTCCGTCACTGTATCTCACATATGATGTTGTTCCTATCGAAGAATTCTGCTCTACCTGTTTTACTGTTCCACCTACAGTCAGAGCATGCCCACATGTAACATATGCCTTTACTGCACTTGATTCAATTCCATATGTGCCCATGTATCCTAAAGTTTCAGTGTACGTGTTGCCATTATAAGTGCTTGCTATCTCTGTTCCTCCGTATATTGCTGTTGATCTGCTTGATGTGTTTGTTTTGTTGGCTTCAATTTGTATTCTGGATTCTATTTGCTCCTTTTTTTGATAATTTACAACACATATCTCGGCTGGTACGACTCGGAACATTATCTCAGTAACTTTATATGCATATTCTGGTTCAATGCAAAGCTCAATTTTATTTTCCTTCGTTTGAATTCCACACGAAAACGTTGTAGTAATATTGCTTCTAAGTTCCTTGTTTAATTGCTCTACGATACATTCCATTTGATTCCACGAATAATCCGCTCTCTCAAATCTAACGAATTCCGAATAAACTCCTGCCAGATCTTTTATTTCCTGTTGAATATCCTCATCAGAATCAGTAAGCATGATATAAAGATATTCTCCTTCAATATAAGCTCCTGCATAGTATTCAGGATGCTTTATATCTTTTCCATCAAACCATGCGTTTTTAATGTTTATATTTGCTGCAACAGCATTATTTTGCAGTTCCATTTCACGTTGAATCTCCAATTCAAGAGATTCCTCTTCAGAACTGTTTCCAACTTGCAACGCGTTTACATTCAAAATTAGGGAGAAAATTACGATCAATATAATGGTAGATTTAATTCTTTTCATATGGATCCCTCCAGTTAATAGTAATGTCTTAAATTTAACACAAAAAGACATATGTGTCAACACCAAAAATAAATAAATTTTACATACATTATTGGAAATTATATACAAAATCATTTACAGAATCTAGAAGAATGAAGTCAGCTGGCAATAGAGACATCTCCTGTTATACTATTGCGCTTAAAAGTTTATTTTTGGATAAAAGCACTTGCGTTTAACCCGGGCATTGTCAACAGTAAACTGCCCTCTGTACGGATTTGCCGTACAGAGGGCAAGCTTTTTCAGGGGCAGTTACGGCTGCGCGGCGATCCACGCATCGAGCTGGGTCTGTGCGGCGTCCAGATAGGTCTGAAGACCGGC
>CAZYZQ010000061.1:11635-13700 GCA_964652075.1 uncultured Oscillospiraceae bacterium
GCGACCAGGCCCTGCTTCATCACCTCGTCGACCGCGAGATCCGTGTAGGCGCCGTCCGGCCAGACATAGCCGGCCTTGTACCACTCGGCCTGAAGCTCCAGATTGTACATGGTGTCGTCGAGGTCCCAGACGGAGTGGATCACCCCATCGGCCTTGTTGACGTCGGTTGCAACCAGGTACAGCGTGTCGCCGAGGCAGTCATAGACGTTGTATTCATTCAGAGAGTCGCCGTACCACGTCAGGCCGCCGGTAACCTGCCAGAAGCTGCGGGCTGCGTAGATATCGGGGATGCCCTCTTGAATTGCGTCATACAACTGCGTCACTTCGGTGAAGGTGTCCATCTCGTTGTTGATGAAATCGACCATGTTCAGCTCCTCCATCAGATCCTCGCGGATGATCATGTAGACGGAGGCGGCGTAGTTGCGGAAGCAGGGGACGCCGTACAGACCGCCGTCGACCCGGAAGGCGTCCAGATAGGTGCCGACCTCCTCCAAAAGACCCTGGCCGTATTCGGCCATGTACGGCTCAATGTCCATCAGCTGGCCCGCGGCAAACATGCCGGAGAAGTCGGCAGGCGCGCCAAGCCAGACAGAGCAGATGTCAACCGGTTCGCCGCCGGAGATTGCGAGGTTCAGCATCTGGCCGTAGTCACCGATGGAACCGAAGGTCATGTGGATGCGGACGCCAATCGCCGGCTCCGTAATCGCATTGATGGCCTCCTCCACAACGGGGATGGAATCCGCGTCTGCACTCATCATATCCAGTACGTACATGTTGAGATCGACAACGTGTTCCGGGTCGTTCTCAGTTTCATCGTCCGGCTCCTCCGGCGTCTCAGGCTGATCCGGCGTGTCGGGTGTGTCCGGCTCGGCCGGATCAGCGGGTGTGTCGGGTGTGTCCGGGGTTTCGGTCTTGGCGCAGGCGGCCAGCAGGCAGAGCAGCATGGCCAGCGAGAGCGCCAGAGCAAGGATCTTTTGCAGCTTTTTCATGGGTTGTTCCTCCTTTTATTACGCGCCTTCCGGCGCAGAATGACAAATAAAACGGGGAAATTATACGGGGTCGGGATAGCCGAGGCACTTGCGCATGAGAATGTGGTGTTTGCGCACATACTCGATCTCATTCACCCAGCCTGCAACGTTCATGCGGCGGTTGCCCTCAA
The DNA here is from genome assembly GCA_964652075.1 of uncultured Oscillospiraceae bacterium. Classification (GTDB taxonomy): domain Bacteria; phylum Bacillota; class Clostridia; order Oscillospirales; family Oscillospiraceae; genus CAZYZQ01. Next base: position 12,795 of record CAZYZQ010000061.1, read on the forward strand.
ACTCAGAGGAAATATAACCCTTGTAGCCGCCGTCCTTCAGGGCTTTGAGAATGCGCGGGTAGTCCATATCGTCCACCTGGCCGTTCTCGTCGATATCGTAGAACTTGCCATGGACGTAGACCAGCTTGGGCGCGTAGTCCTGCAAGTCCTTGTAGAGCTTCGCAAAGCTCGGCTTCTTGGATCGCTCATGGCGCGGGAAATTACGGCCGGCGGGCTGCTTGAGAGACGGCAGCTGGAAGGCCAGCGCCGCGCGGTCCGCGTCGGTGGGGTTGAGCTTCTCAACGCCCGCGGCGCAGGCGGCCTCATCAAAGTCGTATCCGCCGAAGTAGGCCTTGCGCTGTTCCTCGCGGACATACTCCAACACCTCCCGGCTCGCGCCGTGGAAAACGCCGTTGATAATATCGGCAGTGGACATGCAGTAGCTGAAGGTGGAGAAATCCGCCTGCAGGCCGACATAAGGAATGCCGGTCTTTTCAGCCAGTTCAATATACTTCTGCTGGTATTCGCCGCCGACGCCGTCCGGCGTGTGGACTTCCAGCGACAGCATCACGTCATGCTCGGCCGCCACGGGCAGCAGGCGGGCAATGATGTCATAGTCGGTCAGCTTGCAGACGAAAGCCTTCGGCCCTGTGTGCTCCTCGTGCAGCACGCGGATGGCCTTGCAGCCCATGCGCTGGGCCAATTTGATGTACATGACGCCGCGTTCAAACATCTCGTCGTCGGTCAGGGACTTGTCGTGCCACATCAGACGGTCGGAGAAGTGGTCGAGGCAGATCGGCTCGAGCCCGTAGCGCTCCATCATGCCCGTCCAGCGGTCGACAAACGCATCCGAGACATACGGCCATTCCGGAATCATCGCGTCGGAGAAGACCTCGACGCCCTCCGCGCCCGCGCCCGCCGCCGCCG
>CAZYZQ010000062.1:0-13354 GCA_964652075.1 uncultured Oscillospiraceae bacterium
CGTACCACCGACGTCACCGGCATCATCACCCTGCCCGAGGGCACCGAGATGTGCATGCCTGGCGATAACGTCGACATGTCCGTTGAGCTGATCACCCCGATCGCCATCGAGCAGGGCCTGCGTTTCGCTATCCGTGAGGGCGGCCGCACGGTTGGTTCCGGTGTTGTCACCGAGATCGACGGCTAAGTTCAAACGTTCACCCGGACAGGAGCACTCCTGTCCGGGCTTTTTTTCTGCATTGAAAATTCGGCCGCAGTATAGTATGATAATAGCAAACGGCACCCTCCCGGCATAGGATAGCCGGGAGGGATTCAGGCATGATGATTGCGATTTACTCGCTTGCAACCTTTGGGGCGCTGATGGTGCTGTGGTGTGTCTTCGGCGCGTTTGTGCTGCCGGCTGGCGGAAAGGGGACGCGTGTCCTCGTGCGGATCTCCGCGAAGCCGGGCAGGACGGAGCGCCAGCTCCGCAGTCTGCAATGGCTGCTGGACACGGGCCTGCTGCGCAGCGAAATCTGCCTGCTGGATGAGGGAATGACGCCTGCGCAAAAGGCACAGGCCGAGCGCTGGATGCGCCGCTACCCCGGCGTGACACTGTGCGCGCCGGAGGAAATCGGCGAGACGATGAAAGAGGCATAACGTGGGACAGGGAACGGAAGAGATCCTCCGCGGCGCGATCGCCGCGGTCGTGTATCAGAACAACGAAAACGGCTACGCGGTGCTGCGCGTCGAGTCGGAGGACGGCAAGCTCGTCACGGTCGTCGGCACCGTGCCGATGGCGGCGGTCGGCGAGCAGCTTGTCGTCGCCGGGCGCTGGTGCAGCCACGCAACCTATGGCGCGCAGTTTCAGGCAGAGTTCTTGGAGCGCTCCATGCCGGAGAACAAGCATGATATCGTGGCGTATCTGGCGACCGGCCTGCTGCGCGGCGTGGGCGACCGGCTTGCGGAGCGCATTGTCAAAAAGTTCGGCGAGCAGACGCTCTCTGTCATCGAGTCGGAACCGGAGCGCTTGGCGGAGGTGTCCGGCATTTCCCCCCGCAAGGCGGAGGAGATCGGGAAATCGTTCCGCCGTCAGGTTGGCCTGCGGCGGCTCATTGAGTTTCTTGCGCAGTACCGCCTGCCGCCGGAGCTGGCGGTCAAGCTGTACCACACCTACGGCGACATGGCGGTTGAGATGGTGCAGGAGAACCCCTATATTTTGACGGACCCCGCCTTCGGCGCATCGTTTTCCGTTGTCGATGCGTTTGCCATCGAGATGGGCACGCCGGCCGACGATCCGCAGCGCGTAGCGGCTGGCGTCCAGTTCGAGCTGACGCACAACCTCGGCAACGGCCATGTGTTTTTGCCGAAAAATAAGCTGCTGCAGGCGACCATGCAGATGCTGGCGCTGCCGCAGCAGACCGTCGAGACGGCGATGGAGCAGCTACAGGAGGACGACGGCCTGCGCGTGCGGCAGGTGGCGTCTGTAGAGGCCTGCTATCTGCCGGAGTATGAGCAGGCGGAGACGGAGGTTGCGCAGCGTATTTTCCAGATGGCGCAGACAGTTCTGACCCCGCCGCGCGATCTGGAAAAACGGATCGACGCGATTGAAAAGGCGTGCGGCATTGACTATGCGCCGTTGCAGCGCGAGGCAATCCGCACGGCGGCTTCCCGGCAGCTCATGCTGCTCACGGGCGGGCCGGGCACCGGCAAAACGACGGCGCTCAGGGGCATTTTAGCCCTTCTGGAGGAACTGGACTGCAAAACAGAGCTGGCCGCGCCGACCGGGCGCGCCGCAAAACGGCTTACCGAGCTGACGGAGCGCGAGGCGTCCACAATTCACCGTCTGCTCGAAGCGCAGATGGACCCGGAGAGCGGCACGCTGAGCTTCTTCCACGACGCCTCGGAGCCGCTGAAAATTGACGCGCTGATCGTGGACGAGGTGTCGATGGTCGATCTGCAGCTCATGGCGTCGCTGCTCGAGGCCCTGCCGCCCGACTGCCGGCTGATTCTGGTCGGTGATCCGGATCAGCTGCCGTCTGTCGGCGCGGGGAACGTCTTTTCAGACCTGATCCGCTCCGAGCGCGTGGCCACGGTGCGCCTGACAGAGGTCTTCCGGCAGGCGCAGCAGAGCCTGATCGTCATGAACGCACATGCGGTGAACCGGGGCGAGTTCCCGGAGCTGCGCGTAAAAGACCGTGATTTCTTCTTCCTGCCGCGCCACACCGCGGAGCAGCTTGTGCAGACCGTGGTGGATCTCTGCGCGACGCGCCTGCCGCGCATCGGCATTCCCAGCCAGGAGATTCAGGTGTTGACGCCGACGCGCAAGTACGAGGTCGGTACCGTCAACCTGAACCGCCGCCTACAGGAGGCGCTCAACCCGCCCGGCGAGGGGAAGCACGAAAAAAAATACGGGGAATATGTCTTCCGCGAGGGCGACCGGGTGATGCAAATCCGTAATAATTATGATATACTGTGGAAGAAGACGGACGGCTTCGGCTCCGGCACGGGAATCTTTAACGGCGACGTCGGCATAATCAGGACGGTCGATCTGTCCGCGGAGACGGTGACGGTTGTATTCGAGGACCGCGAGGCGAAGTATGGCTTCGATATGCTCATGGAGCTGGAACCGGCCTATGCCATGACCGTCCACAAGAGCCAAGGCAGTGAGTACCGTGCCGTGGTGCTCGTGACGTGGCCCGGGACGCCGATGCTCCAGACACGCAGCATCCTGTATACGGCCATTACGCGCGCCCGCGAGATGATGATTCTCGTCGGGGAGCCGCAGGTCGTTGCAACAATGGTGGAAAACAACCGCCAGCAGCGCCGCTACTCCGGCCTGCGCTGGCGGCTCGCGGAGGGACAGGCGTGAGGGCGCTGCTGGACCTGCTGTTTCCGCGCAAATGCGTGTTTTGCCAGAAGCTGCTGGCAAAGGACGACGGCGATATCTGCGCCGACTGCTATCGAAATTTGCCGGAACCGCACGACCCGGTGCGTCATGGCGCGTATTTTGACCTCTGTGTCTCGCCCTGCGTCTACCGCGACGCTGTGCGCGAGGCCATCCACCGCTTCAAGTTTTCGGGGCGGGAGTGCTATGCGGCCACCTTCGCGCCCTTGATGGCCGCTGCCATCGCGCAGCAGGAGATCGGCTCGATCGATTTCGTGACTTGGGCGCCGGTCAGCCGCAGGCGAAAGCGCTCGCGCGGCTACGATCAGGCGCAGTGCTTGGCGCTCGAAGTGGGAAAGCTTCTGGATTTGCCGTGCAGACAGGCGCTTTGGAAGCATCGGGACAACGCGGCGCAGTCTTCGCTGGATGCGGCGGCGCGGCAGGCCAACGTCTTCGGCGTCTATCGGGCGAAGCACCTGGAACAGCTGGCGGAACAGAACATTTTACTCATAGACGACGTGATTACAACCGGCGCTACGCTCTCCGAGTGCAGCCGCGTGCTGCGGCTGGAGGGCGCGAAGCGCATCGTCTGTGCTACGTTTGCAACAACAGAAAGTGGGTTAAAGACATGAAACGATCGCACGATCTTGGGATTGACCTCGGAACCACGAACGTCCGGATCTATCAGGAGGGCCGCGGCGTGATCCTGCGCGAGCCGTCCGTGGTGGCCGTTGACCGCACGACGGGGAAGGTGCTGCAAGTGGGCGTGGACGCCCGGAATATGCTGGGCAGGACGCCGGGCAACGTCGTGGCGTTGCATCCGTTGCGCGACGGCGTGATCTCGGACTATGAGATGGCTGAAAAGCTCCTGACGCAGCTGCTCAAGAAGGTGCGGCGTTTTACGCTGATTAAGCCGCGCGTGGTTGTTGCGGTGCCGAGCGGGGTTACGGAGGTCGAAGAACGCGCGGTGATTCAGGCCGCCATGGAGGCCGGCGCTCGCCGCGTCTACCTCATCGAGGAACCGCTCGCCGCGGCGCTCGGCTCGCGTATGAACTTCTCCGACCCAGGCGGGCATATGGTCGTCGATATCGGCGGCGGCACAACGGACGTGGCGGTGCTGAGCATGGACAATGTTGTATACTCCTCGTCCACCAAAACAGCGGGCGGCGCGTTCGATCAGGCGATCATCCGCTATGTCCGGCGCGTGTTCAATATTCTGCTCGGGGAGAACACAGCGGAGGACGTCAAGATGGCCATCGGCTGCGTCCTGCCCCGCACGGAACGGATGACCACAACGGTGAAGGGCCGCGACCTCAAGACCGGCCTGCCGAAGGAGGTCACGCTCTCCTCGGACGATATGGCGGAGGCGCTGAAACGGCCGGTGCGCCAGATTGTGGACGAGGTGCTGCTGATGCTTGAGCGCACCGCACCGGAGCTGGTGGCGGATATCTCGGAGAACGGCGTCGTGCTCACGGGCGGCGGCAGTCAGCTCTGGGGGCTGGATCAGCTCCTTGCGGAGCGCACCGGCATCGCCTGCCGCGTGGCGGACGACGCGGACGCCTGCGTAGTCTGCGGCTGCGGCCGGAGCCTGCGCTGGCTCGGCAATATGCAGGACGGCCCAATCAACGTTGCGCGCAAGCGGCTTCTGAAACAGCAATAAGCAGATACGGCGCGGAATCTAAAATCCAATGTTTTCCAGTGGTACGGCGTGACCTCGGTCACGCCGCTTCCGTTTGCCGCTTTCATGGGCATTCCTGAATTTTTGTTAATTATTTCCACCATCCTTGCTTTTCATGCTATCGGGGAGTACGCTGGACTTGTGGACGGTATGTCCATCCAAAATCTTTGATTGGAGGCAACACAATGTATCAGTTCGCCGGCGCAAGTCCTGTGCGGAATCGATTTTGGTGCGGCTCCCAAATGTGGCGAGGTCGGATGAAAATCGTACGCTATGGCGCATGAGCAGGATGATGTTTCTTGCTTGTGCGCTTTCTTTTTCTCGCTTTCGTTGTGAAAACCCTATTTGGAAAGGATGTATGATGAAAAGATACAGATATGTGATATTCGGAATCATAATAGCGCTGCTGCTCTCCGTGACCGGCTGTGCGAAAGTGCAGGCCGGGAGCAGCGAACCGGCAGAAGAACCCGGCACTTTAGAGGAGACGCCAACCATACCGGAAGAACCGCCCGTCTCTGAAGCGACCATAGAGACAGAGGAAGAAACAGCGCATACGCTGTCTGTTGAGATTCAGGAAGTGCGGGAGGAAGACATAGAAGAAAGGGCATATTGGCTGCATGTCGCAGACGAGGACGGAATCTATCTGGCGATTTGTCCGGATGCCACGGTTTATTCCTTCAAATTCGTCGTTCTGCATGTGGAAGAAACAGAGTCCGGGCTGCAATACGTGATTGATGAGGAACAATTCTCCGTTGAGGAGCTCTCCCCGGACAAGCCGTTTTTGGTGAAAATGCTGTTTGTGGGGCTGTTTCCGACGTATGGTTTCACCTTTGAGGACGAGAATCACAATGCGCACTTTTTCACAATCAACATAGCAGGCCTCGGCCCGGAGAATGGCGATCCTCTTTATTTGACCGAAATCGAGTAGTCCCGTTTTAAGAAGCAACTATGGCGGCCGGCAACCTTGCCGGCCGCCATAGTTCGCCAAATCCTCCGCCGTATTATTTTTCAAAAAAGACTGGTCAAACAGGGCTGCGCGCGGTATAATAGGAAAAATATGGCGCGGCAGCGCAGCACACGAAAGAAGGAACCATAGAATGGACGATCGGAATCTTTCCATGCTCTGTGACTTTTATGAGCTGACCATGGGCAATGGCTATCTCAAGCAGGGCGTGCACGAGAAAATTGCATATTTTGACGTGTTTTTCCGCACAATTCCGGACGGCGGCGGCTTCGCCATCGCGGCGGGTCTGGAGCAGGTGGTGCAGTACATTGAGCAGCTCCATTTCTCCATGGCGGATATCGCGTTTTTGCGGACGAAGAACCTCTTTTCGGAGGAATTCCTCGAGTACCTGCGCGACTTCCACTTCACGGGCGATATCTACGCCGTGCCGGAGGGCACGCCGGTGTTCCCCAACGAGCCGATCCTGACGGTGCGCGCCCCCGCAGCGGAGGCACAGCTGATCGAGACGTATGTCCTGCTCGCACTGAACCACCAGTCGCTGGTCGCGACAAAGGCGAACCGCATTGTCCGGGCGGCGCAGGGGCGGACGGTGCTGGAGTTCGGCTCGCGCCGGGCGCAGGGCGCGGACGCGGCGATCATCGGCGCGCGCGCGGCCTACATCGGCGGCTGCGCGGGCACGGCCTGCACGATCTCGGACGAGAAATACGGCGTCCCGGCAGGCGGCACGATGGCGCATGCCTGGGTGCAGATGTTCGACACGGAGTATGAGGCGTTTAAGGCCTACTGCGAGATCTACCCGAACAACGCGACGCTGCTGGTCGACACCTACAACACGCTCAAGAGCGGCGTGCCGAACGCGATTCGCGCGTTCAAAGAGATTCTCGTGCCGCAGGGCATTACGAATTTCGGCATCCGGCTGGACTCCGGCGATATCTCCTACCTGTCGAAAAAGGCGCGCAAGATGCTCGACGACGCGGGCCTGCCGACCGCGAAGATCTCCGCGTCGAACGCGCTGGACGAATACCTGATCCGCGACCTCATGATGCAGGGCGCGCAGATCGACCTGTTCGGCGTCGGCGAGCGGCTCATCACCTCCAAATCCGAGCCGGTCTTCGGTGGTGTGTACAAGCTCGTCGCCGTGGAAAACGACAAAGGCGAGGTTGTCCCGAAGATCAAGGTCAGTGAAAACACGGCCAAGATCACGAACCCGCACTTCAAGCGCCTGTACCGCCTGTATGATAAAGAGAGCGGCAAGGCGATTGCCGACGAGCTGTGCCTGCGTGATGAGGTCATCGACGAGACGCAGCCGCACAAGATTTTCGACCCGCAGGCGACGTGGAAGACCAAGACGCTGACGAATTTCACCGTGCGCGAGCTGCAGGTGCCGATCTTCGAGAACGGCCGGCGCGTCTACAAGCTGCCGTCCCTGCAGGAGGTGCGCGACTACTGCGCCCAACAGATCGAAACGCTGTGGGACGAGGTTAAGCGCTTTGAGAACCCGCACACCTACTATGTCGATCTGTCCAAGCAGCTCTGGGACGTCAAGCAGAGCCTGCTGCGCGAGGCGGGCCACATCGACTGAAACAAAGCCTTGTACGGCGCAGGCGCGTCCTGCGCCGTACCTTTTAATTCATCACAACAGGGGAGGAAGTTTATGCAGTTTCCAAGCGGACTTTTTACCGATGTACGTTTCGAGTCGGTATACAACACCACCATTATAATCGAAAACGGCGCCCTAAAGCAGAGCAAGACATCTCTGGAGGAGGGCTGTTTCATCCGGGTCTTCGACGGCAAACGCTGGTACTACAGCGCCACGACCGACGCAGACGCCGTACAGGCGGAGATCGACGTGCTGGCCGCGCTGGCCACGCCGGACCCGAACATTGCTGCACATCCGGTTTTGCAGAAGCTGGAGGCGAACCGCGACGTCTGCCTGCGCTACGAGGACACAAACGTTGCAAAGATCGACCATGCGGAGAAGGAGGCGCTGCTGCGCTCCTATTTGCCGTTGCTTGAGGAGTTTGAGGATCTGAAGACTTCGAGCGCGACGTATCTGGACACGCACACGAAAAAGCACATCGTCTCCAGCCTCGGCGCGGACGTGACGTTCGACTATCAGCGCGCGAGCATCGTGCTGAACTATTCCTTCGGCTGCGACGGCGTGCCGTTCTCCAACAAGCAGGATGAATTCCGCGAGACGTTTGTGGAGCTGCACGGCCTGCAGGATGCCTTCCGCAAAAAAATCCGCGAGGACTGGGACTACGCGCACAACGCCGTCGCCGTTGAGCCGGGGGAGTACACCTGCATCCTCTCGCCGGTGGTTGCGGGCGTCTTCGCCCACGAGAGCTTTGGCCACAAGTCGGAGAGCGACTTCATGATCGGCGACGAGACCATGATGCGCGAGTGGGCGCTCGGCAGCCGTGTGGGTTCTGAGATACTCAACATCCTCGACACCGGCGTTCCGACCGGCTCCGGCTATGTGCCGTATGACGACGAGGGCTGCCGGGCGCGCGAGACGTACCTGATTAAAAACGGCGTCCTGACCGGACGCCTGCACAGCGCCTACACAGCGGCAGCCCTGCACGAGGCGCCCACAGGCAACGCACGCGCCATGAGCTTTGAGTTTGAGCCGATTGTCCGCATGACCTCGACCTATATCGGCGCGGGCGACCAGACGGTCGAGGAGCTGTTCGCAGGCGTCAAGCTGGGCGTCTACATCAAGAGCTTCAAGCACGGCTCCGGCATGTCGACCTTCACCATTGCGCCGAGTGTTGCCTACATGATCCGTGACGGCAAGCTTGCCGAGCCGGTGCGCGTGGCGGTCATCACAGGCAACGTGATGCAGACACTCTACCAGATCGACGGCCTGTCGAAGGACGCAGAGATCTGCTCCATGTCCACGGGCGGCTGCGGCAAGATGGAACAGTGGCCGCTGCGCGTGGCGTTTGGCGGGCCGTACGTCCGGGTGCGCGGCATCCATGTGCAGTGAGGAGGCGCAGAAGATGAAAGAACTGTATCGCGAAGAGACACGGGAGACGGCCCTGAATGTGACGCAGGGTCGCGTTGACTCCGTCCGCCGCAAGAACATCGTCCGCTCCGGCTGCCGGGTCTATGAGGACGGCTGCATCGGCGTCGCGGGCACGCTCGGCGAGGCGACTGAAAAGACCTGGGCGCAGGCACGCGCAAACCTTACGCGGCGGCTGCCGTACCCGTACCCGCCGGAGGCCAATCTGGTGCGCCATGAGGACCGGCGGCAGGAGGTCCTGGATGCACAGGAGTTCATCTCCCGTATGGAGCTGCTGCTGGAAAAGCTGCGCGCGGCATTTCCTCGCATGATCCTCTCGAATAAGATCTCCATGCATGAAGAAATAGTCCGCCTGCAAAACGACGCGGGATTGGATCTGGAAAGCCGCGACCTGTGTTATAACGTGTTACTGATCGTAAAGGATGTGGACTCCACAGCGGTCTTCGATACCGCCACGAGCTATTTGGGCAGGACGCTGGACGTGGAGCAGGTCTTTACACAGGTCAGTCAGGTGCTGGCGGCGCACGGAACGCCCGTCGCACTGCCGGAGGCCGAGAAGCTGCCACTGATCGTTGACGACGGCAGCCTGCTGTCCTATCTGGGCAAGGCGCTGAACGGGCAGCAGTTCTACCGTGGCTCCTCAATCCTGTCCGGCCGGGTGGGGGAGCAGATCCTTTCGCCGGAGTTCACACTGTACGTCGACCGGAGCGCGGAGGAGTTCTGCATTCCGTTCTTCGATATGGAGGGCGTGACGCTGCCGGACGATCATGGAATCCTGATCGAAAACGGCACGCTCCTGCGTGCCGGTGCGGATAAGAAGACCGCTGCGGAGTTTGCAGTCGAGCCTGCCGCTGTGGCGGGCGGCGGCTATGACGACGTTCCGCAGCTGGCGCTCCCACATCTACAGGCCGCCTCCTGCGGCAGGACGCTGCGCGAGCTGCTGGGCGGCCGCGACGCGATCTACGCCGTCATAATGAGCGGCGGCGACTGCACGGATGAAGGTGTGTTCTCCTCGCCGGTGCAGGCGTCGTATCTCTGCCGCGACGGCAAGCTCGTGGGCAGACTTCCCGAGTTCTCTGTCCGCGCCAGCCTGTTTGACCTGTTCGGCAAGGACTTCCTCGGCCGCACGTCGGACGGCCCCTTCTCCGGTCTCCCGGCGCTCGTGGCGGAGGTCACGGTGGTCAGATAAGAAAACAGCAGACGGCATGGCGATTTATCGTTCGCCATGCCGTCTGTTGTTGTAAAATGAAAAATGTCAGCGGAATTTCTCCAGCAGGATCAGCCCTTCCTCATTGGGCGTCGAGATGCCGTTTTTGAAGTCATATCCCAGCTTCCGGTAAAACGGCGTCGCCGTAATGGACGCGGGGATTTCAATCCGTTTGGCGCGGAGGAAGAAGGAATCCTGCTCCAGCGTCTGCACAATCGCGCGTCCGATCCCTTTGCCCTGATAGTCCGGCAGGACAAAGATGGTGAAAAGACTGCTCTCATCCTCATGATTCCAGTACGGCCCAATCGCGCCGCAGCCAATCAGGTTCTCGTCCTCGCAGGCCACATAGAAATGCGTCCAGCCCGCGCGCTCGAGAATATTCTGTGGCTGCAGGGCGCGGATATCCGCTTCAAGATACGCCGGGGAATAGTCCTTTGCGTTGCTGATCCGGAGCGTCGTGGCAATCAGGTCTGAAACCGCCTGCGCGTCGCCTTCCTGAAACCTGCGGATGCGCATGGAGTCAGTCCTCCCACACCATGGTGGCAAAATAGTCCTCCGGGGTCTCAGCGCGGCGAATGAGGCGTGTGGAGCCGTCCTCCTGCAGCAAAATCTCCGCCGAACGCAGGCGGCCGTTGTACTGGTAGCCCATCGAGAAGCCGTGCGCGCCGGTGTCATGGATGACAAGCGTATCGCCGATGCCAATCTTCGGAAGCCACCGGTCGACGGCGAACTTATCGTTGTTCTCACACAGCGAGCCGGTGATGTCGTACTTGTGGTCGCAAGGAGCGTCCTCCTTGCCCATGACGGTGATGTGGTGGTAGGCGCCGTACATGGCCGGGCGCATCAGGTTGGCCGCGCAGGCGTCCACGCCGATATACTCCTTGTAGGTGTGCTTCTCATGCAGCGCCTTTGTGACAAGATGGCCGTAGGGCGCGAGCATAAAGCGGCCCATTTCCGCATAAATCGACACATCGCCCATGCCTGCCGGGACGAGGATCTTCTCAAACTGCTGCCGGACGCCCTCGCCGATGGCGAGAATGTCGTTTGCAGACTGCTCCGGACGGTAGGGAACACCGACGCCGCCGGAGAGATTGATAAATTGCACATCGCAACCCGTCTCGCGCTCCAGATCCGCTGCCAGCTGGAAGAGAATGCCTGCCAGCGCCGGATAGTAGTCGTTGGAGATCGTGTTGGAGGCCAGAAACGCGTGGATGCCGAATTTCTTCGCGCCCATGGATTTCAAAACGCGGAACGCCTCGAACAGCTGCTCGCGTGTCATGCCGTATTTCGCGTCGCCGGGGTTGTCCATGACCTGGAATCCCTCTTCACTTTCGCCGAGCTGGAACATGCCGCCGGGGTTGAAGCGGCAGGAGATGGTTTCCGGGATGTGCCCGATGACCTTCTTGAGAAACGCGATGTGCGTGAAATCGTCCAGATTGATGACCGCGCCCAACTGATCCGCCAGCTGGAACTCCTCCGGCGGGGTGTCGTTGGAGGAGAACATGATCTCCTTCCCCGCAAAGCCGCAGCGGTCTGCGATCATCAGCTCACACAGCGACGAGCAGTCGACGCCGCAGCCCTCCTCATGCAGAATCTTCAGAATTGCAGGGGTCGGCGTGGCCTTGACCGCGAAATACTCCCGGAAGCCGGGGTTCCACGAGAAGGCCTGGTTCACAAGCCGCGCGTTGCGGCGGATACCGGCCTCGTCATAGAGGTGGAACGGCGTGGGATAGCGGGCGGTAATCTCGTCGAGCTGTGCCTTGGTGACGAATGGTGTCTTCATATGCGATGGTACCCTTTCTGTGGATAATCTCTCTGAACTGCGCGCTTAGTGGTGGAACAGGCGCGTGCCGGTGAAGGCCATGACGATGCCGTACTTGTTGCAGGTGGCGATGACATGGTCGTCACGGATGGAGCCGCCGGGCTGGGCGATATACTGCACGCCCGACTTGTGTGCGCGCTCGACGTTGTCGCCGAACGGGAAGAACGCGTCGGAGCCGAGGGAGACGCCCGTGAGCTTGGAGATCCATTCCTTCTTCTCGGCCTCGGTCAGCACCTCGGGCTTCACCTTGAACGTCTGCTGCCAGATGCCCTCGGCCAGCACATCCTCGTACTCGTCGGAGGTGTAGACGTCGATCGCGTTGTCGCGGTCTGCGCGGCGGATGCCGTCGACAAACTGCAGGCCGAGGACCTTTGGGTGCTGGCGCAGCCACCAGTTGTTGGCCTTGTTGCCGGCCAGACGTGTGCAATGGATGCGGGACTGCTGCCCGGCGCCGACGCCGATGGTCTGGCCGTTCTTGACATAGCAGACGGAGTTCGACTGCGTATACTTCAGCGTGATCTGCGCGACAAGCAGATCAATAAGGGCCTGCTCCGGCAGCTCCTTGTTCTCGGTGACGATGTTCCCGAACATGTCGCGCGTGATCGGCAGGCTGTTGTAACCCTGCTCGAACGTGACGCCGAAGATGTCGCGGTGCTCGTCCGGCGCGGGATTGTAGTTCGGGTCGATCTGAATGACGCAGTAGGTGCCCTTGCGCTTGGCGCGCAGGATCTCGAGTGCCTTCTCCGAGTAGGACGGCGCAATGATGCCGTCGGAGACCTCGGCCTTCAGAAGAAGCGCGGTGTCCTCGTCGCACTCATCGGAGAGCGCGACGAAGTCGCCGTAGGAGCAAAGACGGTCTGCGCCACGGGCGCGGCAGTAGGCCGACGCGATGGCGGACAGGGGCTTGTCGCCGACGAAGTAGATCTTGCGCTCCACGTCCGTCAGCTCCTGCCCAACAGCGGCGCCGGCGGGGGAGACGTGCTTAAACGAGGCGGCGGACGGCAGGCCGGTGGCGGCCTTCAGCGCGCGGACGAGCTGCCATGCGTTCAGCGCGTCCATAAAGTTGATATAGCCCGGCTTGCCGCACAGAACGGTGACGGGCAGCTCGCCTTGCTTCATATAGATGCGCGCGGGCTTCTGGTTCGGGTTGCAGCCGTATTTGAGTTCAAGTTCTTTCATGGTGGAGACCTCCTTAGCTCAACTTGTTGCGGATGACGGATGTGATCTCGCCGGTGGCGAGAGAAATAAACGCGGTGTAGAGCGAGACCTTGTTGTCCGCGTTGAGGCTATGCCACAGCTCGTCCGCCAGCACCTCGGCGCTTGTGGCGGTGACGGCTACGCGCAGCGGCTCGCCCTGGAAGGACGGCAGCGGCGCGCCGTCGCCCTGATAGGTGCTGAGAAAACGGCCCTCGCCGGCCAGCGGTGCGCGGTGCTCAAAGTAGTTGCGGATGCAGCTGGCGGGGTCGCCGTCTGCGGATTTCAGAATCGACAGCGTAAAGGCCCCACAGGGGAAGACAACGCCGGAGATGCGCGGGGTATAGTTCGGGCAATCCGGCTCGAACTCGCGCGTGGCGAGCGCATCGGAGAAGGACTTGCCCGCAGCCAGAAAGTCGCGGACGGTGTCGGTCTGGTCGCCGTTTGTGACGATCGTGACCGTGCCGTTCTCCGTCTCCAGACGGCGGACGGGGTGATAGATAATCAGGCTCGGGTCGGTCATTTTCGACGGATCGAACGCCTCGGTGCGGATGCCGTCCGGCTCGGCAACGAAGACGCGGTTGCGGCTGTTCTCGCTG
>CAZYZQ010000063.1:0-13041 GCA_964652075.1 uncultured Oscillospiraceae bacterium
AAAGGAAAAAAACGAAATTCCCATTGCAATTTGCACTCCAATCGGCTATACTGAGAACGAAGTGGTACGTTGTGGTAGAAAAACCATGAAAATGGAGGAAGCAGAGGAGGCGATTCCCTTGTTTGGAAAATACCGGCACACTCTGGACAGCAAGGGGCGTCTCGTCGTGCCTGCCAAGCTCCGCGAGGAGCTCGGCGAGTGCTTCTATGTCACCATCGGCATCGGCAAGTGCCTCTCGGTCTATCCAGAGCACAGCTGGAGCGAGATCATGGAACGCTACAACGCCATGCCGCTCTCCCGCCAGGCGCAGCTGCGCTATCTGATGGCGAATGTTGCCGAGTGCGCGCCGGACAAGCAGGGGCGCTTCCTGATCCCGCAGGAGCTGCGGCAGATCGCGGGGATCGATCAGGAGGTCACCTTCGTCGGGCAGGGCGCCCATGCGGAGGTCTGGGATACCGCCACCTACAACGCGGAGGAGAGCAAGATGCTCCTCTCGCCGGAGAAGCTGATGGCGGCGATGGAAGAGCTGGGATTCTGATGGAGTTTTCACATGTTTCCGTCCTGCTGGAGGAGACGATTGACGCGCTGCAGATCCGGCCGGACGGCGTCTATGTCGACGGCACGCTGGGCGGCGCGGGGCATTCCTCCGAGATTGTGCGCCGGCTGGAAACGGGCCGCCTGATCGGCATCGATCAGGACACGGTGGCGCTGGAAGCCGCGAAGGCGCGGCTTGCGCCGTATTCCGGCCGCGTCACGCTGGTTCACGACAACTTTCGGAATTTACCGCAGATCCTCGATTCTCTGGGAATTGCGGCGGTCGATGGGATGCTGTTTGACCTCGGCGTCTCCTCGCCGCAGCTGGACGATGCGTCGCGCGGCTTTTCGTATATGGCCGACGCGCCGCTCGATATGCGGATGGACGGCGGCGCGGCGCTTTCGGCGGCGGAGGTTGTCAACACCTGGCCGCGCGAGGAGCTGCGGCGCATCCTCTACGAGTACGGCGAGGAGCGCTACGCGCCCCAGATTGCAGCGGCCATTGAGCGCCGCCGCGAAAAAAAGCCGATTGCGACCACGTTTGAGCTGGTCGACGTCATCCGTTCTGCCATGCCGCCGCAGGCGCTGCGTGAGAAGCAGCATCCGGCCAAGCGGAGCTTTCAGGCGATCCGCATCGCCGTCAACGACGAGCTTGGCGCGCTGCGCCAGCTCATGGACGAAGCCGTCTCGCGCCTGAACCCGGGCGGGCGGCTGGCCGTCATCACGTTCCATTCGCTGGAGGATCGGATCGTGAAGGCCGCGATGCAGAGCGCGGCGAAGGGCTGCACCTGCCCGCCGGATTTTCCGGTCTGCGTTTGCGGCAAAAAGCCGCAGGTGCGGCTCGTGACAAGAAAACCAATCGTGTCGGCTCCGGCGGAGCTGGCACGCAACCCGCGCGCAAGAAGCGCGAAGCTCCGCGTTGCGGAGAAACTGTAAGGAGTGCTGCCCTATGGCGAAACTGGATCCGCGCGAGCTGCGTTACGATACGAACGGCGCGGCGGCGTATAACCTGTATGCACTTCCGGTGCAGCAGCCGGAGGAGGTCACCCTGCCGGAAGAGCAGCTGCAGCCTGTGCGCAGGCGCCGCATCCGCGTGCGTGCGAACACCGGCATCTCGCTGCTTGCCGTGATGGGCGTCGCGGCGGTTGCGTTGCTGCTGACGCTTGTGATCTTCGGCTACGTGCGCCTGTACGAGAGCTCGACGGATGTCGCGGCACTTGAGAAGGAGGTGCAGACACTGATGGACCAGAATGCGGTGCTGAATGCGTCGTATGAGAGCCGGATCGACCTGAACGCGATTGAGCTGGCGGCAACCTCACAGCTCGGGATGCACTTGCCGACGGCGGGGCAGACCGTCTATCTGAATCTCTCGGGCAAGACGGACAGTGCTGAGATCTTCCCGGTGGAGCGCAGCAATCCGCTTGCGACGGCCTGGAGCGCGCTGCGCGACGGCTTGCATGATCTGGTTGCATATTTTACCTGATTGCATAATAGAATCCCAGTGGGCAGGGCCGGACAACCCGGCTGCCGGGATGCAGGAAACAGGCGGTCGCCTTTGGCACCGCCTGTATTTTGAGTTTTCGCTTGCAGAGGGGACGGAACTATGAAGCTGCGTGAATTTCTCCAATCCATGATACGCAGGCCCGCAAACGCGCAGCAGCGCGCGGACAGGACACTGTTGCAGCGCACGGCGATTATTATGCTTGCGCTCGGCGTGATCGTCTTTATTCCGCTGCTGGGGAACCTGTACCATCTGATGATCGTCCAAAACGACTATTATTCCGAGAAGGCCATCAATAACCAGACCGTCTCGACAAAGCTCACGGCGGATCGCGGCACGATCTACGACCGGAACATGAACATCCTCGCGACCTCGTCGACCGTGGAGAACGTCTTTATGGATCCGGGGCTGCTTCAGGAGCGCGAGGAGGATCTGGAGGTCATTGTCAGCGGCCTTTCCGAGCTGCTTGATCTGGAGCCGGAGTGGATCCGGGAGCAGGCGGCCAAGACGCAGCTGCACTATGTGGTGCTCAAGCGGAAGCTCGAGCAGGCGGATGCGGATGCGGTGCGCAGCTTCCTGAACGAGCACGCGATCACCTCCGTCAGCCTGGAGCCGGACTCGAAGCGCTACTATCCCTATACGACGCTGGCCGCGCAGGTCATCGGCTTTACCAACGCCGACAACGTCGGTGCGGAGGGGCTGGAGTCCTACTACGACTCCACCCTGCAGGGCACGGCGGGCAAGGTCATCACAACCGAGGGCAACCACGGCACGCAGATGCTTTACTCCTACACGAAATACTACGAGGCGACGGACGGCGACAGCATTGTCACGACGATCGACAGCACCGTGCAGTATTACCTCGAGAAGAACATGAAGACCGCGATTGAAAACTACGATGTGCAGAACGGCGCGTTCGGCATCGTTATGAACTGCAAGACCGGCGAGATTCTGGCCATGGCGAATTTCGACGAGTATGACCCGAACCAGTATCTGGAGATCTACAACGAGGTGGACGCGGGGCTGCTGGAGGAGATGTACCAGCAGGCCATGGGCCTGCGCGTGGGCAGCACCGAGCGCGAGGAGGCGCTGACGGCGTACAACGAGGCCATGGCCGCGGCGCGCCTGAGCCAATGGCGCAACCGCTGCGTCTCCGACGGCTACGAGCCCGGTTCAACCTTTAAGCTGATTACGCTCTCGGCGGCGCTTGACTCCGGCGCGGTCACGCTGAACGACACGTTCTACTGCGGCGGCACCGCCAAGTTTGAGGGGCGCACCGAGGAGCTCGAGTGCTGGTATCACAACGGCCACGGGCAGGAGACGACGGCGCAGGCGCTGCAAAATTCCTGCAACATTGCCTTCGCCAACATCGGCCTCAAGGTCGGCGGCGAGACATTCTACCAGTATGTGAAAAATTTCGGCCTTTTGAACACGACGGGCGTCGATCTGCCCGGCGAGGGCGCGGGCTACTTCTACACAGAGGGCCAGCTGACCGACCCGATGCAGCAGGGCACCTCGAACCTGATCTCCGTCTCGTTCGGCCAGACCTCGAAGGTCACGCCCCTTCAGCTTGTCCGCGCCGTCTCTGCGATTGTCAACGGCGGCTATCTCATGCGGCCCTATGTGGTCAGCGAGGTCGTCGACGCGGCGGGCAACACCGTTTCACAGACAGAGCCGACTGTCATCCGACAGGTCATCAGTGAGGAGACCTCCGCGACGATGCGTGAGCTGATGGAGTCCGTTGTCACGGAGGGTACCGCGAAGAACGCCAAGGTCGCGGGCTACAGCATTGGCGGCAAGACCGGCACGTCCGAAAAGGTCGACGTGCTGGATGAAAACGGCGAAATGGTCGAAGATAAGATGGTCTCGTTCATCGGCGTTGCGCCGATGGAGGATCCCCAGTATGTCTGCCTTGTTGTGCTGGATACGCCCAGCCGCGAGACGGGACTGTATATCTCCGGCGGCGTCATGGCCGCGCCGACGGTCGGCGCGGTGTTTGAGGACATCCTGCCGTATCTCGGCGTTGAGCCGGACTACTCGGACGACGATATTTCCCGCGTGGCGGTCACAGTGCCGGATCTGACGGGCATGACCGCGTCCGCGGCGGGCGCGGAGCTGCAAAAGAGCAGCCTCGAATACCGCACGGTGGGCAGCGGCGACACCGTCACCGGTCAGATCCCGGCGGGCGGCACGCAGATCCCGGGCAAATCCACCGTCATTCTGTACATGGGTGAGCAGGCGCCGACAGAGCTGGTTGAGGTACCGGCGCTGACGGGGCTGACGCCGATGCAGGTCAATGAAGCGCTGACCAACGCGGGACTGTACCTCATGTCACGCGGCACGACCAGCCAGGCGGGCACGGTGTTCGCCAACAGCCAGGATATCGAGCCGGGTACGATGGTGCCGCGCGGCTCCATGGTCACGGTCACTTTCGCGGACTCCACGGCGCGCGATTAACACACAGAAGGAGCGAGTTGCTATGAAGCTATCCGAGCTGCTGCAAGGGATTCCTGTTCTGGACTCCAATCTGAAAAGCGACCCGGAGATCACCGGCGTCAGCTACGATTCCCGGACAACGAAGCCCGGCGAGCTGTTTGTCGCCGTCTCCGGCTTTGCGGCCGACGGGCACCGGTTCATCCCGATGGCGCAGGAGAAGGGCGCGGCGTGCGTGCTCTGCGAGCACGCCCCCGCGCAGGGCGCGTACATCCGGACGGAGGATACGCGGGCGGCGCTGGCGGTACTGGGCGCAAACTGGTTCGGGCACCCCGCCCGGCAGATGCAGGTGATCGGTGTCACCGGGACAAACGGGAAGACGACCGTGACGCTGCTGCTGAAGACGGTGCTTGAACAGACGCTGGGCGCGAAGGTCGGCCTGATCGGCACGATCTCCAACCTGATCGGCGACGAGGCGCTCCCGACCGAGCGCACGACGCCGGAGAGCTTTGAACTGCAGCGCCTGTTCCGGCAAATGGCGGACGCGGGCTGCACGCATGTTGTGATGGAGGTTTCCAGCCATGCGCTGACGCTGCACCGTGTCGACTGCATCCCATTTGCCGTGGGCGCGTTTACAAACCTGACTGAGGATCATCTCGATTTTCATAAGACGATGGAGGCGTACTGCGACGCGAAGGCGCTGCTGTTCCGGAAGTGCGAGGCCGGCGTCGTCAACGCGGACGATGCGTGGCTGCCGCGCCTGACGCAGAATGCGACCTGCCGGCTGCTGCGCTACAGCGCACAGGGCGCGCGGGCGCAGGTATGGGCGGAGAACGTGGAGCTGGAATCCGAGTGGGTCGCCTTTGACGCCTGTACTGCTACGGAGCGAGTCCCGGTCCGGCTGGGAATTCCCGGCGGCTTCTCGGTCTATAACGCGCTGACCGTCATCGGCATGGCGCTGGCGCTGGAGATTCCGCTGCAACAGACGGCGGCGGCGCTGGCAAATGCGAAAAGCGTCAAGGGACGCGTCGAGGTTGTGCCGACGCCTGAGACGCCGTACTCCGTCCTGATCGACTATGCCCACACGCCGGACGCGCTGGAAAATGTCCTGCGGACGGTGCAGGGCTTCTGCAAGGGGCGGACGATCCTTGTCTTCGGCTGCGGCGGCGACCGCGACCCGATCAAGCGGCCCATCATGGGGCGCGCGGCGGTCGACGGCGCGGACTTTGTGGTTGTGACGTCCGACAACCCGCGCACCGAGGATCCCGAGGCAATTATCTGCCAGATCCTCGCGGGCATGGAGGGAACCAAGACGCCGTATCACGTTGAGCCGGACCGCCGCAGGGCGATCCGCTGGGCGATGGATCACGCGCAGAAGGACGACATTATCATTCTGGCCGGAAAGGGCCACGAGGACTATCAGATTTTGGGCACGACGAAGGTGCATTTGGACGAGCGCGAGGAAGTCGCGGCACACCTGCGCGAGATAGGAGGCGGCGTATGCTGAGCACGACGGTTGGACAGGTCGCGCAGTGGATCGGCTGCGAGGCGGAGCCTGCGCTGGCGGGGAGGACGATCTCCGGTGTGGAGACGGACAGCCGGAAGGTGCAGCCAGGCAACCTCTTTATCGCCCTGACCGGCGAGCGGGTGGACGGCCACGATTATGCCGCACAGGCGCTGGAGCGCGGCGCGGCGTGCGTGCTGGCCTCCCGGGAGCTGCCCGCAGGGCTGCCCGCGCTGTATGTGCCGGACACGAAGCTCGCGTTCGGGCAGATTGCGGCGGGCTACCGGCAGTCGCTGCACAACACGAAATTTATCGGCATCACCGGCAGCGTCGGCAAGACGACGACCAAGGAGATGCTGGCGGCCATTCTCGCCACAACATACCGCACCGCCAAGACAGAGGGCAACCACAACAACAACATCGGCCTGCCGATGACCATCACCGCCATTTCGCCCGACTGCGACGCGGCGGTTCTGGAGCTTGGCATGAACCATTTCGGCGAGATGGCGTATCTGACAAAGATTGCGCAGCCGAATGTGGCGGTGATTACGAATATTGGGACGATGCACATCGAGTTTCTCGGCTCCCGCGAGGGGATCCTCAAGGCAAAGCTTGAGATCCTGCAGGGCCTGACGCCCGGCGGCACGGCGGTCTTCAACGGCGACGAGCCGCTCCTTTGGAAGCAGAAGGCGGCGATGCAGTTCAAGACCGTCTATTTCGGGATGGAGAACCCCGAGTGCGACGTCTTTGCCACAAATGTCCGGGAGGTGCCCGGCGGCGTGGCGTTTGAGGTTCGGGGGCTGGGCGCGTCGTTCGGCGTGCAGCTGCCGGTTGAGGGGCGGCATCTGGTGCAAAATGCGCTTGCGGCCATCACGGTGGCGCTGCTGTGCGGTATTCCGGATGAAAAGATCCGGCAGGCCCTCGCCGCGTTCCAGAACACGGGCATGCGCCAGCGGATTTACGAGCGCGGCGGCATGACGATCATTGAGGACTGCTATAACGCGGGGCCGGAGTCCATGCAGGCGGCGCTGACGCTGCTCGGCACGCGCGCCTGCGGCGGCAAGCGCATCGCCGTCCTCGGCGATATGTTGGAGCTGGGGCACAGCTCCAACGCCGAACACTACAAAATCGGCCGCATTGCCGTGCAGCAGGGCGCCGATCTGATTCTGGCCTACGGCAAGTACGCTGAAAATGTGATCAGCGGCGCGCGTACCGGCGGAAAGGCCCCGCGCGACGCCATGGCCTTTCAGGATCAGAGAGAGATGGCGAACGTGCTGCGAAGCCGCGCCGGGGAAGGGGACCTGATCCTCTTCAAGGGCAGCCGCGGCACCCGGATGGAGCAGGTGTTACAGATGCTCTTTCAGGATCCCAACGTATGATCCGCCGCCCGGTGCGGCGGCAACAGGAGGAAAAATGATATGGTGCGAGTACTGATTACTGTGGCAGCAGCTTTTGTGATCGGACTGATTCTGGGGAAAGTGACACTTCCGGTTCTGCACGCGCTCAAGGCGGGGCAGTCCATCCGGGAGATCGGCCCGAAGTGGCACAACAGCAAGGCCGGCACGCCGACGATGGGCGGCATCATCTTTATCCTTGCCATGCTGGTGTGTGTTGCGGCGAGCGTGCCGGAGATGCGGAAGGGCGACTTCAGCGTGCTGTATCTGTTCCTGTTTGCGCTGGTGTATGGACTGATCGGCTTTCTGGACGACTTTATCAAGGTCGTAAAAAAGCGCAATCTGGGCCTGACGGTAATCCAGAAGCTGCTGTTGCAGGTAATTGCGGCGGTCGCGTATCTGCTGCTCCTGCGCGCCTCGGGGCGGCTGAGCTGCGATGTATACATCCCGTTTTTCAATGTCTCATTTACGATCAACTGGGTCGTGTATCTGGTCTTTGCGGTCTTTGTGATTGTCGGCTGCGTCAACGCTGTGAACCTGACGGACGGCATCGACGGGTTGGCCACGGGCGTGACCATGCCGGTGGCGATCTTCTTCCTGATGGTTGCCATGCGGTGGGGCGACGAGGGGATCGCGCTCTTCCCGGCGGCGCTGCTTGGCGCGCTGGCGGCGTTCCTTTGCTACAATTTCCACCCGGCCAAAGTCTTTATGGGCGACACCGGCTCGCTGTTTCTCGGCGCGGCGGTGTGCGGCATGGCCTTTGCGCTGGATATGCCGCTGATTCTGATTGTTGTCGGCCTGGTCTATCTGATTGAGACGCTCTCGGACATCATTCAGGTGGTCTATTTCAAGCTGACGCACGGCAAGCGGATTTTCAAAATGGCCCCCATCCACCATCACTTTGAGATGTGCGGCTGGAGCGAGGTCAAGATTTTCACGGTTTTCACCGGTGTGACGGCGGCGCTCTGCATCCTTGCATACTTCGGCGTTGCGGGGCACATCTGATCCAAAGCGGGAGGCAGCGTATGGCAAAACGGAAACAGCCGGAAGACAAAAACGGCGTAGAGATCATTGTCGACGAGCGCGGTATGCTGGACGTGCCGTTCCTTGTTCTGACGATCCTTTTGACGCTCGTCGGCGTCATCATGGTTTTTTCGGCGAGCTACGCCCGCTCGTACTCCGAGGAGGGCAACTCGGCCTACTACTTTGTCCGGCAGGCGATTTTCGCCGCAGTCGGTATCGCGGCGATGCTGCTGGCGAGCCGCGTGCCGTACCACTGGTGGGAGCGTCTGGCGTTTCCGATCTATCTTGGCGCACTGGTGCTGCTGGTTATCGTGCTGATTCCGGGCATCGGCACCGGGCGCGTGCAGACCGGCGCGCAGCGCTGGATCAACCTCGGGTTCACGACCTTCCAGCCGTCTGAGCTGGCAAAGCTGGCGATTATCCTGTTGTTCGCGACAAAAATATCACGTACCGGCGAGCGGATGTTGACCTTCCGCGACGGCGTGCTGCCGTATGGGCTGTATCTGGTTCCGATCATCGGCCTGCTCGTTCTGGAGCCGCACCTGTCCGCGATTATCATCATCTGCGGCATTGCCGCCATTATGATGTATCTCGGCGGGACAAAGCTGCGCTGGTTCGGCATTGCCGCGCTGGTTGCGGTTCTGTTTGTTGTGGTGTATCTGAAGCTCAAACCCTACGCAAACGCCCGGATCCTCGCGTGGCGCGACCCGGAGGCATACGCCGACGATGACGGCTACCAGATTTTGCAGTCGCTCTACGCCATCGGCTCCGGCGGCCTCATGGGCCTCGGGCTCGGGCGCGGGCGGCAAAAATACCTGTACCTGCCGGAGGAGCACAACGACTATATCTTTGCCGAGATCTGCGAGGAGCTGGGCTTTGTCGGCGCGGCGGTCATCATTCTGCTGTTCGTGCTGCTGATTGTGCGCGGCTACTGGCTGGCGCTGCATGCAAAGGACCGCTTCGGCTCGCTCCTGATCTCCGGCATCACGACGATGCTGGCGCTGCAGGTGTTCCTGAACATCGGCGTTGTCACGAATTTCCTGCCTGCGACGGGCATCTCGCTGCCGTTTTTCTCCTATGGCGGCACGGCGCTGCTGATGCAGCTCGGCGAGATGGGCATTGTCCTGGCGGTTTCGCGGCAGAATACCAATAAGCTCATCTAGGGGGCCTTCCAATGAATGTGATCTTCACCTGCGGCGGCACGGGCGGGCACATCAATCCGGCCATCGCGGTTGCAAAGCTTTTGCGTGAGCGCGAGCCGGATGCGCGCATCCTGTTCATCGGCGCGGAGGGCGGCATGGAGCAGGAGCTGGTGCCGCGCGAGGGGTTCCAGCTGGAGACGGTCAAAATTTCCTCGTTTCAGCGCCGGCTCTCGCCCGGCGGGATCTGGCACAATGTGCGGACGGTTGTCAATCTTGCGGGCGCGAAGCGCCGCGCGCGGCAGCTGATCCGGCAGTTCCAGCCCGATGTGATTGTCGGTACCGGCGGCTACGCGAGCTTCCCGGCGCTCTCACAGGGTGCAAAGCTCGGCATCCCGACGGCGGTGCATGAGGCGAACGCGGTCCCAGGCCTGACGACAAGGATGGTCGAGGGACATGCGACGCGCATGATGGTCAACTTTGAGGAGAGCCGCGGCCATTACGCCCACCCGGAGCGGGTTGTGGTGACCGGAATGCCGGTGCGCAGCGCGTTTCTATACACGAAAAAGCAGGACGCGCGGCGTGCGCTCGGGCTGGACGACCGGCCGGTGATTGTCTCGTGCTGGGGCAGTCTCGGTGCGCGGGAGATGAACCGGAAAATTGCGGACTTTATCGCCCTTGAGTCGAAGGAGGACTGCTTCCAGCATATCCACGCCACCGGCTCGTTCGGCTGGAAGTGGATGCCGGACTATGTCCGCGAAAAGGGCGTCGACCTGCAGCAGCATCCGAACATCGATCTGCGGGAGTATATCTACGATATGCCGACGCTGATGGCGGCGGCGGATCTGTGCATCTTCCGCGCGGGTGCGGCGACGCTGTCCGAGATTGCGGCCAGCGGGACGCCCGCCATCATTATCCCTTCTCCGAATGTGACCGACAACCATCAGGAGAAAAACGCGGCTGTGCTGGCTGCGCGCGGCGCGGTACAGGTGCTGCATGAGCAGGAGACGGACGGCGCGGCGCTCTACCGGGCCGCCGGAGCGCTGCTCCATGACCCGGGGAAGCTCCATTCCATGTCCCGCGCGCTGCTGGATGCGGCGGTTCTGGACGCGGCGGAGCGAATCTATGAGACAATGCGCGAAATTGCGCTGCACAAATAACAACGGCGCCGCATAGGATGGGCAAACCTTTTTTCGGGAGGCTGGCCTATGCAGGCACTGCGCATCCGCGGGGGATTGCCCCTGCGGGGAGAACTGACGATTCACGGCGCCAAGAACAGCGCCCTGCCGATCCTCGCGGCCTGCCTGCTGGTTCCGGCGGGCTGTGAGCTATACAACGTGCCCGGGATTGACGACGTGGACTGCACACTGGAGATCCTGCGGCAGCAGGGGTGCCGCACCGCATGGCGGGACGGCGTGCTTCTGGTTGACGCGCAGCAGGCGTCCGGCAGGGAAATTCCGGAGGCGCTTGCACAGAGGATGCGCTCCTCTGTGCTGTTTCTGGGAAGCCGCCTTGCCCGCTTTGGGGCGGCGGAGATTGCGCAGCCCGGGGGCTGTGAGCTGGGGCCGCGGCCGATTGATCTTCACCTGCGCGCGCTGTGTGAGATCGGCGCGTCGCTGGACGGGACGCGCTGCTTCCTGCCGAAATCGGCGGGCGGCACGGCGCATCTGCCGTACCCGAGCGTCGGCGCGACGGAGAACCTGATGCTCGCCGCCTGCGGGTGCGCGGGGCCGGTTGTCATTGAGAACGCCGCGTGTGAGCCGGAGATTCGGGATCTGGCGCAGTTTTTGATTGCAGCCGGGATGGAGATCACGGGCGCAGGGACTGCACGCATCACACTGCGCGCGCGCCCACTGCACGGCGCGTGCTACACGGTCATGCCGGACCGGATTGAGACAGCAACTTATCTGTGTGCCGTGGCGGCGGCAGGCGGCGAGATCACGCTGCATAAAACCGCGCCCTGTACGCTGCTGCCGGTGCTGGCCGCACTGGAAAAGGGCGGCTGCTGTGTGCAGCAGTACGCCGAAACGATCTGCCTCAGTGCGCCGCAGCGGCTGTGCGCGGCCGGCACGATTGTGACGGCGCCGTACCCGGCGTTTCCGACGGATGCCCAGCCGCCCCTGATGGCGGCAATGGCCGGGGCCTGTGGGCAGACCCGCTTTGCCGAGACTGTCTTTTCCGGCCGCTTCGGCCATGTGGCCGATCTGCGGCGCATGGGCGCGCGGATTGTGCTGGACGGCCGGCTGGCGCTGGTGTACGGCGCGCCGCTGCACGGTGCGCACCTGACGGCGAAGGATCTGCGCGGCGGGGCGGCGCTCGTCACGGCTGCGCTGTCGGCGGAGGGGGTGAGCACGGTTTCCGGGCTGCACCATCTGCGCCGCGGCTACATGGAGTTGGAAGAAAATCTGAAAAAACTCGGCGCGGACATATTGACAGTGGAAATTTCTTGAAAATCGTGTATAATAGATATGATGGACGATACCCCGCCGATTGGAGGAAACAGTATGGCAGCGAAACGGCCGCTGAAAAGACAGAAGAATAGAAACAGCGGCTTCCTGATCGGCCTTTTCACGATGATTGCGGCGGTGGCTGCCGTCATCTTTGCCATAGCGATTTTTTTCCGCGTGGGAGAGGTTCACATCAGCGGCAACAGCCTCTACTCTCAGGAGGAGATCCTGACGGCCGCGGGTGTGGAGCAGGGCGACAATATGCTGACGATCCGCAAGAGCACTGTGGCGAGCCAGATCATGGTACAGCTGCCCTATATTGCGGAGGTGCGTATTTCACGTTCGCTGCCCGACCGGGTCGACATTGTAGTACATGAGAGTGAGGCCGCGGCGGCGATCCAGTCCGACACGGGAGACTGGTGGCTTGTCAGCAGCGGCGGCAAGGTGCTCGAACAGATCCCGGAGGCGGACGCGCAGATGTATCTGCTGCTCGGCGGCGCACACATCACAGCGCCGGAGCCGGGGCAGACCATGCAGTCCGAGCCGGCAGCCACAGAGATCAGCCAGCTCCTCGCTGCCATGGAGGATGGCGGCCTGATCGGGATTATAGACCGTGCGGAGCTTGCGGAGTCCTACAACATCATCCTCTGGATCGACGACCTGTATGAGATCCACATCGGCGGCGTGAGCGAGATCTCCTACAAAATGCGCTATCTGTCCGCCGTGCTGGAGGAGCTGGACGGGTCGCAGGCCGGCACAATTGACCTGACATTTGACGAGGATCGGGTCGCGCGGTTCATCCCGCGCAGTACGGAACAATAATTTCCTGTCGAAAAATCGGAAAATCCTATTGACCGCACGGGATTAATGCGATAAAATAGGCTATATATATTTGCAAACATTGGCTGCCCGCAGCTCTGGGGGCGACTTTGAATACATAGGAGGAATCATTATGCCTGAGAACAATGGCGAGCGTGTCGTAAAAATTAAGGTAGTCGGCGTCGGCGGCGCCGGCAACAACGTTGTCAACCGCATGATTTCGGGCGGCGTCAAGGGCGTCGACTTC
>CAZYZQ010000064.1:0-533 GCA_964652075.1 uncultured Oscillospiraceae bacterium
CGAGGCGGGCGACGCTGAGTTGATCGTCCGCGGCGCCACCGAGAACATGACAATGGCGCCGTACGCCGTCCCCACCGCACGTCGGGGCGCCCGCATGGGCAACACCAACATGGTGGACACGATGGTCAACGACGGATTGTGGGATGTATACAACAACTACCACATGGGCACGACCGCTGAGAACATCTGCGACATCTGGGGCATCACCCGCGAGGAGCTGGACGCGTTCGCCGTCAGCTCGCAGAACAAGACCGAAGCGGCGCAGAAGGCCGGCAAGTTTGACGAGGAGATCGTTCCCGTCATGATCAAAAAGAAAAAGGAAATGGTCGAGTTCAAGGTCGACGAGTTCCCGCGTGCAGGCTGCACGATGGAGTCCGTCTCCAAGCTGCGCGGCGCTTTCCCTGTCGGCCCCGAGGGCGTGGAAGACGAGGTTGTCCACACCTTTGAGCCGACCGAGATCCACGAGGACGACGCGCACAAGCATGTGCAGCGTGTCACCGCTGCCAACGCCTCCGGCATCAACGACGGCGCGG
>CAZYZQ010000064.1:543-12906 GCA_964652075.1 uncultured Oscillospiraceae bacterium
CGGTGGTCGCCGAATCATTCAAACCAATAGCCAAGCTGGTCTCCTGGGGCCAAGGCGGCGTCGACCCGAAGATCATGGGCGTCGGCCCCGTTCCCGCCTCCCGTCAGGCCATGGAGCGCGCGGGCGTCACGATCGACGATATTGATCTTGTCGAGGCCAACGAAGCGTTTGCGGCGCAGTCCATCGCGGTTGCGCGTGAGCTGCACTTTGACATGAGCAAGGTCAACGTCAACGGCGGCGCAATCTCCCTCGGCCACCCGGTCGGCGCGTCCGGCGCGCGTATCATCGTCACACTGCTGCACGAGATGCAGCGCCGCGACGACGCGAAGCTGGGCCTTGCCACGCTGTGCATCGGCGGCGGCATGGGCGTTGCGACGATTTTTGAGAAGTGCTGAAAACAGACAGAATCAATCATACGTAAGAGGAGGAATTTCCCTTGCCGAGAATTATTTCTTTTGAAGACGCTGTGAAGCTGATCCCGGACGGCGCAACCGTCATGTTCGGCGGCTTCATGGGTTGCGGCACCCCCCACGACTTCATCGACGTGCTGGCGCAGTCCGACGTAAAAGATCTGACCATGATCTGCAACGACGCCAGTATGCCCGGCGGCCCCATGGGTGAGGAGCATTACGGCGTTGCCAAGCTCATTCACAACCACAAGGTCAAGCGCCTCATTGCCACGCATGTCGGCCTCAACCCCGAGGTCGCGCAGCAGTGCATGAAAGACGGCACGCTGGAAGTTATTCTGGTTCCCCAAGGCTCTATGGTCGAGATGATCCGCGCCGGCGGCGCGGGCCTCGGCGGCATTCTGACCCCGACCGGTGTCGGCACAATCGTGGAAGACAATCCGCTATGCCTTGGCCGGCGCAAGATCCGCGGCAAGGATTATCTTCTGATGGACGCGCTCCATGCGGACGTGGCCGTCGTCGCCGGTTCGCAGGTCGATCCGGCCGGCAACATCTGGTACCGCGGCAATACTAGCAACTTCAACACCGTCATGGCGACCGCCGCCGACACCGTCATTGTCGAGGCGGAGGAGATCGTGCGTCTGGGCGACATCCGCCCGGAGGACGTGCGCACCCCCGGCATCTTTGTAGATTACGTGGTCAGAGGAGGTAAGAAACGTGGATCGGTCTGAGATTAAAACCTTTATTGCTCGCCGCGTGGCGAAGGAACTGCATGACGGCGATCTGGTCAATCTGGGCATCGGCCTGCCGACCCTGGTTCCCCAGTTTCTTCCGGCAGACGTACATGTGACGCTTCAGTCCGAGAACGGCATCGTCGGCACCGCCGCGGTGGACGAGTGGACGCACGCGCCGCTGCACGTGGTGGACGCCGGCGGCTCTCCCGCGGCTGTGGCACACGGCGGCTGCTTTATCGACTCCGCCATGTCCTTTGCCATGATCCGCGGCGGCCATGTGGACGCTACAATTCTGGGCGGTCTGGAGGTCGACGAGGAAGGCTCGCTGTCCAACTGGATCATCCCCGGCAAGAAGATGCCCGGCATGGGCGGCGCCATGGACCTTCTGGTCGGCGCCAAGCAGGTCATCGTCGCCATGGAGCACACCGCCAAGGGCAACCCCAAGATCCTCAAGCGCTGCCGCCTGCCCTACACCGCTGTCCACTGTGTGAACACGATCATCACCGAGATGGGCGTGATGAAGATCACAGAAGACGGCATTGTGCTGACGGAGTACAACCCGGAGTTCACCGTCGAGCAGATTCAGGCCGCAACGGAAGCGACCCTGATCATCAGCCCCGACCTGAAACCCATGGTCTAAAATTCTACAGCGGCATGGCGAAATCCGCCATGCCGCTTTTTTGAGGGATGCAGGATGTTTTTTCAGACTCAGCGCCTGTCTGTCCGACCGTTTCAGGCTGAAGACACGGAGGATCTATACGCCGTTCTCTCCGACGCGGCGGTGATGCAATATCTGGAGCTGCCCTTCTCCCGCGCGCAGGTGGAAGTATTTCTGCAAAAATGTGCGCTCTGCCCTGCGCCTCTCATATGGGCAGTCGTGCTGCGCGAGTCAGGGCGCGTGATCGGTCATCTGATCTTCCATCCATATGACAGCGCGCAGGAATTCGAACTGGGTTGGGTGCTTGGATCGGCGCACTGGAAGCAGGGCTACGCCACGGAGCTGACGTGCGGCGCGATTGCCGAAGCGCGGCGGATGGGGCTGCGCGCGCTGGTTCTGGAATGCGCTCCGGCGCAGCGTGTCACCGCGCAAATTGCCGCGCGATTCGGGTTCCAATCCGCCGGAGAGGCGGACGGATGCGCCGTTTTCCGTCTGGAGCTTTCCTAAAAAACCCGCCAGCCGGTGTGTCCGGCTGGCGGTTCTCATTTTACTTTGTGTAGGCGTCTCCGGCCAGTTCCTCGGCAGTTGCCGTCTTGGACCAGTCGAAAGCCGATTTCTCATCATCACCATTGCAGGTATCCGTATTGCCGCCCTCGATGTTCAGCTCCTGCGCGTTCGGGTTCTGCTTCGTGCAGGGCGCCCATGCGGGCAGGCCCGCGCCGTTCGGGTCGCCGGTCTTGATGAAGTTCGCCCAGTAGCTGGACATCTGGTCGGCGAGCTTGTAGTCGCCGTCCGTCATCGGACGCCAGCACTTGTCCAGCGAGTCGAAGCAGTACCACAGCTCGGCGGAGTGGAACGCGCCCCAACTGTCGCCGGGCAGGTGGCGGGTGAAGAAGTAGGCGTAGGCCGGTTTGCGGCCCTGCTCCTCCAGCTTCTCACTGAACGCGATGGCAGCCCTGTAGATCGGCGCCTTCTCGCCGGAGGCAATCTGCTCCGGCGTGCAGGTCAGGTCGTTCTCCGTCGAGCCGATCATGTAGTCGGCCTGCGCCAGCGCATTCTGCGCAACCGTCTCATCAATGCCCATGGGCATCACATAACCGTCCACAGTCGGACGCAGGAACAGGCCCGCGCCGCGCTGGAACATCAGCGTCCCCTGCTTTACGTTGGCCTTAAACAGTTTTTCCGCCGGCAGCGCGCGCAGCTCATCCAGCGTCTTGACGCCGCACAGCTCCATCAGCTCCGCGCCCTCCTCGCAGGCGCGCGCAAGCGGGCGGTCGTCGTGGAAGCCGCATTGGTAGCCGCCGCCGGACTGCAAAATGGCACGATGGAACAGCCCCCTTGCCAGCGGGGACGAAGCAAGCGTCTGCACGCTCATGCAGCCCGCAGACTGGCCGAAAATCGTAACGCAGTCCGGGTCGCCACCGAAATCGGCGATGTTTTCCTGCACCCACTGCAGCGCGGCGATCTGGTCGAGGATGCCGAAGTTGCCGGCCGTCCCCTGCTCCTCGTACAGCTCCTTTGACGCGAAGAACCCAAAGACATTGAGGCGGTAGTTGATCGTAACCAGCACAACGCCCTTCTGCGCCAGCGTGTTGGAGTCAAATTCCATCTCCGCGTTGAAGCCGCCGCCAAAGCCACCGCCGTGGATGTAGACAGCGACCTGGGCTTTTCCATGGATATCCGGCGTACGGATGTTCAGGTTCAGGCAGTCCTCGGACATGGGCAGGTCGTAGGCGGAGTCGGCGTAAAACTCCTTGAAATACGGATTCGGCTCCGCGGGCTTGCTCTGAATGCAGCGCGCGCGGGGATGTGCGCACGGCAGGACGCCGGTCCACGCATCGGGCTTCTGCGGCTTTTCAAAGCGGCCAGCCTTGGCGTAGGGGATGCCGAAGAACAGCTGCACGCCGTCCTGCTCGACGCCGGAGACGACGCCGTATTTGGTTGTCACTTTCATAAATAGATCTCCTTCCTGATTTTCAGCGCTGCTTTTTTCTTCTTTTACATTATTATAATTCTCAAGCGCATGAAATGCAATTCCGATTTCGTATCATTGCATTACATTTTAGCAAAAGAAGCGCCGCCGGTGGGCGGCGCTTCTCGCCATTTTAACACAATTACTGCTCTGTTCTCCACGCATCCAGCTGGCTTTGAACGGCGGCGATATAGGTATCGATCCCGGCAGCCTCGCACTGGGCGATCATCTCGTTCAGGATCCCGTCGCTGTACAGGCCGCAGTTGAGCTGGCTCAGGTACTGGTCGTTGACGGCTGTCAGGCCCGCAATCTCGTTGGCAAGCTCACGGGTATCGAGTGCAAAGCCAAGGAACGGAGAGACAACCGCATTGTCGTCATCTGCCAGCGCGACCTCGCGGAAGTCGCCGCCCTGACCGGCCCAAGGCAGCACCAGGAACTGGTTGCCGACGATGAAGTCACCGCCGTGATACGGCACGGATGCTGCGTCAACGCCCTCCGGGTAGTCCGCTTCGCCGCTCTCCAGTCTTGTCCAGTCGCGGCCCTCCACGCCCCACGCGAGGATCGTCGCAACGTCGGCGTCGGTGTAAAGCAGATTCAGGAACCTGACCGTCGCCTCCGGCTCCGTGCAGGTGACCGGCACGCCGAGGCCCCAGCCGGTCAGCGCGGAGGTCTTGATCATGCCCTTGACAACCGGCAGGCAGACGCTGTCATAGCCGGTGCCGGTGTTCTGCTCAATGCCGATTTCGCCCGTCATCATAACGGAGAACACAACGCCGTCCTTGACATAACTCTGGCCCATCTCCTGCTGCGTCGGCGCGTCCGCGTAGACCACGCCATCGTCGTACCACTGCTTGGTGAGCTTCATCACATCGATGTAGCCCTCCTGCTCGTAGATCGGGGAGACAATCCCGTTCTCATCCACATAGATCAGCTCCGTTGCATCGCCGACGTTGTCAAAAACGAAGCTCTCGGAGAAGTCCGCGCCCGCAGAAGCACCGTTGTACAGCGTGCCGCTCACATTCAGAACGGTTCTTCCGGCGCCACGCGTGATGGCCGCCATTTCCGGGTAGGCGTCATGAACCGCATACATGATCTCACTGATCTCCGCCCAACTCGAAGCGTTCTCCGCCTTCTCCTCCATGCCCAGCTCCTGCAGCATGTCGCGGCGCATGACGAGATAGTTGTTGGAAACGTAAGTACGGTAGCAGGGCAGGCCGTAAATGCCCCCGTTGTAGGTAAACGCGCCAAGGTAGTCACCGACAGTCTCCATGAGGCCGGCCGCGTAGTCCTCCTGCAGGTACGGCGCGATGTCCATCAGCTGGCCGTTGGCATTCAGCGTTGCAAAGCTCGTACCGGGCACGCCGGTCATCCAGACCAGATCCAACGGGTCGCCCGCCGCGATCTGCATCCCGACCTGCGTCATATACTCGCCGAAATCCAGATATGTAATGTTGATGTGCACGCCGACCTTCTGCTCGGAGATCTCATTGATCGCGGCCTCCACGTCCAGCGTGGCATCCTTATTTGCGCCGAGATACAGAAACACGGCGTTGATTTCGGTAATCTCGTCGAACTCCTCCGGCTCTTCTTCCGTGTCCTCCTCCGGCTCGCCTTCCGGTTCTTCTTCCGGCTCTTCCGGTGTGGTGCCCGGATCTTCGGGCTGTTCCGCCGGGTTGTCCTCCTGCGGCGCCTCTGTCTTGTTGGAGCAGGCGGCCAGCAGGCAGGCGCACAGGCACACGGTCAGCAGCAGTGCAAGTAGCTTCTTCCAGTTTTTCATGTTTTTTCCTCCTGATGTCGTTTTTGAAAGAATTCTTGAAAGTATTTTATATAATTCTTTCCGCTTTAGAATAGCACATCAGGTTTCCCCTGTCAAGCGTCTTTTTTCGCAGGTTTTTTTGACTCAATTTGATTTGTGTTTGCTTTTTTTACCGCAATCTGCTATACTGTTCCTGTTTTATAAAATGGAGGAAAAAACTATGGCAAGCTTCTCGATCCAGCACCCGATGCTGCAATACGAAAACGCAACGCGGCGCATCCTGCGCGCTGTCTGGCAAGCCCAGCGCATCACGAAGCTGGAGCTGCAGCAGTCGCTCGGCCTGAGCCACCCCACGGTGCTTGCGGGTGTGAACCGCCTGTTGGAGTTGGGTATTGTCCGGATGGAGCAGGCGCAGGGAGACACGATGCGCGGCCGCAAGCCAGCCGCCGTCACCTTTATTGACGACGCCCGGCTCGCCGTGGGCGCGGACGTGGGGGTGCAGACGGTACGTCTTGTTCTGACGGATCTGCGCTCCAACATCCTGGCCCGGGAGGCCTTTCCCGGCCCCGGGTCGGAAGCCGCACTGCATACTCCGGCCTTTTTGCACCAGTTGAACGACCGCATCAACCAGTTTGTCGTAGCGCAGCGCGTGCCGGTGGAAAAGCTGCTCGAGCTCGGTCTTTGCCTGCCGGGCCAATTCTCGGACGGCGTCTGGCGCTGCGGCGGCGAATCGAGCAATCTCGACGACCTTGCGCACCTGTTCACACTCCCCACGCTCTTTCGTTCCGAATCGGACGCCGCGCCGCTCTCGGAAATCTGGAACAGCGGCAAATCCCACTGTGCTGTGCTGGGCCTGAACGACACGCTCACCTGCTATGCCGTGTGCCAGGGCTTTCCCGTCAACGGCGGCTACCGGCCGCTCGACGCCGACACACCGCCTGTGCCCGGCAGTGTGAACGCCATCGGCCATCTGACACTCTATCCGGGCGGCAGGCCGTGCGCCTGCGGGCGGCACGGCTGTGCCAACCAGTACTGCGCCGCCGGGGCGCTGCTGGATGCGGCGCATCCCACACTGGCCGCTTTCTTTCAGGCTTTAGAGGGCGGCGACAAAACGTGCATCGGACGGTTCGATGCATATCTTGACGCGCTGGCACTGCTGCTTTGCCATGTCGACATGCAATATGGCAGTGAAATTGTACTATCCGGCACGGTTGCAGAATTCCTTGCACCGCATCTTCCGGCGCTGCGCGAGCGGATGCGCGCGCAGATGGGCGCAGGCAACGCCCCCTCCGGCCCGTTGACACTGGGCAAGCTGCGCAGCTGGGCTGTTGCTGTCAACGCAGCCATTATCAGTGTCGCCTATTTCTTTGACAGCGATTATTTCGGCGTCTGATACTGTTTCCTGATTAAATTCTTTAATCAGGAAACCCGCGTGCTGCGCACGCTGCGACGTCCTATGCAGAACTTGACGGGCTTCGCCCTATCAAAACCTTTTTAAAGGTTTTGATCAAGTTCCAGTATGATCCCGCTTCCGTGCCATTGTATATAAGGAAACTGCCGCAGGCACCCCCTGCGGCAGTTTTTTTCAGATCAGTGCGCGATAGGCTTCCAGATCCGTCGTGCGGATCTCCACGGTGTAGCGCCAGACCGGTGTCTCCATCTTGCTGACGTACATGGTGCCGGGCTGCATCAGCCCGACTCGCGTTTCGGCGTATTTCCCGACGCCGCCGGAACCGGCCGGGTTTTTGGTGTTCACGCCCTTTGCGCGGTATTTCAGCTTTGCGTTATCCAGCAGGGTCTTTAAGTCCTGATACCGGTTTTCATCCCGGCCCTCGTAGATCGTAATCCAGTTTGCCATACTTATCCCTCCTCCGGCTCGCAGAACGGCGAGCCAAAGCATTCTGTCAGTTTTTCACGTACCGCCGGGTCCCGGCAGTCGGTCCGGAACATCACATCGCCGTCCCGGAACCAAGTTGCGCCACGCCTGCACCGCGCCGGGCCGTTCTCCTCAATTTCGGCCTGTATGGCGTCCGCCTGCTCCTTCGCCGTCTCCAGCGCCGGGTCATAGATGTAGAGCGTCAGCAGATGCACGCCCTCCTCGCATGCCTCCGGCGCGCGGTTCGGCAGCCGCCCTTCGCTGAAAATGACGTGGCAGACGATATCCTGATTTTGCGGATTCTTCACGCCGCGGGCATTGTAGCCTGCCTCCTCGAGCGCCTGCACCAGCTGCGCCTGCGCTCGCCGTGCCCCCTCCATGTGCGGGAGCGACGCCTCCCTGCCAAAAATCGGCTCGATTGTGCGCAGGAACAGCAGCACGGAGCAGACGACGACCAGAATGATGATTCCGTTCACCGTCCAGCGGTGGCGCTGCTCCCGCCGGTGCATCCGCCGGGTGGCAAGGCTGGCGCGGCCATCCAGCGGGATCTCCCGCACTACCGCGTGGAGCGTACGCAGTAGGATCTCCGGATCATCGCCGTCCGGCAGCGAATCCGTCCGGCGGTATGTCTCCGTCACCGCCCAGCTGGCCAGCTTGGGGTTCTTCAGCGTCGTATTGTCGTATTTGCATAGCGCCACAGGCGCTTTTCCATTGTCCGGTTCATGGCGCTCTACCCGTGCGGCAGCAACGCGCTGACAGCCGCCGCGCGCCCGCCGTCGCCGTAGGGGCTGGTCGCCAGAAAATGGACAAGGCTGATGAAGAGCACCAGCGCCACAACCAGAATCACAAGGGCAAAGATCCAGGTGTTCCGGCTTGTCGTGCGGCGTTCCACCTCGGAGCGCCGGATCAGGCGGTCTGCTATATCGTCGGTGTGCGGAAGCTCCTGCACGACCTGCCGCAAAATCGCAAGCAGCGCCTCCGGATTCTCGCCGCACTTCTGAAGCTCCGCCCGGCGGTACGTCTCCGCAACCGCCCAGGACGCGCGCGTACTGTCTTTTAATGTGGCGTTCGCATAGCGCCACAGCTGCTTCTCCATGGTCTTTTTCACTCCCCTCAGAAGCGGCGGATCACCAGATCCGCGCCGGTACAGGATGCAAGCAGGCCGCCGAGCAGCATGAACAGGAAGCTCACGCCGATGCCGACCGCCAGAATCGTCAGAAGAATGCGCATCGTGCCCTTGCCGCGCAACAGCTTCGTAAACGGATCGAGCCGGATCATCCGCAGCCCGTGCCGCTGGGGATCCGGGTTGGGCTCCTCAAAATAGGCCCGCTCTTTTTCATAGTAAAACGGCGGGTCGTCCTCCTGCGCGGGCATCGGTTCGTCAGGGGGCGGCGCGGGTAGTGGCA
This sequence comes from uncultured Oscillospiraceae bacterium, assembly GCA_964652075.1. Taxonomy (GTDB): domain Bacteria; phylum Bacillota; class Clostridia; order Oscillospirales; family Oscillospiraceae; genus CAZYZQ01. The sequence continues at coordinate 9,353 of CAZYZQ010000064.1, forward strand.
TGGGGGCAGGCTTTCGGGGTCCGTCGGGGCAGGCGTCGGCGGGGCAGACAGCTCCCGCTGCTCCAGAATCTCCAGAACGCGCAGCACTGCCTCCGTGTCGCTCTGCTCATTCATGACATCGCGCCGCAGGAACTCCAGAAGCTGCTCGTTGGACCAGTTCGAGAAATCACGCATCCCCCTCGCCTCCTTCCAGCGCCTCCCGCAGACGGGCGCGCGCCCGCTGCAGGCGTTTCTTACAGGCTTCGGCGGAAATTCCAAGCTGCTCCGCCGCCTCCCGGACGGAATAGCCCTCGAGATAGACGGCGCTCAGCAGGCGGTAGTCCTCCTGCCGCAGCACATGCTCGCCGGTGAGCTGTACGGTTCTCTCCTCCGCCTCCACCGGCTCTGTACGCTACCATCCAGCCCGCCGGATTTTCGCTTCTGTGTACCTCGGAAGCCTTGTCACAGGCGATGCGGAACGCGTCCTGCACCGCCTCCTCCGCCAGCGCGGGGCTATGCAGGGAGGCAACGGCGTAGTAGCCCAGCTTGCGGTGCATCTGCTGGTACAGGTGCTCCACAAATTCCTTCTCATGCCGGGTCATGTCCGTCCCTCCTTCCGCGAAACCATGCTTCTACTATATTATGTCAGGAGCACATCATTTGGGGACAGCTTGCATCAGATATTTTCCAGCAGCGCGGGCAGCTCCTCCAATGCGCGGATCATATCGTCCGCCGGGATCTCCGGGTTTGCGGGCAGGCCGTGCGGGTTGTACCAGATTGTATGCAGCCCCGCGGCGCGCCCGCCGCGGATGTCGGAGGTCAGGCTGTCGCCGACGAGCGCGGCCGTCTCCCGGCGCACATCCGGCAGCTGCGCAAAAACCGCGTCGAAAAATGCGGGGCTGGGCTTGTCCGCGCCAATCTCTTCCGAGACGAAAATTTTATGAAAGAAGCGGCCGATGCCGGATTCCCGAATCCGGCGTGCCTGCACCCACGAGGTGCCGTTTGAAACGATGTACAGCCGGTAGCGCGGCGCCAGCTGCTCTAAAAGCGTCTCGGCGCCGGGGATATAGGCGTGGTTCCGGCTGAGCAGGTCGCGATAGACGTCGTTGACGTGCGCGCCGTCACAGGTGCGGCCCAACGCGGCAAACAGCTCCACAAAGCGGTCGCACAAAATCTCCTGCCGTGTGGCCTCCCGCCGCTCCAACCGCCGCCACTGCGCGGCGTTGATCTCATGATACAGCTCACAGATCTCTTCCGTCGGCGCAATGGCAAACTGTTCGAGTGTCTGGCGGATTGCAATCCGCTCCCCGCCGGTGAAGTCGAGCAGCGTGTCGTCCAAATCAAAGAAGATGGCGTCCAACATCTTTCCTTCCTCCCTTACTTACTCAAGTGTAACATGCCCCTGTCCTGCTGTCAAGCTTCTACCTATGTGCATATTTATTCATGCACAAGGATAAATATGGAATAGTATCCGGAATTTGTGCATTCTGCCGTTGCGTTTTCCGCCGCGTTTCTGTATAATGCTTGTATATTCAGTTCCGATTTGGAACTATGACAGGAGAGAAAATCATATGAAGAAAATTTGCAAGCTGCTTTCCTGCGCGCTTGTGCTGGTTCTGGCCATGAGCCTGCTGGCGGGCTGCGGGAAAAAGGGCATGACCGTAGAAAAGGGCAAGCTGCATATGTCGACCAACGCCCAGTTCCCGCCCTATGAGATGATCACGGATGACGGCTCGTTTGAGGGCATCGACGTCGAGGTTGCAGCGGCCATCGCTGAAAAGCTGGGCCTTGAGCTGGTCGTAGATGACATGGGCTTCGACGCAGCGCTGACGGCGGCGCAGAACGGCCAGAGCGACATTGTCATGGCGGGCGTCACCGTGACCGAGGAGCGCCAGAAGGTGCTCGACTTCTCGGACTCCTACGCCACCGGCATTCAGGTCATCATTGTCAAGGAAGGCTCTGAGATCCAGAGTGTTGACGATCTGGCAAACGCCAGCATGATCGGCTGCCAGAAGGCGACCACCGGCTACATCTACTGCTCCGACACGCCGGAGAACGGCGGCTACGGTGAGGATCATGTCACCGCCTACGAGACCGGCGCGCTGGCCGTCGAGGCGCTGAAGAACGATCAGGTCGACGCGGTTGTCATCGACAACGAGCCGGCAAAGGCGTTCGTTGCAGCGAATCCCGGCCTTGTGATCCTCGACACCGAGTTCGCCGTTGAGGACTACGCCATCGGCGTAAAGAAGGGCAACACGGAGCTGCTCGAGGCCATCAACAAGGCGATGGCCGAGCTGAAAGAGGACGGTACCTTCCAGGAAATCATCGACAAATACATCCCCGCAGAATAAAACAGCTTGGGCGGCCCCGCACCGGAGCCGCCCGCTTTTGTGTGAGCAAAACTGGAAAGGAGGCGTCCCATGGCGGACTTTTGGAATCACGTTGTCGAAAAATTCAATCTGGCTTTTGCGGATTTTGTTGAAAAATTCAACATAGCCTTTGTGGACGGCGACCGCTGGAAGCTGTACCTGAAGGGCATGGGCTATACGCTGGAAATGACGCTGCTCGCGCTCGTCATCGGCGTCATTCTGGGCGTACTGGTCGCCGTTGTACGGACAGCACACGATCAGCAGCGGGTCGGGCGGCACAATCCGCTGCTCGGCTTTGTCAACGGGATCTGCAAGATCTACACCACCGTGATCCGCGGCACCCCGATGATGGTGCAGCTGCTGATCTGGGGCTTCGTCATTTTCCGCACGAGCCGGGAACATACCTTTGTCGGCATTCTCGGTCTCGGCGTCAACTCGGGCGCATATGTGGCCGAGATCGTGCGCGGCGGCCTGATGAGCGTGGACGTTGGGCAGACGGAGGCCGGGCGGTCGCTCGGGCTTGGGTACATCGACACAATGCGCTTTATTGTCATCCCGCAGGCATTCAAGAACATCCTGCCCTCGCTCGGCAACGAGCTGATCACGCTCTTTAAGGATACGTCGCTCGTCTCGGCAATCGGCGGCACGGAGCTTGTGTACTTCGCCGAGGCCATCGGTGGAAAAACCTATCAATTCATGTTCCCGTATTTGGGAATCGCGGTCATGTATCTTGTTGTCGTCATGATTCTGACATGGCTGCAGGGCAAGCTGGAAAGGAGGCTGCGGCAGAGTGATCGACGTTAATAATCTTTCCAAGTCGTTCGGCGACCATCTTGTGCTGGACGGCATCACGGAACACATTGATGCCGGGGAAAAGGTCGTCATCATCGGGCCGTCCGGCTCCGGCAAATCGACGTTCCTGCGCTGCCTGAATCTGCTTGAGCAGCCGACGTCCGGCTCGATCTCGTTTGAAGGCACAGAAATCACCGACCCGAAGACGGACATCAACGCCGTGCGGCGGCAGATGGGCATGGTGTTCCAGCACTTCAACCTGTTCCCGAATATGACGATCCGGAAAAATATCACCCTCTCCCCTGTCCGTACAAGGCTTATGAAACAGGCGGAGGCCGACGAGACGGCGATACAGCTTCTCAGGCGCGTCGGGCTGGAGGAAAAGGCGGATGCGTATCCCGCGCAGCTCTCCGG
>CAZYZQ010000065.1:0-12900 GCA_964652075.1 uncultured Oscillospiraceae bacterium
CGGCGGTCATTGGCAACCGCACGCGCGCCAAGGTCATCAAGAACAAGGTCGCGCCCCCGTTCCGCGAGGCGATCTTCGACATCATGTACGGCGAGGGCATCTCCAAGTGGGGCGAAATGGTCGACATGGCGGTCGAGTACGGCCTGATCAACAAGAGCGGCAGCTGGTTCTCGATTGGTGATGAGCGTATTGGGCAGGGCCGCGACAATGTAAAGCAGTACCTGAAGGAGCACCCGGAGGTTGCCGGGCCGATGGAGGAGCAGATCCGCCAGAAGCTCTACGAGCAGGCCCAGCGCCGCGGCGAGTCGCGCAGGCTCGGCGGTGTGCGCGCCGAGGAGGGGCAGGCCGCCCCAGCCAGCAAGCCGGCGGAGCCGGTCGACGTGAGCGCAGAGGATTTCGATGCGTGAGCTCGCGGCCATCCGCGCGGTGAATGATCGCACGGGACGCGTGGAGCTGCTGTTTTCCGACGGAAAGCATATGAAGGTGGCATCGAGTGTGCTGGCGGATCTCGGTCTGTATCAGGGAATGGAGATTCCGGATGAAGCACTGGCTGCCATCGAGGAGACGGCAGCACGTGCGAACACCCGTGCGCGAGCCGTTCGGATTATCACCGCAACAAATGTCTCGGAACGCGAGCTGCGCCGCCGGCTGGTTCAAAAAGGGGAGACGGAGGCACATGCCGACGACGCGGTGACATGGCTCTCTGAGCTGCATCTGGTAGATGACGCTGCGACGGCACGCCAGATTGCACAGCGCGCGGCCAGAAAGGGCTACGGCGTTTCGCGCATCCGGATGGAGCTGCGCCAGAAGGGAATCCCGCAGGAGCTTTGGGAGGACGCGATGGCTGATCTGCCGGAACCGGACGACGCGATTGACAGCTTTTTACAGGCGCGGCTGCGCGGTCAGGAGCCGGACGAGAAGGAACTGCGCCGTGTGACGGATGCGCTGGCGCGGCGCGGCCACAGCTGGTCAGATATCAAAGCCGGCCTGTCCCGCTATCGGGAGCGGCTGGAGGAGGAGATGTAAATGGCCTATCGCATCGGATTTGATTTGCTGGGCTGCGACAAGAACCGCATCAATCTGGAGCAGATGATGTATCGCCTGCAGCAGGCTGGCTACGAGCTTTCCGATACGCCGGAGGGCGCGGATCTGGTGATTGTCAACACCTGCGCCTTTATTGACTCCGCAAAAGCGGAGGCGATTGAGCATATCCTGACGCTCGGCGAGTGGAAGAAGGCGGGCAAAATCGGCAAGCTTCTTGTTACGGGGTGCCTTGCCGAACGCTTCCGCGCAGAAGTGCTCGATGAGATGCCGGAGGTTGACGGCGTACTGGGCTGCGGCAGCTATCAGGATGTCGTACAGGCGGTGTCAGACGTGTTGCAGGGCGCGCGGGTGCAGAAATTTGGCCCGCTGATGGAACAGGAGCAGGACAGCCCCCGCATCCTGACAACGCCCGGTTACTACGCCTACCTGAAAATCGCAGAGGGCTGCGACAACCACTGCTGCTACTGCGTCATTCCGAAGCTGCGCGGCAAATATCGCAGCCGCACAATGGAAAACATTCTGGGCGAGGCAAAATGGTTGGCAAGCCGTGGCGTTAAGGAGCTGATTCAGGTCGCGCAGGACACCGGCCGATACGGCCTTGACCTGTATGGCGAACGGCGGTTTGCGCAGCTTTTGCGTGAGCTGTGCCGGCTGGATTTTCACTGGATCCGTATCCATTATCTGTACCCGGATGAGATCACAGACGAGCTGATTGAGGTTGTCCGTTCCGAACCGAAGATTGTCAAATATCTGGATATCCCCATCCAGCACGTGAATGATCTGGTTCTGAAGCGAATGAACCGGCGCGGCAATCAGGCTTTTTTGGATCAGATGCTCTGCTCTCTGCGCGAAAAGATCCCCGGCCTTGTGCTGCGCACCAGCGTGATCACAGGCCTGCCGTATGAGGATGAGGCCGCGTTCGAGGAGTTGTGCGCATTTCTGCTGCGCCATAAAATGGAACGCGCCGGCGCGTTTGTTTTTTCCCCGGAGGAGGGGACGCCCGCCGCAAAGATGGAGTATCCGCCAAACGAGATCGCACAGTGCCGCGCAGAGCAGATTGTCGATTTGCAGTCTGAGGTGATCGACGCCTACAACGAGTCCAGACTGGGCACGGTCATGGAGGTGCTCTGCGAGGGCTTCGACGAAGCCGCGCAGATGTTTGTGGGGCGAACCTATGCGGACTCGCCGGAGGTGGACGGGCGCGTCTATTTTGAGAGTGCGCAGCCGGTTCCGCCGGGGACGTTTGTGGACGTGTTCCTGCGCACGGTGATGGACGGCGACCTTGTCGGCACTGCGGATTTTTAGAAAAGAGGAGAAACAGTCGTGAATATTGCAAATAAACTGACGATGCTTCGTGTGATTCTGATTCCGGCGTTCTTTGTCGTGTTATATGTCAATTTCCCGGGGTGTAAATATGTTGCGCTTGGTATTTTCGTCGTTGCGTCCCTGACGGATTTTCTGGACGGCCATCTGGCGCGCAGCCGGAACCTTGTGACAGATTTCGGCAAATTTATGGACCCATTGGCGGACAAGGTGCTTGTCACCTCCGCCATGCTGATGTTTGTCTCCTGGGGGCAGATGCCGGCGTGGGTCCTGGCGGTTGTGATTACGCGCGAGTTTGCCGTCAGCGGCCTGCGGATGATTGCGGCCACCTCCGGCAAGGTTATCGCGGCCGGTTGGGCAGGAAAAGTCAAGACAGCCTCCACAATGGTTGCAATTATTTTGATGCTGCTGCCGATCCCGGATGTGGTCAATCTGATCTGCTGGATTGTGATTCTGGTGACGACCGTCTATTCCGGTCTGGAGTATTTCATCCAGAATAAGACAGTCATTGACTGGAAGCACCTGTAATTCTTGACATCAGCTGGGTAAAGTGCTACTATAAAAAGCAACAGTTGGGAGAGCGGCGGATGCCGCCCGCCCGAGGGAAAGGGAGCTTTCACCATGGAAAAGAAACAGATCGACTGGCACAATATCGGGTTTGGCTATATGCCGACGGATTACCGCTATGTCGCCAATTACAGAAACGGCGCCTGGGACGACGGCGCGCTGACCGAAGATCCCAACATTGTCATGAGCGAGTGCGCGGGCGTTTTGCAGTATGCGCAGACCGCGTTTGAGGGTTTGAAGGCATATACGACCGAGGACGGCCATATCGTTGTCTTCCGCCCGGATCTGAACCAGTCCCGGATGCACGATTCATGCGTCCGGCTGGAGATGCCGCCGCTGCCCGACGGCCGCTTTGTTGAGGCGGTCGAGAAGGTTGTCAGCGCGAACGAGGCATGGGTTCCGCCCTACGGCTCCGGCGCAACGCTGTATATCCGCCCCTACATGTTTGGCATCAGCCCGGTGATCGGCGTCAAGCCGGCGCAGGAGTACCAGTTCCGCATGTTTGTCACGCCGGTCGGCCCGTACTTCAAGGGCGGCGCGAAGCCGATCACGATCAAAGTCTCTGACTTCGACCGCGCGGCACCGCATGGCACCGGCCACATCAAGGCGGGCCTGAACTACGCGATGAGCCTGCACGCCATTGTGACCGCCCACGCCGAGGGCTTTGACGAGAATTTGTATCTCGACGCTGCAACCCGCACAAAGGTCGAGGAGACCGGCGGCGCCAACTTCCTGTTCGTCACGAAGGACGGCAAGGTTGTCACACCGAAATCCGGTTCGATCCTCCCGTCCATTACGCGCCGCAGCCTGATGGTTGTTGCGAAGGATTACCTCGGCCTCGAGGTCGAGGAGCGCGAGGTTTACTTCGACGAGGTCAAGGACTTTGCGGAGTGCGGCCTGTGCGGCACGGCGGCGGTGATTTCCCCGGTCGGCAAGATTGTTGACCACGGCAAGGAGATCTGCATGCCATCCGGCATGGAGAAGATGGGCCCTGTCACGCAGAAGCTGTACGACACGCTCACCGGTATCCAGATGGGCCGCATTGAAGCGCCCGAGGGCTGGATTCACGTCATCAAGTAAATGGAACCCCGCCGCAGCATCGCTGCGCGCGGGGGTTTTTCAGGCTTTATAGGGATTTTCACCCTCGCTGGGGTTCGGCGTTTCGCGGAACAGGACGATCTTGCCGTCGCACATCCGGAATTCGTTGATGTAGTAGTGCTCCACCGGAACAAGCTGCCCGTTCACTACGGTTTTTCCCATGCCGTGGGATTTGACAAGAAAGAGATTGGGATCCTCTGTCTGGAAGATCACATTCTCATAGTGGCCCCAGTCCGGGAAGGAGCGGCTTGTCTCCTCCAGCCATGGGCCGACGGGCGTGGCCCTGTATTGGAAGTCACCGCCGATCGGCGCGGCAATCTCCTGCATGGCGCCCGGTGCGAACAGCGGCGCACGGGCGGCACCGCGCTCCGGGCCGGTGCAGGCCAGAAACGCGCGGATGGTGGCGAGGTTTTTCTCACGAAGCGTTGCATCTTGCATGGATTTTTCCTCCTTTTTCTGCTATCATAGCAGATCTTTCTTCGGATGTCCATCCCTTGACAAACTGCATCCGGAATGCTACTATATTTGTACACTGTGAACAGAAAGAGTACCCGGTTTGCGCCGGGCAGAGAGGGACGGCCATCGGCTGAAAGCCGTCCTGCGGCGCGGTTGGGGAACGTGCGTCTGGGAGTGGGAGAGGGTAATGCCTCCCGCGCGGGCTGCGATATCGGCCCAAAAGAACCAAAAGAGTGGAACCGCGTGCGAAAGCCCGCCTCTTGTGTGCAAGAGGCGGTTTATTTTCTTTTTGGGAGGGACTCCATGTTCTTACGCGAAACGATTCAGGCGTACCGCAGAAATGATCCCGCCGCAAGGAGCAATTTGGAGGTACTGCTGCTCTACAACGGCCTCCATGCGACGATTTACTATCGCATTTCCCACTGGCTCTATCTGCACCACTGCCGGTTTCTGGCGCGTTGGGTCTCGCAGCACGCCAAGTTCACAACCGGTGTGGAGATCCATCCGGCGGCGCAGATCGGGCGCAGGCTTGTGATCGACCACGGCACCGGCATTGTGATCGGCGCGACGGCGGTGATCGGCGACGACTGCCTGCTCTATCAGGGCGTGACGTTGGGCGGCACGGGCAAAGAGACGGGAAAGCGGCACCCGACACTGGGCAACAATGTCATGGTTGGCTGCGGCGCAAAGGTATTGGGGCCGTTTAAGGTGGGGGACAACAGCAAGATTGCGGCGAATTCCGTCGTGCTGAAGGAGGTACCGCCGAACTGTACCGTTGTCGGTGTGCCCGGTCAGGTGGTCAAGGTCAACGGAGAAAAGCTGGACCAGATCCACACGCCGGACCCTGTGATGCTGGAAATTCAGGCGCTCAAGGAGCGGCTTGCAAAATTGGAATCCAAATTGGAGGAAGGAAGCGACCAATATGAGAGTTTTTAATACCATGACCCGCCGGAAAGAGGAGCTGACACCTATTACGCCGGGGGAGATTAAAATGTATTGCTGCGGCCCGACGGTGTATAATTATATCCATGTCGGCAACGCCCGCCCGATTATCATGTTCGACATCCTGCGCCGGTATCTGGAATACCGCGGCAACAAGGTTACGTTTGTGCAGAACTTCACAGATGTGGACGACAAGATCATCAAGCGCGCCAACGAGGAGGGCATCTCCGCCTCCGAGGTCGCAGAGAAGTATATTAAGGAGTATTTTGTCGACGCACACGGCCTCGGCGTCCGCGATGCGACAGTGCATCCGCGCGCGACGGAGAATATGCAGGGCATCATCGATATGGTGCAGACGCTGATCGACAAGGGCTATGCCTATCCGGCCTCGAACGGCGATGTCTACTACAGGACACTGAAATTCAAGGGCTACGGCAAGCTGAGCCACCAGCCGATCGAGGATCTGCAGGCCGGCGCGCGCATCGACGTGAACGACGTAAAGGAGGATCCGCTGGACTTTGCCCTCTGGAAGGCGGCAAAGCCGGGTGAACCGGCGTGGGACTCCCCCTGGAGTAAGGGACGCCCGGGCTGGCACATTGAGTGCTCCGTGATGTCGAACCGCTACCTCGGCAAGACGATCGATATCCACTGCGGCGGCATGGATCTCCAGTTCCCGCACCACGAGAACGAGATTGCGCAGTCTGAAGCGGCCAACGGCTGTGAGTTCGTCCACTACTGGATGCACAACGGCTTTTTGAATATTGACAACAAGAAGATGTCGAAATCCCTCGGCAACTTCTTCACGGTACGCGACGCGGCGCAGACCTACGGCTACGAGACAATCCGCTTTTTCATGCTCTCGGCGCAGTACCGCAGCCCGCTGAACTACTCCAAGGATTCGCTCGACAATGCGCGCGCGGCGCTTGACCGGCTCTATACCGCCGACGACAATATGGACTTCCTCGAGAAAAACGGAGAAGAAGGGGAGATGACCGAATCCGAGCGCGTCTTCACCGCCACATTCGACGACTACCGTACCCGCTTCGACGAGGCGATGGACGACGACCTTAACACCGCCGACGCCATCGGCGTCCTGTTCGAGCTTGTCCGCGCTGAGAACACAGCGCTGGAGGGCAAGCCGACGAAGGCTTTCGCCGCGGAGTGCCGCAAGATGCTCCATGAGATCACCGACGTTCTCGGCCTGCTCTACTCCCGGAAGAAGGACGACCTTGACAGTCAGGTTGAGGCCATGATTGAAGCCCGGCAGGCGGCAAGAAAGGCAAAGAATTTCGCGGAGGCCGACCGGATTCGGGATGAACTGAAGGAAATGGGGATTGTCCTGATGGATACGCCGCAGGGCGTGAAATGGACAAAGGCATGAGCGGCGCAGCGGTCAAAAACGACTTTTCAAAGGGATCGGTTGCGGGAAATATCCTGCGCATGGCGATCCCCATCACGGCAGCACAGCTGGTCAATGTGGTCTATAATCTGGTCGACCGGATGTATATCGGCCGGCTCGAGGGCAGCGGGACGCTTGCGCTTACGGGCCTTGGCATCTGCCTGCCTGTGATTGCTATTATCAACGCCTTTACCCGGCTGGCAGGGCAGGGTGGCGCATCGCTGTGCTCCATCGAACGCGGACGCGGGGACTATGAGACGGCGGAACGGATCATGGGAAATTCGTTTTTTCTGGTTCTGCTGTTTGGCGCAGTGCTGATGGCGGTCGGAATCGGCTTTCGCAGGCCGATCCTCTACGCCTTCGGCGCGAGCGACGCGACCTACGGCTACGCTGCGGACTATCTGACAATCTATCTGCTCGGCACGTTTTTTGTCATGATTACGAGCGGCATGAACGGTTTTATCAATTCGCAGGGCTTCGCGAAAACCGGGATGCTGACCGTCGCGATCGGCGCGGCGCTGAATATTGTGCTTGATCCGCTGTTTATCTTTGCGCTCGGCCTCGGCGTGCGCGGCGCGGCCATCGCGACAGTCCTGTCCCAGCTTGTCTCCGCCGTGTGGGTCATGCGGTTTCTGACAGGCAGGCGCGCCGTGCTGCGGCTGAAATGCAAAAACCTGCGGCCGAGCGCGCCGCTTATGAAGCGGATCCTGTCGCTCGGCGTGGCGGGCTTTGTGATGGCCTGTACCAACAGCGTCGTCCAGATCGCGGCCAACCGAATGCTGCGCCTGTACGGCAGCGACCTGTATATTACGGCAATGACCGTGCTCGCCTCTGTGCGTGAGGTCACGATGATGCTGGTTTCCGGTATCACGAGCGGTTCGGAGCCGGTTCTGGGGTATAATTATGGCGCGCAGCAGTACGCGCGTGTACGCGGCGGGATCCGTTTCACGCTGACCTTCAGCCTGTGCTACTCCGTCGTCGTGTGGGCGCTTTTGATGCTGTTCCCGAGCGTATTTATCCGCGTTTTCAACGATGATCCGGCGCTTTTGACGCTTGGCAGGCACGCGATGCGGTGCTACTATCCGCTCTATTTTATGATGGCGTTCCAGTTCGGCGCGCAGTCCACCTTTGTGGCGCTGGGCAAGTCGAAGCAGGCGATTTTCTTCTCGCTGCTGCGTAAGGTCATCATTGTTGTGCCGCTGACGCTGCTGTTGCCTCGGATTGCGGCCATCGGTGTGGACGGCGTGTTCTTTGCCGAGCCGATCTCTGACCTGATCGGCGGCACCGCGGCCTTCAGCACCATGCTCGCCACTGTGTGGTTCCCACTCAAACGGAAGGAGAAGCAGCACGAATGAAACTGATGATTCTGGACGGCAACAGCATTGTCAACCGCGCGTTTTACGGAATCCGTCCGCTGACGACGAAGGACGGGCTGTATACGAATGCGATCTACGGGTTTTTGAATATTTTGCAGCGCGTGCGCGGCGAGGAGTCGCCGGATGCGCTTTGCGTCGCATTCGATCTCAAGGGGCCGACCTTCCGCCATCTGCGCTATGAGGGGTACAAGGCAACCCGGAAGGGAATGCCGGAGGAGCTGGCGCAGCAGATGCCGGTGCTCAAAGAGGTTCTGTCCGCCATGAATATCCCGCAGTACGCCTGCAAGGGCTGGGAGGCCGACGACGTGCTCGGCACGGTGGGGCGTCTTTGCGAAGCGGACGGCTGGGACTGCGTGATTGTCACAGGTGACCGCGACAGCCTGCAGCTTGTGACCGAGCATGTGACGGTCAAACTGATTACCTCCCGCACCGGCCAGACGCTGACTACCAACTACACGCCTGCGGTTTTTGAGGAGGAGTACGGCTTCGGGCCGCGCGGCATCATTGATCTGAAGAGCCTCATGGGCGACAGCTCCGACAATATTCCCGGCGTGCCGGGTGTCGGCGAGAAGACTGCGAAGGCCCTTCTGGCGGATTTTGGGACAATGCAGGCCGTCTATGACAATCTGGACAGCCCGAAAATCCGTGAGGCTGTACGCAAAAAACTGGCGGCGGGCAGGGATTCCGCCATGCTCTCCTATGAGCTTGCAACAATTTTGCCGGAGGCGCCGATCGAGTTCCAACCGGAACACAATCTTGTGCAGCCGGTGGATAATAACGCGCTCTATGCGCTGTTTTTGAAGCTCGAATTCTCCCGTCTGATTGAGCGCTATGGTCTGCATAAACCGAAAATGACCGCCTCTGCGGCATCGCAGGAAACTGCACCGGCCCAGATGCAGCTGCCCGCGGCGGAGGCACCGGCGGCAATCTTGCTCTCAGGTGCGCGCTTTGCCGTGGCGGCGGACGGCGCGGTCTATGCCGGGGCGATTGCGGATCACCGCGACTGGCTGGAGACGTTTCTGCAAAGCGACGCCGAGAAAGTGTTCTGTGACTACAAGACGCAGCTGCATCTGCTTCACGCAGCTGAACTTCCGGAGCCAAAACAGGTCTTTGACACGGCGGTGGCCGCTTATGTGCTGAACGCCGCGATGGGCGACTACTCGCTGAAAAAGCTCGCACTGGCGTATCTTGCGGAGGAGCTGCCGGACGATCTGTGCGCGCAGGCGTCGGCAATCTGGGCGCTTCGCCCCATCCTCGCGCCGAAGCTCTCCGAGCAGGGGGTTGAGGCGGTCTATCGGGAGATCGACCTGCCGCTCTGCCCGGTGCTCGTCTCCATGGAGGAGACAGGCGTTCTGGTTGACCGCGACGCGTTGGAGCAGTGGGGCGAGATGCTGGCTTCCAAAACGCGCGAGACGCAGGCGGAGATCTATGAGCTTGCGGGGATGGAGTTCAATATCAACTCCACCAAGCAGCTCGGCGAGGTGCTTTTTGAGCGGCTCGAGCTGCCGCACGGGAAGAAGACCAGCCGGGGCTACTCCACCAATGTGGATGTTTTGGAAAAGCTCGCGGCGGCATTCCCGATTGCGCGCGCCGTGCTGGATTACCGGACGTATACAAAGATGAAGTCGACCTATGCCGAGGGGCTTCTGAAGGTCATTGCCCCGGACGGGCGGATTCATACGACCTTCCAGAACCTCGTGACCGCGACCGGACGGCTGTCTTCGACTGACCCGAATTTGCAGAATATCCCGGTTCGCACGGAGCTTGGAAGTGAAATCCGGAAGATGTTCGTTCCCGCGCCCGGCTGCGTGTTCGTTGACGCGGACTACAGCCAGATTGAGCTGCGCGTGCTGGCGCACATTGCGGACGATCCGCTGATGCAGCAGGCGTTTTGCAGTGGCGAGGATATCCACCGCGCGACGGCGTCGCAGGTCTTCGGCGTTGCGCCGGAGGAGGTGACGCCGGAGATGCGCCGCGGCGCAAAGGCCGTCAACTTCGGCATCGTCTACGGCATCTCCGAGTTCTCGCTGGCCGAGGATCTCGGCGTCTCCCGGCAGGAGGCGAAGGCGTATATTGACGGCTATCTTGCCCGCTACGCAGGCGTGCGGCAGTATATGCGCGACGTTGTAGCGGACGCGAAACGCGACGGCTATGTTACGACAATGTTCGGCCGCCGCCGCGACCTGCCGGAGCTGCACAGCTCGAATTTCAACATCCGTTCGGCCAACGAGCGGATCGCCATGAACACGCCGATCCAGGGCACCGCTGCCGACATTATCAAACTGGCAATGATTGCAGTCGACCGTGCAATCCGTACGGCTGGACTGCGGGCGCAGCTTGTCCTGCAGGTTCACGACGAACTGATCGTCGAGTGCCCGGCGGAGGAGCAGGCGGCGGTGATGGCGCTGCTTGAGGAGAAGATGGAGCAGGTGGCGCAGCTCAAGGTGCCGCTGCTGGCAGAGGCCAAGGCCGGGGAAAGCTGGTACGCGGCAAAATGAGGGATCTGCAAATCATGCCGATGCAGGCGCGCCATGTCGCGGCGGTTGCCGCACTGGAATCGGCCTGCTTCTCCGACCCGTGGAGTGCGCGCTCTATAGAGGGAGAACTCACAAATCCGCTGAGCCTCTGGCTGATCGCGGAGGTGAACGGAACTGCCGCCGGGTATATCGGCAGCCAGACGGTGGGAGATGCGGCGGATATGATGAACGTCGCCGTGGACCCCGCATATCGGCGGCAGGGCGTTGCACAGAAGCTTCTGGATGCGCTGTGGCAGGCGCTTTGCGCGCGCGGCGCGAAAACGCTGACATTGGAGGTGCGCGCGTCCAACGCGGCGGCTATTGCTTTATATGAGAAGAACGCCTACGTCCAGATCGGCCGCAGGCCGGGGTATTACCGGCATCCGAAAGAGGATGCGCTGATCCTGCAAAAAGGGGAGGAGCTCGGATGAAAATACTGGCTGTTGAGTCCTCGTGCGACGAGACGGCTGTTGCCGTCGTGGAGGACGGGCGGCATGTGCTGGCCGACTGCATCGCCTCACAGGTGGCACTCCATCGTGAATACGGCGGCGTTGTGCCGGAGATCGCCTCGCGCAAGCATATTGAGGAAATCTATGCGCTGGCCGATCAGGCGCTGGAGACGGCGCATGTCACGCGGGAGCAGCTCGACGCGGTAGCCGTGACCTACGCGCCGGGGCTGATCGGCGCGGTGCTGGTCGGCGTAAACTTTGCAAAGGGCGCGGCCATGGCCATGGATAAGCCGCTGATCCCCGTCCACCATCTGCGCGGCCACATTGCCGCGAATTATCTGGCGTTTCCGGAGCTTGCGCCGCCGTTTGTTGCGCTGGTCGTCTCGGGCGGGAATACGATGATTGTGGACGTGCGGGACTATACCGACCTGCGCGTGCTCGGCGCGACGCGGGACGACGCGGCGGGGGAGTGCTTCGACAAGGTCGCGCGCCTTCTCGGGATGCCGTACCCGGGCGGCGCGGCGCTCGACCGTGCGGCGCAGGGCGGCAATCCGGCAAAGTATCACCTGCCGCTCGGCAAAATGTCCGGGAACCCGTTGGATCTGTCCTTCTCCGGACTGAAGACCGCCGCCATCAACCTGATCCACAATGCGGGGCAGAGGGGTGAGGAGCTGGACGTGCCGTCACTCTGCGCAGGCTTTGCCGAAACGGTCTGCCAGATGCTGGTGCCGCGCACCATGCGGGCGATTGAGATGACGGGCTACGACAAGCTGGTGATTGCGGGCGGCGTCGCGGCAAATTCCCAGATCCGGCGCGCGTTCGACCTGGCTACAGGCCGCGCGGGCGTACAGCTCTTTGTGCCGCCGCTGCGCTGGTGCGGCGACAATGGCGCCATGATCGGCGCGCAGGCGTACTATGAATTTCTTGCCGGGAGCAGGGCGGACATGCGCCTGAACGCGTTTGCAACAATGCCGCTCTAAAGATGCAGGATGCAGGATTCAATCCTGCATCCTCTCTTTTTGGGGCGGTATGCCGCAAATTTTGCGGGCAAAGAGCTTATGTCAACGAATTTTGACGGATGGATTTTGCATACTCCCCGGGCGGCGATTCCCTGTTTTTGGAATTCCGGGCGGTTTTGCCTGTGGATAAAGGTGTTTAAGCTGTGGAAAAACCTGTGGATGGTGTCGATAACTATATGCGGCGCCGTGTAGAGCCTGTCCTTATCGTCAACTCGCCCTTATTCTGGAGGGGAAAAACATGAATAGAAATTGCCCGAATTTTTTGAAATATTCTCGTGAAAACCGCCGATTGACAGGAAAATCACCAAAGAATTTTGCAAGAAAGCATCTGATTTTGCAGGAATCGAGAAACAAAAAATTTTCATTGACAACAGGGGAAAAGTCTGTTAGAATAGCTTCGTTCGCAGAAAGGGTGCGGACAATTGCTAGTGTAGCTCAGCCGGTAGAGCAGCTGATTCGTAATCAGCAGGTCGTGTGTTCGAGTCACATCACTAGCTCCAAAGATGGGTTCCTGACCGCCGCAGGAATCCATCTTTTTTGTGTTTGGCAGATGCATGAAATTTCGCAAGTCGTTTCCTTCAAAAAATGTCTGATCGGTTCTTGACAAACGCCGGGCAGTTGAGTATAATAAGTAGAAAAATGTCCGAAGTATGAACAAGTGGGACTGACACCTTGCAGCTTCCGCCCCGCAGACCGAAAGGGGATCCCCTT
>CAZYZQ010000066.1:0-12814 GCA_964652075.1 uncultured Oscillospiraceae bacterium
TGATCTACACCGGGCGCACGCTGTTCGGCGCGCCCGCGCCCAAGGGGCAGGAGCTGGACGACCAGTATTTCGGCGTCATCCGCGAGCGTGTCGGCGCGTTTATGCGCGATCTGAATGTGGAGCTGTGGAAGCTCGGTATTCCCGCCACCACGCAGCACAACGAGGTGGCCCCGGCCCAGCATGAGATGGCCCCGATCTACTGCACCGCCAATATTGCCGTCGACCAGAACCAGCTCTCCATGGAGACGATGAAGCGCGTGGCAACGCGGCACAATCTCGTCTGCCTGCTGCACGAAAAGCCCTATGCCGGCGTCAACGGCTCCGGCAAGCACAACAACTGGTCGATCTGCACCGACACCGGTGAGAATATGCTCGACCCCGGCGCAGATCCGAACGACAACCTCCAGTTCCTGCTGGTGCTGGCGTGCATCCTGAAGGCGGTTGACACCCATGCTGACCTTTTGCGGCAGTCCGCCTCCAACGTCGGCAACGACCACCGTCTGGGCGCGAACGAAGCGCCGCCCGCGATCATCTCCATTTTCCTCGGCGACCAGCTGGACGATGTGGTGCAGCAGATTCTCCATAACGGCTCCGCCGCGGAGTGCCTGCACGGCGACAAGCTGAACGTCGGCGTCTCCACCGTCCCGATTCTCAACAAGGATGCAACCGACCGCAACCGCACCTCGCCCTTCGCCTTCACGGGCAACAAATTTGAATTCCGCATGGTCGGCTCCTCCGACTCTGTCGCCATGCCGAACATCGTGCTGAACACCATCGTTGCCGAGGCCTTCTGCGAGGCGGCGGACATTCTGGAAAAATCGGCTGATTTCGACAAGGACGTCAAGGAACTGATTGCCGCCTATATCAAGGAGCACCAGCGCATCGTCTTCAACGGCGACGGCTACTCGGATGCGTGGGTCGCAGAAGCGGCACGGCGCGGCCTGCCGAATCTCAAGAGCATGATCGAGGCCATTCCTGCACTGACTACGGAAAAATCGGTGAAGCTGTTTGAGTACTTCGGCATCTTTACCCGCGCGGAGCTGGAAGCACGCGCGGAGATCATGTACGAAACGTACGCCAAATGCATCAACATTGAGGCGCAGACCATGATCCACATGGCGGCAAAGCACTACATTCCCTGCGTCATCGGCTATACAACCGACCTTGCCTCCTCCATCTGTACTGTGCAGGAGGCCTGTCCGGAGGCGGATGTCTCCGTCCAAAAGGAGCTGCTGATCGCATGCAGCACCCAGCTCGCAAACGCAAAACGCGCACACAGCAAACTGATTACCGCTTCCGCTGCCGCCGCGGCCAGAGAGAACGCCTGTGCAATGGCGACCGCGTATCACGATGAGGTCGTGCCGGTCATGGCGGAACTGCGCGCGGCGGTCGACGCGCTGGAGCTTCTGGTCGACAAGGACGTCTGGCCCGTGCCGACATACGGTGATCTGATGTTTGAGGTTTAACTTTTAAAGAAAGCCACAGGTATTTTTATGCCTGTGGCTTTCTTTTTGCTTTCTGCTTTGATATACTATAAGAAATGGAAAAAGGAGGTGCATTCATGCAGGATCTGCCAATCATCCCGCTTCGGGAAGCGCCTGCGTATGCAGAGGCCGCCGCACACTGGTTCCACGAAAAATGGAATATTCCGGAAGCTGCATATCAGGAGAGCATTGCCGCCTGTCTGGAGGGCAAAGCGGCCGTGCTGCAGTGGTATCTGGTACTGGACGGAGCTGAAATTGTAGCCGGGCTTGGCGTCATTGAAAACGACTTCCATCTCCGGCCAGATCTGACGCCGAATGTCTGTGCGGTCTACGTAGAGGAGCCCTACCGCTGCCGCGGCATTGCGGGGCGGATGCTCCGTTTCGTCTGCGACGACTTCGCCGCGCGCGGCGTCCATACACTCTACCTCGTCACTGAGCACGACAGCTTCTACGAACGGTACGGCTGGGAGTTCCTGTGCATGATGCGCGAGCAGGACAGCCCGCACCTGACAAGGATGTACCGTCACCTGCAGAAAAAGGAGGATTCACAGTGAAAACATTGCGCTATGCCTGTATCGGTGCGGGCAGCATCGGACGAACCAAACATCTTGCCGGCTATGCAAAGGTGCCGGGCGTGGAAATTGCAGCTGTCTGCGACACATCCCTCCCCGCCGCACAGGCCGCAGCCGCGCCGTACGGCGCAAAGGCGTTTTGCGACCCGGAGGAGATGCTCCAAAAGATTCAGCCCGATTTTGTCAGTATCTGCACGCCGAACGACACACATGCCGCACTCGCCATCCTCGCCATGCGGCACGGTGTTGCCGTGCATCTGGAAAAGCCCGCCGCGCTCAACCGGGCGCAGGCCGCGAAAATCCTCGCCGTGCAGCAGGAAACAGGCCTTCCGGTAATGCTCGGTCTGAATAACCGTTTTACCCCCTTCTACCGCTTTGTAGAGCGCCTGAAGGCAGAGGACTTTTTCGGCAGGATCTACCGTGTCCGCTGCGGCTGGGAACGTGCGGGCGGGATTCCCGGCATCGGGCGCTGGTTCACGGACAAGGCCCGTTCCGGCGGCGGCGCGCTGATTGATCTTGGCATCCACTATCTTGACCTCGGCATGGACGTGCTCGGCTGGCCGGGTATCCGCCGCGTCTCCGGCGTCACCTCCGCGCATTTCGGCAGCGACAGCGATCGGCTCTTTTTCCTCTACCGCGACTCGCGCGAGGGAGTATTCAACGTAGAGGACATGGCCTCCGGCCTCGTGGAGCTGGACGGCGGCGCATCATTGGAATTCACCTTCAGCTGGGCGTCCAATATCGCCTCCCCGCAGGCCAAGACCTATATTGAGATCCTCGGGGAAAAGGGCGGTATTTCCTTTGAAGGTTTCGGCCCCGGAAACGACAAAATCCTGCTCTCTGCCAAGATCGGCGGCGCCACCTGCACCATCACGCCCGATCCGATGTCCCTGCCTGCGCCGGCCAGCGAATTTGCCCACTTCGCCGCCTGTGTCCGCAACGGTACCGCCCCGGCGGCCAGCCTTGCGCAGGGCGTTGAGATCATGGGCCTGATCGACGCGATCTACACCTCTGCCGAAACGCACAGGGAGGTGCTGTTCTGACATGAAATCCCCCTCCCCCAAACAGTTTGGCATGGATCTGACCACCGGCAGCGTACCAAAGCAGCTTCTGCTCTTTACCATCCCCTTTATGGCCTCCACGGCGCTGCAGGTGCTCTACAGCATGATCGACATGATTATTGTCGGGCAGTTCTGCGACAGCGTTGGACTTTCGGCGGTCTCCCTCTCCAGCCAGCTTGTGACCGTCGTCTCCACGCTCGGCATCGGCTTTGCCATGGGCGCACAGATTCTGATTGCGCAGCTGCTGGGCGCGCGTGACTTTGCGCGGCTGCGCACTGTCATCGGCACCATGTTCTCCGTGCTGTTTCTGCTCGGCGTTGTCCTGACGGGCGTCTGTATCGTCTTCTACCCGGTTTTCCTGCAATGGATCAACACGCCGTCTGAGGCCTTCACGGAGGCGCGCAACTATATGCTGATTTGCTCGGCGGGTATCCTGTTCATCTTCGGCTACAACGCCGTCTCCGCGCTCCTGCGCGGGCTGGGCGACTCCCGCCGCCCGCTGGTGTTCATTGCGATCTCCTCCGTCCTGAACGTCATTCTGGACTATCTCTTCGTCGGCCCGATGCACATGGGCGCGGCGGGCGCGGCACTGGCGACAATCATTTCGCAGGCCGTTTCCTTTCTCATCTCGCTGTTCTATCTGCTGCGGCACCGGGAACAGATCTATTTCGACTTCCGCCTACGCAGCTTCCGCATCGTCGGTGACGCGCTGCGCCGGCTCATCAAGGTGGCTGTACCGCTTGCGCTGGAGCTGACCATCATCAACGTCTCCATGCTGTTCGTCAACGCAATGGTCTCGAGTTACGGCGTGGCCGCCTCCGCCAGCTTCGGCGTGCGGATGAAGCTCGAGCAGTTCCCGAACATCGCTGCACAGGCACTCGGCGCAGCTGCTTCCGCTATGGTGGCGCAGAACTTCGGCGCACGGAACGCCGTGCGCGCGCAGAAAACCTTCGGCAGCGCCCTGCTGTTTGGCTTTCTGGTCTACGCGGTTGTCTCTGTGCTCTACCTGCTGTTCCCGGAGCTGTGGTTCCGCATCTTCACACAGGACCGAAGCGTGCTCGACTATGCATGGCTGGCAATCTGGACGCTGGTGCTGAACTATCCCGCGCACGCCATTATGGTCGCCTCCAACGCGCTCATCCGCGGCAGCGGCAACACCGTTTTTGCTATGTTCCTCGGCATTTTCGACGGCATTGTACTGCGCATCGGCCTGAGCTATGTGCTTGGCCAGCGTATGGGCATTACGGGCTTCTACCTCGGCTACAGCCTTGCAACCTACGGTACTGCGCTGCCCGGCCTCATCTACTATCTGTCCGGCATCTGGAAGAAGAGCAAGGCTCTGCGCGGAGAATAAAAGCGCATTTTGTCCGGGGAATGGGCGTTTTGTCCATTCCCCTTTTGTCGTCTTTCTGCTACAATATCACATAGGAGGCGATCATTATGCGGCTTTTCGTTCGGGAAGCTAACTTTTACAAGACGCTGATCCGTCTGGCAATTCCCATTGCACTCCAGCGTCTGATTGCGTATGCCGTTACATTTGCAGATAATCTGATGATCGGGAAGCTCGGCGAGTATGCCATTTCCGGCGTCTATATGGGCGGTCAGATTCAGTCGATGCTGCAATTCATCGTGCTCGGCTTCTCCGGCGGCGCGCTGATTATTGCGGCGCAGTACTGGGGCAAGAAGGACACCTATCATGTCAAAGAGGTCTTTGCCCTTGCGACACGGATCTGCCTCGGCTTTGGCCTGCTCATCAATTTGCTTGCTATCCTCCTGCCTGCGCAGCTGCTGCGCCTGTTTACAAATGATCCCATCGTCGTACAGGAGGGCATGAAGTACCTCAAAATTGTCTGCTTCTCCTATCTCTTTTTCTGTGCCTCGCAGATGCTGATCGCCGAAATGCAGGCGGTCGAAACCGTGCGGATCGGCCTTGTGATCTCGATTGTCTCGTTCTTCGTGAACGTTTCGCTCAACTGGGTGCTGATCTTCGGCAAGCTCGGCATGCCAGCCATGGGCATTCGCGGCGCAGCTGTGGCAACGCTTGTCTCACGCATTGTGGAGGCCGGCGTCATGTTTGTCTATGTGTTGGCCGTCGATCAGAAGCTCAAGATCCGGATGCGCGACTTCCTGCTCGGCAGCCGCGCCATGTTCCGCGATTTGCTGCGCTACGGCGCGCCGGTGCTGGCCGGGCAGGTTGTCTGGGGCTTCAACCAGTTGGCGCAGAGCGCCATCATCGGGCATATGAGCGCTTCGGCCATCTCCGCCGTCAGTGTCGCAGGGACGCTGAGCACCCTGCTCTTTATGCTCATCATGGGCCTGCGCGACGGCCTCGGCATCATCACCGGCAAAACTGTCGGCAAGGGCGACTATGAGCGCATGAAGCAGTATGCCGTCACGGCGCAGATCATCTTCCTGCTGCTCGGCTTTGTTACCGCTGCCATCATTCTGCTGGTGAAGGACGCCTTTATCTCGCTCTATGAGCTGACGCCGGAGTCCGTCGCCATCACAAAGCAGTTCATGCTCGTGCTGGCCGTCGCCTCGATCGGGCGGAACTATCAGGCCACGTGCCTGAGCGGTCTGGTCAAATCCGGCGGCGACACCAGCTTTGTGTTTAAAAACGACACCATTTTTGTCTTCTGCGTCGTCCTCCCGTCCGCACTCATCGCACAGAACGTCTTCCACGCCGCGCCGTGGGTTGTCTACGCGTGTCTGCTGAGCGATCAGGTTCTCAAATGCTTTGTTGCCGTTGTAAAAATCAACCGTTTTAAGTGGATGAAAAATCTGACACGACCGGCGGAGTTGGAGGAAAGCAAATGCTAAAATGTGAAAAGGGCTATTTTAAGACCATCCTGCTGCTGGCATTCCCCATGATGCTGCAAAACCTTATCTCCTTTTTAGTTGGATTTGCGGACAACATCATGGTCGGCACGCTGGGTGAGAGCGCTATTTCCGGCGTCTATCTCGGCAACCAGCTGCAAAATTTCCTGCGCTGTCTGAGCATGGGTGTCACAGACGGCCTGCTTGTCCTCGGCGCGCAGTACTGGGGCAAAAAGGACGAGGACAGCATCCGGATCCTCTCGGGTATCTCCTTCCGCTTTTCCACCGGCATCGGCCTGCTGTTCTTCGCCGCAACGCTCCTGCTGCCCCGGCAAATCCTGAGCCTGCTCTCCAACGACGAGGCCGTTGTTGAGGAGGGAATGATCTATCTCAAATACCTGTCCTGGTCCTTCCTGCTCTTCGGCGCGTCGCAGGCGCTGATTGTTGCAATGCGGAGCGTCGAGGCGGTACGCGTCGGTATGTACGCCTCCTCGACAGCGTTTGTCGTAAATGTCATCCTGAACTACGTGCTGATCTTCGGCAAGCTCGGCCTGCCGCGCATGGGCATTCGCGGCGCGGCGGTGGCTACGCTGATCTCCCGCGTTGCGGAGCTTGCCATTGCCGCGGTCTATGTCTTCTGCATTGACAAGCGGCTGCGGCTGCGGCTGTCTGATCTGCTGCGCTCCAACCGTGACCTGATGCACGATTTCGTGCGCTACGGCGCGCCAATCTTCGCGGGCCAGCTTGTGTGGGGCCTGAACACCACGGTGCAGTCGGCGCTGATCGGCCATCTCGGCGCGTCGGCAACCTCCGCCGTCTCCATCACCATGATGTTCTTCAATATGCTGACGGTCGTCCTGTTCGCCCTCTCCGGTGCGGTCGGCATCACAACCGGCAAAACGATCGGCGCCGGAAAGGTGGAGCAGATGAAGGCCAATGCGCGTGCCGTGCAGATCATGTTCCTTGTGCTCGGCCTGTGCTGCTGCGGCATTATTTTCGCCCTGCGTGAACCGATGCTCTCGCTCTACGGCTCCATTACGGATGAGACGCGCGAAATGGCGCGGCAGTTTATGGCCGTGATGGCCGTCACCATGATCGGAACAAGCTACCAGGGCATGTGCCTCGGTTCGCTTGTCAAGGCAGGCGGCGATACCGGGTTTGTATTCAAAAACGATCTGATTTTTGTCTGGCTCATCGTCATGCCCGCCGCGATCATTTCGATCTATGTGCTTCATACCCCGGCGTGGGTCAGCTACGCCTGTCTCAAGGCTGACGAGCTGCTCAAGTGCCCGGTCGCGGTGATCAAGATCAATCGCTTCCGCTGGATGAAAAATCTGACCAGAAACACGCAGGAAGTTGGTTAGACTCGGATAACTTTTCAAAAACCCGAACTTTTTCTATTGATTTCTCCCGACAAACGTGCTAGTATCAACAGGCAAGGAGCAGGCGCTCCTTGCCTGTTTTTCATTTTTACAGAGGTGGTATTATGCGGATTCTGGCCGGGCGGTCACGCGGCGCAATCGGCAGACTGGCCGGGATTACGGGAATTGTCTGCAATCTGCTGCTGTTTGGCGGCAAGCTGGCGGCAGGGGTGCTCTCCGGGAGCGTGTCCATCACTGCCGACGCGTGGAACAATCTGTCGGACTGCTCCAGCGCGGCGGTCACGCTGCTGGGCTTTCATCTGGCCTCCAAGCCGGCGGACAAAGAGCATCCCTTTGGGCACGCGCGGTTTGAGTATCTATCCAGCCTGCTTGTATCGGTGCTGATCCTGCTGATCGGGCTGGAGCTGGGCCAGAGCGCCATCAGGAAAATTCTCTCTCCCGCCCCGATCCGGTTTTCTCCGCTGATCCTTGCGATTTTGCTTGTCTCCATCGCGGTCAAGCTCTTTCTCGCGTTCCTGAACCGGAAGCTCGGGCGCAAAATCCAGTCCGAAGCGCTGGCCGCTACAGCGACAGACAGTCTCTGCGACGTGGTCGCGACCAGCGCGGTGCTGCTTTCGTGTTTGCTGTCGCACTTTTTCTCCTGGAATCTGGACGGCTGGTTCGGCGCCGCGGTGGCGCTGTTCATCTTATTTTCCGGTGCAAAGAGCGCGAAATCGACCATTGATCTGCTGCTCGGCAAGGCCATGGACCCCGTTCTCGTGCAAACGATCACAGACGCCGTGAGAGCGCACCCAAACGTGTTGGGAATCCACGACCTGCTGATCCATGACTATGGCCCCGGGCGGCGCTTTGCAAGCGCGCATGTGGAGATGGACAGCGCGCTTGCGCCGATGGACTGCCACGAAACCATCGATACGATTGAACGTGAAATCCAGGCGCGTTTTCAGGTGGAGCTGGTGCTGCACTACGATCCGGTTGACCGCGCCGACCCCTTGCGGCGGAAGCTCCTGCGCATTCTGGATGAGGCCGCGCAGGCGCTGGATCCCGGGATCTCCCTGCATGATTTCCGGATCGAGCAGGACGCAGATGCGACAGTTCTGCGCTTCGACCTCTCCATTCCCTTCTCCCTTCCCGGCGAGAAGGAGCGGCTGCGGGCATCGCTTGCTGCGGCCCTGCCGGATGACCGCTGCTACCGGCTGGCGATCACCTTTGACGAGGGCGGAACGCCTGCCGAATAGCGGCAGGGCTCATTTCCGAAGCCCCTCCACGAGAATTCCAAGATTGTTCTCATACAGGATATCGAACTGTGACAGCGGGAGCGGGTTCTGCCCGAGTCCAGCCTCCACGGTATAGCCCGGCAGGTTCCACTCCTGAATGAACCAGTCCTTGTACCCCGCAAAACCGGAGGCATAGGGCGTTGTCTCCAGTGTGTAGCCGGAGACCTCGGCAAGCGCCTCGCCCTTTTCCAGCGCGCCGGGCGGATCAAAATCCAAGTATTTCCAGTAGATAACGCGTCCCTGTGTGTGGTAGGAAAGCGTTAGGCGCGGCAACACACGACGCGTCAGATTGGCCAGCGCGGCGCTCTCCTGCTGGTCGAGCGGCGCGGCGCCGACATAGTCGCGCGGCGCAGGACGATTGTAGCCCTGTGCAAATTTAATCTCACGCGCCTGCTCCCAGCCGGCCGGATAATTCAGATTGAGGTCGACGCCGTTCAAATTGGCCTTCCACCCATCCGGGAACGGAATCGTCGGATAATCCGCCGCGATCTCCTGTGCCGTACGGTACTCGGAGGTCGCAGGCTCAATCTCACCCGTCACCAGATCGACGCCGTCCGGGTTGACCATCGGCACGAGCGTCAGCTGCGTCTGTGAAAACAGCGTTCCCGCGTTCACCCCACGCAGCGTCGTGCCGAGGGCGATGGCGTCGCAGTATTCTTCAAGGAACTTCATGAGCAGCGGCGTTGTGATCCATTCGTTGGCATGGTGCGAAGCGTTGTAGAGCACATGGTACTCGCCCTCGCCTATCTGAAGCGAGGGAACCGGGCGGCCATAGGTGGTATAGGCAATCGTCTCCACGCGCAGGAACGGATACCGGGCCAGCAGGCCCTGAATGCAGAACTGCAGGAGATTGCTCGTAAACGGCACGCCCGTCGGCACGACGGAAAATCCGAGTGGCACCACAATCTGATGTCCAACGGGCAGGTTTGCTGCGTCAAGCCCCGGGTTTGCCGTCTCAATCGCCTGTACGGTTGTCCCATTGCGCTGAGCGATCGTATAAAGCGTACTGCCCGGCTGCACCTGTACGATCCGGTAGCCCAGCAGATATGGCATTAATGCCGATACCGTAGACGCGTCCGCACGTCCTGACGGATACAGGCCGTTCGCCGTCTGAAAGCTCTCGTAATCCGGGAACCCGGTCCGGCGCAGCGCCAGATCAAATCCTTTCAAAAACATCCCTCCGATTCGTTATGCTCTGCGGCAGTTGCAGTCTATGCGGCTGTCGGGCAGAACAGAATCGGAGAGGCAACAGGACGCCCCGCAGTGTTGCGGGGCGTCCTGTTTGCTATCTCATAAACCCGGCTCGTCCGGAATAATCAGCGCGGCGATAATATAGGCCACGATGCCGCTTCCGCCAGCAATTGCCAGAATCGCCCAAATCAGGCGGATCAGTGTCACGTCCACGCCGAAATATTCGGCCAGCCCCGCCGCAGACACCGCAGATTTTCTTATTTACGCGGGACTTATACAGTTTTTTTGTTTCCACGTTGCTTCCTCCCTATCACAGTGGTTATGCGCTCAGCCTTCAACTTTGACCGTATTGCCGACCTGCGCCTCCGGCGAGATCTCACAGGTGCCGGAATACTCAAGCTGATCGATCTGACACCCCGGCCCGATTTTGACATTGACGCCACGCACAGTCTTCGCCGTGGTTGCAACAAGGTCGAGTTGATCTCCCTCGATGCTGTCACAGACCAGACTGTCCTTCGATGCAGGTGCGTGGAAGACTCGCCCAAAGAAGCTGCCGAGCTGTCCCAATTCAACCGTCAGCTTACCGCAGCCAATCGAGCCGACATTGCTCGTCCAGTGTCCGGTGCAGAAATGGACCTCTTCGGCGTTCAGCAGGCCGGGGATCTCCAGCTTGCCGGAGACGGAGACATTTTCCGCCGTGCAGTCTCCGCCGACTGTCAGTGTGCCGCTGCTGTTGAGCGTCTTACAGGTGACGTCACCGCCTGCGGTAAGCGCGCCGGACAGACGCAGCGCACCCGCAATGTTGACGTCCCCGCCGATTTTTATACCGCCGCTCGTGCGCAGCTCAGCCGCGGAGAACGAGCCGGCTGCCTTGAAGCCGCCGCTGATGCTGGCCTCCTCCTCACAGGTAACATTGCCCTGCACCTTGGCTGAGCCGGAGACATGCAGGCTCCGGCAGGTGACGTCGCTTTTGATATTTGCAGAGCCGGAGAAGCGCAGCGTGCTCCATTCGCCGCCGTCCAATGAGATGCTGCCGGAGAAGATGCCGTCACGCCGCGTGGAGTCGGAGCTCTGCGGCGCACCGTCCGCGTGTTTCTCAGACTTTGTCCGGATACTCACCTGTACATTCTTGACGGCGTCATAGACGCCGTTGAACGCGGAGTCAACCGTGCGCGTGACCTGATCGCCCATGGCGTGCCAGTCGATATCGGAAACAGCCTCCTTCACCCGGCGCAGCAGATCATCCATCTTTTCGCCAAGTTCACTCAGAAAATCATGCTCTTCGCCGCCCTCGTCCACCTCATC
Source organism: uncultured Oscillospiraceae bacterium (assembly GCA_964652075.1). GTDB lineage: Bacteria > Bacillota > Clostridia > Oscillospirales > Oscillospiraceae > CAZYZQ01. Next base: position 11,090 of record CAZYZQ010000066.1, read on the forward strand.
AAGACGGTCCTCAATCTCGTCGCGCAGCTGCTCGATCTGATCCTGAATCTGGTCGGCCTCGTCGTTGGCGGAGTCCACGGCCTCCTCGGCCTCGTCCAGCTCGCCGTCGAGCTGCTCCAACTGCTGACGGATCTCCCAGAGCTGGCGCTCCAGCTGTTCCGTCTCCAGCGTGTGCCCGGCGGCGCGGGCGGCATGGATCTGCTCCCGGATCAGGCGGCGCTGCTCACGCAGCTGCTCGCGCTGTTCCCGCAGGGCGCTGCGGTTTGCGCGCGCCCGCTCCAGCTCGCTGTTCAGGTTCTCCAACTCCCGGTTCAAATCCTCCAGCTCACGATCCAGACCTAAATCTTCCAATTCATGATTCAGGCCTTCCTGCCCGGTTGCATCAAAAGCGGTGGAATTGCTCCCGTTCTCCTGTTCGCTGTCCATCGGGACACCGCCGTTTTTCTCATCCATCATGGTTTCTCTCATCCTTTCTTCAGCATTTGCTGTAATTTTGCCGCCTCTGCGCCAAGCTGCAGGCAAAATACCTGCGTTCCATCCGAGACCAGCTGTGCGTTCTCTTCCGCAATCACCGTTACCAGCACGCCAAGGCGGCGGTACCCGATGATCTGCGCATTCTGGAACGCGCTGCGGTCAACGCCCAGCGTCTGCGCGGCCTCCTGCCGGCTGACGCCGCCCGTCTGCAACAGCAGGTCAAACAGGCGCAGCTGCAACAGCGCATCGAAATCCCATGTCTCCGGGGCGCCCAGCTCATTCAGATACGCCTCCACGACAGGGCGCTGGGAGATGCCCGCACGGACGATCTCATCCGCATCCAGTTCTACAGCCACCGGAGTGACCCGGAATGCGGCGCCGATTTCATCAAGCGACATGCCGCTCGCCTTCATACTCTGGATCTGTGCGACGCGTTCCAGCGTCTTCTCACGCGGGAAAAAGGTCTCGCTTCCGGTAAAGGTGGATTTCCGGATGAACCATTCGTCCGGCAGCAGCTGCATTCGTTTCCAGCGGTACAGTGCGCCGTAGGAAATTCCGGTTTTTTCCAGCAACTCGCGTTTGGAGATTAATTCTTCCATATCATCACGCTCCTTGTTGTCAAAATCATAACATAACGTCGTTACGTTGTCAAGGGGTTGTTACAAAATTCTTTTTGGCTTTTCTGTTGACAGCGCCTCCCCTGTCATTCTATAATGGAATCAACAATCAGATCACACCTGAAAGGGGAAAATACGATGAAACCCACCGTCTATTTCACAAAGGACATCACGCCTGAGGCCGTCCTGAAGCTCTATGCTGCCGTTGGAAAGACACTGCCGGGCAACGTCGCAGTCAAGCTGCACTCCGGTGAGGTCGGCAACCAGAATTTCATCCGTCCTCCCTTCTGGAAGCCGATGATCGATCAGGTCTCCGGCACCATTGTTGAGTGCAACACCGCCTACGAGGGTAAGCGCGAGACCTCAAAGGACCACTGGGAAACCATGAAGCTGCACGGCTGGACCGAAATCGCGGCCGTCGATATCATGGACGAGGAGGGCGAGCTGGTGTTGGACATCCCGGCGGGCCGGCAGATTCAGAAAAACTACGTCGGCAGCCACCTGTCCCGCTATGACTCCATGCTGGTATTGACCCATTTCAAGGGGCATCCCATGGGTGGCTTCGGCGGCGCGCTGAAGAACATCTCCATCGGTGTCGCCTCGTCACACGGCAAAGCCTATATCCACGGCGCGG
>CAZYZQ010000067.1:0-12782 GCA_964652075.1 uncultured Oscillospiraceae bacterium
CAATATTTCCTACCAGGGGCCTTTTTGTGCTGTCCGCACAATTTGGGGCAGTTCAACATTTCATCGGGCTGCTTTTCGTATTCGTCAAATCTGATCCAGTGCCTGGCTGATGTCCGCAATCAGGTCGCTTGCATTTTCGATGCCGCAGGACATCCGCACCAGCTCTGCCGGTACGCCGGCCGCTTTGAGCTGCTCGTCGTTCATCTGCCGGTGCGTGCTGGTTGCCGGATTCAGGCAGCAGGTACGCGCGTCCGCGACGTGCGTCTCAATGGCCGCAAGCTTCAGATGCTTCATGAAGGTTTCCGCCGCCGCACGGCCGCCCTTGAGTCCGAAGCTGACAACGCCGCACGAGCCGTTCGGCAGATACTTCTGCGCCAGCGCATGGTACTTGTCGCCGGGCAGTCCGCAGTAGTTGACGTAGGCGATCTTGGGATGGTTCTGCAAAAATTCCGCGACCGCCTGTCCGTTCTCACAGTGGCGCGCCATCCGCACATGCAGGCTCTCGAGGCCGAGGTTCAGGATAAAGGCGTTCTGCGGCGACTGGATAGAGCCAAGATCACGCATCAGCTGCGCCGTGCACTTTGTGATAAACGCGCCCTCCTTGCCGAATTTTTCCGCATAGGTGATCCCATGGTAGCTCTCGTCCGGCGTGCACAGGCTCGGGAACTTCTCGGCGTGTGCCATCCAGTCAAAGTTACCCGAATCGACAATCGCGCCGCCCACTGCTGCGCCGTGGCCGTCCATATATTTTGTCGTCGAGTGCGTCACAATGTCAGCGCCCCACTTGATCGGCTGGCAGTTGACCGGGGTCGGGAAGGTGTTGTCCACAATCAGCGGCACACCGTGTGCATGGGCCGCTTTCGCGAACTTCTCAATATCCAGCACCGTCAGCGCCGGGTTCGCGATTGTTTCACCGAACACGGCCTTAGTATTCGGGCGGAACGCCGCGTTCAGCTCCTCCTCTGTGCAGTCCGGCGAGACAAACGTTGTCTCAATGCCCATCTTCGCCATGGTGACGGAGATCAGGTTAAACGTGCCACCGTAAATGCTGCTTGAGGAGACGATATGGTCGCCGCAGTTTGCAATATTGAACAGCGCGTAGAAGTTTGCGGCCTGCCCGGAGGAGGTCAGCATACCGGCTGTACCCCCTTCCAGCTCGGCAATCTTCGCGGCAACATAGTCGTTGGTCGGATTTTGCAGACGTGTGTAGAAATATCCCGAAGCTTCCAGATCGAACAGCTTCCCCATGTCCTCACTCGTTGCATACTTGAACGTCGTACTCTGGACAATCGGGATCTGGCGCGGTTCGCCGTTTCCGGGCGTGTAGCCGCCCTGCACACAGATGGTTTCCTGTTGATACTGCTTCATTGTTTATGCTCCTTTTTCTGTATCAGTCTTGATAAAACCACTTCTGATACGAGGTCAGTGGTTTTGAGATATCGTAAGCAAATCCCGCGGCCTCTCCGCCGACCAGAATCTGCACACGGTCAATTTCCGGACGCGCACAGAGTGTCGCAACAATGCACCGCACGCACGCCGCGTCCTGCGTCCTGCTCCCGCCGGTCTGGGTGATCTCCGGTGAGAAATCGACATAGCACGTCTGCCCCACCAGCGTCAGGGACAACAGCTTCGTCCCGGAGGGAATCGGGTTAAAAAAGCCTGTTGCAGGCGTATAGCCGAGCAGTGTGTCCATCAGGGCCTCGAGCTGTGTCTTGTTCACGGGCTGGTGGATTGCCACCGGAACACAGGACAGATGGGTCTGCCCCTCCTGCACCATATAGAGCGTCGCGTCAAATTCATTCAGCCCCGGCCTGACCGGCCCGATTGCATCCTCATAGCGCGCAATCGGCGACGAGAGATCCAGATACCGATACCGCGCAACCTTCTCGCCCTCAACCAGAATCTGCACGGCATCGACGTCCTCGACACCGGTCAGAGAATTGACGATGGAATAGACGGTCATCCGCTCCTCAAGCTCCGTCTGCGGCGCGTTTTCAAGAAACGCGCGCGACAGGTTCACTGTGCAGAGGTTCTCCGATAATGTGACACTCAAAACCGACGTTCCCTCCGGAATCGTCGGGAGCAGTGCGCCGGACGGCCCCTCGATCAACTGTTCCATGATATCCAGCGCCAGTGCCTCACGGCCCTCCGCGGCGGTTTTTCGCGTCTCAGAGTTCAGATAGCGGCTGTTGCCCGCGCTGAAATACAGGCGGATGCTGCCCTGCGTCTGGACATCCGAATCCTCAAGCAGGAAGTCCTCGCCTGTGTAAAGCTCCTCCGTTTCGCTCTGCAGGCTGACCGACTGCACACCCGTACAGGCCGCTATGGTGCGAACCAGGCACGCCTCCGCGATCGTCCGGTCGACGCCAGTCAGATCCAGGAAGGCGTCGCCCAGCGTCACATAGGCCACATCGCCCTCCACATTGCACGAATCGATCGTCAGATTTTCCGGAAATGGCGAAATGTAGTTATCCTCCAACGGCCCCTGCAAATAGAGCGCCAGAATCAGATCCTTTGTCGCACTGGGCGGCACCTGACGCGGCTCGGCGGCGATCACACCGGAGCTCGTCCCGTAATATGTCTCCGCCGTGCGGTAGTAGAACTGCAGCGTCCGGGCCGAGGCCTTTTCGGTCTCCGTCTGCGTGCGCGCACAGGCGCACAGCAGCGACAGGGCCAGCAGCAGTGGGATCAGTCGTTTCATTCCGCCGCCTCCCCCGCCTTGCCCGGCGCTTCAAAATATGGCAATAGGACTGTAAAGCGCGTCCCGCCGCCGTCCCGCGGTGCAACCGATACACTGCCGCCGTTGCGGCTGACCATATCGTGTACCAGAGACAGGCCGAGGCCGGAGCCGCCGCGTTCACGCGAGCGCGCCTTGTCCACCCGGTAGAACCGCTCGAAAATGCGCGGCATCTCCTCCTTGGGGATCCCAATGCCGCAGTCCTCCACGACCAGCTCCACCTGATCCGCCATGCGGCGCAGATGAATCCAGATCTTCCCGTCCTCCCGGTTATATTTGATCGCATTGTCGATCAGATTGAACACAATCTGATGGACATCGTCCTCAATGGCAAGCACGGTGCACCCGTCCTCCATCTCCGGCAGGATCTCTACAAAGCTCATCTCAGCCAGCGGCGTCAGCGTTGTGATTGCCGCCTGCACATTCTCTTTGACGTCGGCTACCTCCTGCTCCTCGCTCACCTCGCTGTCGATGGCGCTGAGGTTGAGCAGCTTGCGCGTCATACGCGTCAGGCGATCGGCCTCCGTCCCGATGTCCGCTACAAACTCGCGGATCATCGCCGTATCCATTTCGTTCTGCAAAATGGAATCTGACAACAGCTTGATCGCCGCAAGCGGCGTCTTCAGCTCGTGGGAGGCGTCGGATACAAACTGCCGCCGGCTGTCCTCCGCATCCTGCAGACGCTGCACCAGCGCGCTGAACTCACTGGCCAGCACGCCGATTTCATCATGGCCACGCACACGCAGCTGTGTGCTGTAATCGCCTTTCCGGACGTTCTTGATCGAGCGGATCACGCGCCGCGTTCTGGTGGAGAAATAGGCGGCCGCCAGCAGCGACAACGCAAATACCGCAACCTCCAGAACGATGGAAAACTCCAGCACGTTGCGCTCCATCGAGTCGATCAGAGCGCCCTGCGTCCTGTCCGTATCCATGATATAGACAGCGCCGTTCGGGTTGCCGTAGCGCATGATCGGCTGCGCCGAATGGCTGACGACCGCCGCATTCCGGTACCTGCAATAAAACACATCGTTGCCCTCCAGCGCCTCCACGACCTCCGGATACAGGGCAAACCGCCTGTTCAGCGCGCCGTCATCTGAGTCATAGACCACGCAGCCGTATTCGTCCGTAATCAGGATCCGCGTGACGTCAAGGTCGTCGAGCAGCTCCATCACGGGCCAGACGGCATCTTCCGTCAGGGTATCGAGCTCGGTCAACGAAGCCGCAACGATCCGCTCCTGCGCCGTCAGCGCCGTCTGCTTGCTCTGAAACAGCATCGTGCGCAGTGTGGAGGAGATGTACAAATTGAGAAAGAGCAGGAATGCCGCCGAGATTCCAATAAACGCCATGCTGTAGCGGAACTGGAAGCTGAGCAGGAGCGTTTTGACGTGATTACGCTTTGAAATAGTAGCCCACTCCCCACTTTGTCATGATGTGGACCGGCTCGGCCGGGTTTTCCTCCAATTTCTCGCGGAGCCTGCGGATATGCACGTCCACAGTGCGGGCGTCCGAACGGTATTCATCGCCCCAAACCGAATCCAGCAGATTTTCACGCGAATAGACCCGCCCCGGGTTGCGCAGCAGCAGTTCGATCAGGTCGAACTCCTTCGCCGTCAGCTCCACAGCCCGCCCGGAGGCATAGGCCATACGCATATCCGTATCAACTGCGATGGAGCCGCAGGAGATCTGCGTTGCCTGCGGCTGGGGCTGCCGTGCCGCGGAGCGGCGCAGCAGGGCGCGGATGCGCGCCTTCAGCTCCAATACGTTAAAGGGCTTTGTCATATAGTCGTCCGTTCCGTTTTCAAAGCCCATCAGCTTGTCCATATCCTCATTTTTAGCTGTCAGCATAATGATCGGCACGTCCGAAAACGAGCGGATCTGCTGGCACGCCTGCAGGCCGTCCATCTTCGGCATCATGAGATCCAGAACAATCAGATCCACCTGCTGCTCCCGCGCGATCTGCACGGCTGCTTCGCCGTCATAGGCCGTGAGAACCTCATAGCCCTCGTTTTGCAGGTTAAAGGTGATGCCCTTTACCAGCAGCTTTTCGTCATCCACAACCAAAATTTTCATGTTCCATCACTCCACTCTAAGATAGGGCCGAAGCTGTTCCAGCGTCGACTCGCCAATGCCGGTCACATCCGTCAGCGCGTCTACGGACAGGAACGCGCCGAATTGCGTGCGATAATCGATGATCCGCTGCGCCAGCACCTCGCCGATGCCCGGCAGCGTCATCAGTTCCTCAAGGTCTGCCGTGTTGAGGTTGATCGCCGCCGTCTGCGGCGCGGCCTCCCCGTCCTGACCCTCCTGTGTATTTGCAGCATCCGCCGTCTGCCCGACGGCAGACACGGGAACAGCCGCCTGCGCCGCGGGCATGTCCTGCGTCGTCACAACCAGCGCGCCGCGCTGCCGGTTCACGCCCAGAAAGTAGCCGAGCAGAAACACCGCAAACGCAAGCGTCAGAACCAGAATCAGCCGCTCTGTTTTTGTCAGCTTCATGGCAGAAAACCGCCCTTTCTGCGTTGACCCTGCGCCCGAATTTTGCTATAATGAATTCCAAGTCCTCTATTTTCCCGCGCAGGGGATTCTTCTCAGGTATTATAGCACATCCTTTCGGTACAGAGCAACGGTGAAATACCGGAACAGGAGTTTTTTTCATGAAACGAACGGTCTCTTTTCTTCTCACGCTGATCCTGCTGCTCGGCGGATTGCCCGGCGTGTGCGCCGCATCCGACGAAGCCTTTTCCGTCAACGCGGCAGCGGCGCTGCTCGTCGATCTGGACACCGGCACCGTGCTGTACGCCCAGAACGCCGACACGCGTCTCTATCCCGCCAGCCTGACAAAAATCATGACGTGTATGCTTGCGCTCGAGCAGGGCAACCTGACCGACGTTGTGACCGTCACCTCCACCGCGCTGGACGGGCTTGACCCTGCCGGCAGCAGCGCCGGTCTGAAGGCCGGCGAGAACCTGCGGCTGGAGGATCTGCTCTACTGCATCATGGTCGCCTCGGCCAACGATGCGTGTAACGTCGTCGCTGAGCACCTTGCCGGCTCCATCCCTGCTTTTGTGGCACAGATGAACGAAAAGGCGCTCGCGCTGGGCTGCGCTGACACGCACTTTGCAAATCCAAACGGCCTGCATGACCCGGAGCACTACACGACGGCAAACGACCTGTACAAGATCACAGCCGCCGCGCTCCAGAACGACACCTTCCGCAAGATCTGCAACACCGCCGTCTACACGGTACCGCCCACCAACAAATCGTCGGAACGTCCGCTGGCCACCAGCAACTATCTGATTTCCACCGCAACAAACAACGCCTACTACTATCCGGACGCCATGGGCGTGAAGACCGGGTATACCAGTCAGGCGGGCCGCTGCCTCGTCTCCACGGCGGACAACGGGCAGCTGCATGTGCTGGGCGTTATTCTCGGCGCGGATACTACCGTCCTCGAGTCCGGCGACGTGGTGCAGGAGAGCTTCCGCGAGATGGCGAATCTGTTTGACTACGGCTTTGAGCACTTTGTCTACACAGAGATCCTCTCCAGTTTACAGCCCATCCATGAAATCCCCGTCACCCTCTCCGCCGGCGCGGAGGAGGTTGTGTTGGTACCCAGCAAGGCGCTCTATGCGCTGCTTCCAACCGACTTTGACCGCAGCGCCTGCATCTATGCCGTTGATTTGCAGGGCAACACCTCTCTGGAGGCGCCGGTGAAGGAGGGGCAGACGCTCGGCACAGTGACCGTCTCCTATCAGGGGCGGGTACTGGGACAGGCGCCGCTCGTCGCGCTCTACGCCGTGCAACGCTCCGATTTTGCCTACTACACCCGCGCGCTCCGGCAGTTTTTCTCAAGGTGGTGGCCGCTGGTTGTCATACTGGTGGTCGTCCTGCTGATCGCGGTCTATTTGACCCGCAATGCCGCCGCACGCCGCAGAAGAAAGGAGCGCCACCATGATGAACGCTGACTGGGAAGCGTTGGAAGGCGCCTGCCTGCGCTGCAACGCCTGTGCGCTTGGCAGCACGCGGCGCAAGGTCGTCTTCGGCGTGGGAAAGCGCGATGCAGAGATTCTCTTCGTCGGCGAAGGGCCGGGCCAGCAGGAGGATCTGCAGGGCGAACCATTCGTCGGCCCGGCAGGAAAGCTGCTGGACGAGATGCTCTATATCATCGGTCTTGGCCGTGAAAACTGCTATATTACGAACATTGTCAAATGCCGTCCTCCTCACAACCGCGACCCGGAAGCGGCGGAGCAGGATGCGTGCATCCACTGGCTGCGCGACCAGACAAAGCTCATCCAACCGAAGCTCATCGTCTGTCTGGGCCGGATCGCCGCGATGCGTCTGATCAAGCCGGACTTCAAGATCACACGCGAGCACGGCCAGTGGTTTGAAAAGGGCGGAATCCAGTTCACCGCGATTTATCACCCGTCCGCGCTGCTGCGGGACATCACAAAACGGCCAGAGACCTTCCGCGACCTGCTCGCAATCCGGGAGATGGCGGAACAGCGCTGTACCGGCATCGCCTATCTGCCATAGGCTGGAGGAACACTATGACAACCAGAAACTGGGGCATCCTTGGATCGGGCAATATTGTCCGGCGCTGGATTCGCGGCGCACGGCAGACAGAGGGGTTAAACCTCTGCGCCATCGGCTCACGTGACCCTGAGCACGCGCGAAAAACCGCTGAAGAGCTTGGAATTCCGAAATCCGGAAGCTATCTGAATCTTGTGCAGGATCCCGAGATTGAAATCTGCTATGTCGCCGTGCCACATCCTTTTCATCTGGAGCTGGCAAAGCTCGCCATGTCGCATGGTAAGCACGTACTGGTGGAAAAGCCCGCCGCAGTCAATGCAGCGCAGTGGGCAGAAATGACAGCCTGCGCGCAGGAGAACCATGTCTTTTTGATGGAAGCGGTTTGGACGCGCTTCTTCCCTGCAATTACGGCGCTGCGTGAGCTTCTGACGCCGGCACGCCTTGGCGCCCTCAAAGCGCTTTTCTGCTCGTTCTCCTACTTCACGCCGGACGCACGGCGGGAGAGCCGCAACCTCTCCCCTGCGCTGGCCGGCGGCGGGCTGTTGGACGTCGGCGTCTACTGCCTGCACCTGTGCGACGCGCTGTTCGGCGAAGCGCCGGAGACGCTCACTGGATTTGCCGCCATCGATTCGGATCAGAACCGCTTCGCCGTGGATGAGCAGGCAATAATGCAGGCCGTCTATCCCGGCGGCAGGATGGCGAGCATGGCCTGCGGTGTGAGAACCACCATGCCGGATACGGCGGTCCTCTGCACGCAGACAGCCTCCATCGAAGTTCCTCACTTCTGGAAGCCAACCGAGCTTCGCATCTCTCAAAAAGAGGGCTTCGACGTTACGACGGAAACTAAGTGTTTTCCGGTCGTACAGCGCACAGGTCTGCCTGAGGACGAGGGCTTCCGGTTTGAATTGCAGCACGTCCACGCCTGTCTGGCGCAGGGCCTGTGCCAATCTCCGGAGGTCAGCTGGGCAACCACCGCGCGTGTGCTCTCGCAGTGCGACCAGCTGCGCGCCCAGTGGGGGCTGCGATATCCCTTTGAGTAATCAAACAGGCTGCGGTTATCTGCCGCAGCCTGTTTCTTCTGTCATTTTTTTATCGCCGCCCGGAGCCGCTGCTCCATATAGGAATGCGCCGCCGTCTCAAACGAATCATCCAGCGCGGGCAGCTCCGCTTCGCCGTATTTCCGCTCCAGCGCCGTTTTCAGGAGCAAGTCACAGAGCATCGGGTTCTTCGGCAGCAGGCAGCCATGGCTGTACGTTGCAAAGACATTTTTGTACCGCGCGCCCTCACCGCCGTCCTCGCCGTTGTTTCCGTTGCCGAAGAGCACCTTGCCAATCGGGCGAACGCCGCTGCCGAGATAGGTCTTTCCGGAGTGGTTCTCAAAGCCAACAACAGTCGCGCCGTCCAGATCGTCACAGGTAAAGAGGTAATTTCCGATCATGCGCTCCTTCGCGCCGATTGTATACAGATCCAGCGCGCCCAGAAAGTCGCACTGCTCTCCGTCCCATGTGCGGTAGTAGGCGCCGAGCATCTGATAGCCGCCGCAGATGGCAAGAAACGGCAGCCCGTCTTCAATCGCGGCCTTCAGCTCGTGCTCCTTGCCGGTGTGCAGATCCTCAAGCAGCACCTCCTGCTCAAAGTCCTGCCCACCGCCGATGAAGAACAGGTCGTAATCGGCTGCGTGCAGCGGCTCTCCGATGGAGACGCCCGTCGAGACCACGTCGATCCCGCGCCAGCGCAAGCGCTGCTCCATACAGATGACGTTGCCGCGATCTCCGTACAGATTCAGGATATCCGGGTACAGATGGCAAATCTTCAGTTCCATGTCAACCACCTCATTCCCAGAAATTTTTGAACCCGTAGGTTCGGCTTAGCTTCTCGCGCAGCTCCAGCATCGCCGTGTAGGTCGGCATGATATACACCGGCTTGTCCTGCGCAAGGCAGGCGTCGATCAGCGCACCGTAGTCCTTGAGTACGCGCAGCTTCTCCGTCGGGACGCCCGCGTATTTGAAGCGCATCGCCAGCTCCTCCGCGCGCCGCCCGGAGACGTACAGGCCAGAGAGCCTGTCCCCCATCGCGGCGACCTTTTCAAAGTCGACGTCCCAGATCCAGCTCACATCCCGCCCATCCTGATCGCGGTCGTTCAGGCACGCCACGAACAGAGAAGGCTCTGTGGTGTTTGTCAGGAAGTTCAGAACCTGATTGCAGCCGGCGGGGTTTTTGATCAGGATCATGCGCATACTGACGCCCTTGATTTCAAACTTCTCCATCCGGCCAAAGCCGCAGGCAAACTGCGACAAAGAGCGCGCCACAACCTGCGCATCCAGCCCCAGCGCCATGCCGCAGGCCATGGTACCGCAGGCGTTGTAGATATTATAGCCGCCCGGCAGGTTCACAGTCGCGGGGATTTCCTCCGCACCGACCTGAAATACGATCTCGCTGCCCTCCGTGTCCGAGGAGAGCACCTTTGCAACGGACAGATCCGGCTTCTGCCGTGCGTAGCCGCAGTTCGGGCAGCGGTAGCTTCCCAGATGGCCGTAGGTCACATAGTCATACACATAGGCGTGTTTACAGCGGATGCAGTACGGCGCGTCGGAGACCTCCGCCACACGGCTGTTGTAGATCGGCGTATCCACGCCGAAAAACAGTACCGGATTCGGCATATCCTGCGCAATGGAAGCGGTCAGGGAGTCGTCCGCATTCAGGCAGAGCGTCGCGTGCGGGCTGTGCGAGATGCCGATCTTGATATTCTCCAGCGTGTGCGTAACCTCGCCGTAACGGTCGAGCTGGTCGCGGAACACGTTTGTCACAACGACAACCTTCGCGTCGACAAACGTGCTGATGGCCTTGAAGGCCGCCTCGTCGGACTCAATCAGCGCGAATGGGAAACGGCACTTGCCGCGCAGACTGGAATGCACCGCGAACTCCGCCGTGACGCCGCTGAGCAGGTTCGCGCCGGATTTGTTTGTGAAAAAGGAAATGCCGGAATCCGTCAGCACCTGCTCGATCATACGCGAAGATGTAGTCTTCCCGTTTGTGCCCGTGACAATGACAGTCTCCACGCCCTTTGCCAGCGTACCCAGCAGGTTTGGGCAGATCTTCAGTGCAACCCGGCCCGGAAAATCTGTTCCGCCGCGGCCAAGCAGCCGGATCGCAAACCGGCTCAATTTGCAGGCGGCAACCGCCGCCATCACTCGTAATCCCATATTCTCCAGCGCAGATCTGCGCTTTTTCCTCCTCTTGTTCTCAGCTAACGCAAATTATAGCACGGCAGCCGGTATTTGACAACAAATTTATTGCGACATTGCCCGCCGTCTGCTACAATAGCACCGAGGTGAACCACCAATGAAGCTGATTTCATGGAATGTCAACGGTCTGCGCGCGTGCGTACAGAAGGGTTTTTCGGACTTCTTTCAGCATGCGGATGCGGACTTTTTCTGCCTGCAGGAGACAAAGCTCCAAGAGGGCCAGATCTCGCTGGAGACGCCAGGCTACACCGCCTACTGGAACTACGCGGAGAAAAAAGGCTACTCCGGCACGGCGATCTTTGCAAAACAGCCGGCCCTCTGCGCCACCTACGGTCTTGGCGTACCGGAGCTTGACACAGAGGGACGGCTGATCACGCTGGAATATCCTGACTTTTATCTTGTCACCTGCTATACGCCGAACGCGCAGGATGGGCTGAAGCGGATCGGCCACCGCATGGCATGGGACGACGCCTTCCGCGCGCATCTGGCCGCCTGCGACGCAAAAAAGCCCGTCATCGCCTGCGGCGACCTCAACGTCGCGCATCAGGAGATCGATCTTAAAAATCCCGGCCCCAACCGCGGCAACGCGGGCTTTTCCGACGAGGAGCGCGGCAAATTTTCGGAGCTGCTCGCCGCTGGATTTACCGACACGTTCCGCCACCTGAACCCGGATGCTACCGGCGTCTATTCCTGGTGGAGCTACCGCTTCAATGCCCGTGCAAAAAACGCCGGATGGCGGATCGATTATTTTCTCGTCTCCAACCGGCTTTGTGGTTCCGTTTTAGAAACGCCGATCTATTCCGACATTCTCGGCTCCGATCACTGCCCGGTTGGTTTAATTCTGGGCTGACCACGCATATCCACAGGGAGCGCAAGCGCCGGTGCGCCAAGGGCTGTCTCCAAGCTGCACAGCCGGAACAGCGGCAAAAGCGGTACCGGTTGATCCGGGTAAAACGGCAAATAGATCGTCGCGCCTGCCCCATGCAGGCACGCGGCGGCATGGCGAATGGAGATCCCGTCGATTTCACCCGCCCAAGGGCGGTATCTCCCGCTCCCGTCCACCCAAAACCGCACCGGCTTCCCGCTCGGAAGCGACTGTATGGACAGGCGGCGTTCCAGACGCATCCCGCCCTCTGCCGGTACCGGAATACCCAGCAGCGCCCATCCCTCGTCCCAGCAGCCCCAGACGCGAACTACGCCGCGGCAGCTTGTGAGATGCACACAGATGCGGACATACAGTCCCTCCTCGCGCAGCGCCGCAGCGCCCACGGTGCCCATGTCATCCAGTACCGGAAGCTCCAAATTATCCACCCCCGCAGAGCCTATGCGCTTGCCGGGAAAAATAGGAACGGGAGCGGCGAAATGCCGCTCCCGTTCCTATTTGGAGGCCCGTCAGATATGGATCTGGAATTCTCCAAACGCAAAGATGCCCGCTCCCTGAAACAGCTGCCCCCGCTCTCTCAAGTCGGAGAAGGCCCGGTCTATCCGCTCCACAAGCTCCAGCGGGACGAAGAGCGAATGATGCGCCGGAAGCAGTCGCGCACAGTCGAGCAATTTGACTTTTTGGACTGACTGTGCAAACAGCTGCGGATCTGTCGAGGGATAAAACACATCGAGACATCCACAATAGATCAGATCGCCTGTGTATAAATATCTCCTGTCAGGTTCATAGAAGCAGCAGTGCCCCGGGGAATGCCCCGGCGTGTGAATGACAGTCAGCGTCCTGTTCCCAAGGTCAAAGCAGTCGCCATCCTGTAGCAGCCTCTTCGGCTCGCCCTGAAAGATCCGGTAAGCATCGACGGAAAAATCCTTCGGAAAGCAGCAGGGGCCGCGAAGAAGGTTCTACTTGACCACTTCCAACGGAATGGGAAATCGCCCGGTTATCCATTCCCTCTCCGCCTCATGTACCGCAAAGGCATCAAAATATTTGTGGCCACCAATATGGTCCCAATGTACATGTGTTGTAAGAACTGAGACAGGAAGCGCCGTTAACCTGTCCACGACCTTTTTGATGTTTGAAACGCCTAACCCCGTATCGATGAGGACAGCACACCTGCTCCCACAAAGCAAATAACAGTGTGTCTCTTCCCAGTGCCCATACTCGCTGATGGCGTAAGTGCTGCTGTCAATTTCTTCCACTGTAAACCAGTTATCCATCGTCTCTCCTACACCCGCTGCCAGAGTAGCATATTGTTTTCAAACAGGCTGTTCAGTCTGCCGGTATCCTTCAGCCACGCCAGATAGGAGCGGACGGTACTGCCCACCAGGAC
>CAZYZQ010000068.1:0-4414 GCA_964652075.1 uncultured Oscillospiraceae bacterium
CGCCCGGGAAGAAGATTCAGGAAAGCACGCCGGTGGGGGAACAGGTGAGGGAGACTGTGTGAGTACGATTGACTCCGGCATATCGCACTGTGCCGCTGGCTTTTGCTGTTGCACCGGATGTATTGGCGCTTTTCGTGACAAAAGTTACATCTGGATGGTGCAATGTCACGGAACAGGATGCGCTGGTTGCGGTTGCAGTGGTCCCGTTATAAGAAAATGTGCCGGTTACTGTTACGGTGAAAAGTGGTGTATCGTCCGCATCGTAGCGCGTGGAGGCCTTCTCGCCGACTTTCGTGTTTGACCGAGAAAAGGAAGAATACTCCGTAATGCGCTCAATGATATAAGAGCCATCTGAAAAAGCAATACGTGTCTCAACAATCAAGCACTCGTCAGAGGGCTGCGCAAGGACAAAGCTGGAAAGCAAAATGCAGACCAATAGCAAAGAACAAATTCGACAAAGCTTTTTCATAAATCAGTACTCCCCATAGTTCGGTAACTCTCGTACATCATAGTCAGCCGAGTTTTCACGAATGACTTCAACTGTGTATCCATGATTATAGTTATAATTGTCCAAATAAGTCACATATGAAAAATAGAGGACAAATGTTGCAGTAAAAATTACTACAATTAGAATTGCAAATCGCAGCCAACTGGGGCGACGATGCGAGATCCCTTCATGATAAAAAGAGTATGCGATTTCAGAAGGCTCGCCGAATTTGGCAGTCAGATCATAATAGCCTGCGCCCGGGTTTGCCTCACAGTAGGTATGTACGCTTGCGCGCAGCTCAGCGAGACAGCGCCGTTTCTGCCGCCGGGGACAGGTCAGCGTCATTGCCACCTCGTTCAGATACAGCTTCTCCGCGAGCAGCATAGGGGTCCTCCTTCCCGACTACGACCGGCGCCGAAATAAAGTCGCGCACGCAGCCGAAGAACAGATGGAACTCCTTGACCATGGCGTCCAGCTGCTGCAGGCCCTTCGGCTCGATGTGGTAGTACACGCGCGTCATGCGCTTTCCGACCTGCACGCGCCGGTCGGTGATGCAGCCGTTTTCCACAAGCCGGTAGAGCGTCGGGTAGAGCGAGCCCTCCGGCACCAGAATCAGCCCGTTTGTCTTCCGCTCGATCGCCTGTGTGATCTGATAACCGTACAGATCGCCGCTGGAGAGCAGATGCAGCACCAGCATCTCCACGCAGCCCTTTTTAAAATTGTTGCGAATGTTCATCTCAGACGCCTCGGTTGAAAATGTACGAAATCAAAAACCAAGTTTACGCTTGTACTATAGCACAAAAACAATGAAATGTCAACACCTAGATCTTCTAAATAATGCTTGACATAGATGGCGGATTATGATAATATGCAGACAGGGAGGCCGCCCAAAATAAATTTATACGAGGAGAGTAAAAAATGAGGAAACGATTTTTAACAGTTATTTTTACAACATTTTTACTTTTGAGCTTGACAATTACTTCTTTTGCTGCATCTGCAACAAGATATGCATATGCAGTTGGAACAAATTTTGGGACTTCAGGAACAAATACTGGAGATTTCACTGTGAACGTAAATAATGCGCGTGATTGCTATTCAGGAATGAGAAATGTTGTCGCAACAGCTATCACAATTCCAACTGCGTCGAATCTAGCCGGGAATAATAATGGAGGGTACCCGAAACTTGCAAGCGATATTGTTTTCTTAAACAGTCATGCGTGTGCTCAATTTATGCTGTTTGATTATAAAAATTATTCGGGTACATATAAGACGGGGATATATGATTCTTTGGTTGGGAGGTGTCCCGATGGTTATACTATGGTTGACATACAGACGTTGGATTGGAGCAAGTGTGACATTATTACTTTTGCAGGATGTGAAACAGCAAGTGCAGGAATAGATAATATTACATATGCTGCTTATATGGAAGGAGCAACATCGGCGGTTGGATTTAATGAAAGTATTCATAGCCGGACAAGCAGCGGTGTAAAGTGGCTGCAAACCTATAACGACTATCTTTCTAACGGTTATACAGTAAATGAGTCTGTAGCAGCAGCAACGGCTGCGTCACCAAGTTCTGATTTAGGAAATAGTGTAAAAGTATATGGAGGAACAAATACTGCTTCTCTTACAGACGATAAAATAACGGACACATATCGTTCGGCATATTATCATGTAAACAGAGATCAGGAATTTTCTGAGACACTACTCGAAGAAGTCTCTTTGAAAAGCAACAATTTGAATTCTCCAGTTAAAGCATCTCAACTGGAATCCTTGATTAAAGAATTTGATGCAAGTGCAGATTTGTCGAATTGTGATATTAGGTTAAATTTATTTGATGATGAAAACGGACTAATAAAGATTACATATAAGCTGGGAGATAATATCGAAACAGATATGGCTTATGTTTTATTGATTGAAGGAAAACAAGTAACGGGAATTTTTGGAGAGCCTTATGGAAAGGCTTACTCTGAGTTAAAGAATAGATATGAGATTACCATGCAGAACGCTGCTTCATACTTTAGCGCAGAGAGAGAAACAAGAGACTATGATAATGCATCGTATTCAGTGGTTGAATCAGATGATTTTTCAGAGGAGTGTACGTTGACTGCTACAAAGACAGGGTATCGTTTCTCAACAAAAGATTACAAAATGGTCTATTATGAAGAACAGACATACTATTGCCAAACGACAGGTGTGTATTGTGCGGACTATTTTGAATGGGATATTGAATATGGCGAGGCAAGATAGGGCGAGGATAAAACGAGTTCTACCGCTTGCGCTTTGCTTGATGCTGATGCTGGCACTTTTAGGATGGTTCTTTTTTCCACTTCTTGCAGGAGAAGGAGAAGAGCAACTCTTGCGTGTTGGCGCAGGCGTCTCGCTCTCGCCACGCGCAGCCGGGGTAGTAATATGGATTCTGTCACGGCAGAACTGGAAGGGCGATGAAGATCTCGCACTGGAGGGCGTGGAGTTGCAAATCAACGGTACGTTATATTGCGTTGATACTATATCTGGTAACATCCGTCGGATAGAGGGCGGACAGGCAGAAATCGCTCGGCCAGGACTACGCGATACGTTTTGGCTTTTACACTTTTTGAGGAAATATCGATGAGCGGCAATGCGAGAAACTTTTGCACAACGTGAGCGGTTATGTTCATCAGAAACGTGAAAATTTACAACTTAATAGAATATCGACTGCTTATCAAATTTCTTGACGAGTCAAGCTTTCTGATGGGAACTAGACGGAAGTTCTCAGTAGAAATTGAACTGACACATGCTCCGGGCGCATCGTGCCCGGGGCACTTCTCGAATGAAAAATAAAAGTTTCTCAAATAAAGCTTGACGTAGACTCTTGATTATGGTAATATGTCGTATATAAAAACCATACGCAAAATAGGAGGATGCATTGCAAGGGGGGAAATGTATGGAGTACTTCACGAGTTCCAGCATCAGATCGCGTGAGTTTACGCGCAACTTCGCGGCGCAGCTGGATTCCATGCCCGTCGGCGAGGGGTGCTACGGGAAGTTCTCGCGCGCGACGGGGCTGTTCTATATCGGCTACGGCCAGGTCGGGCAGTTCTCGCGGGTACGCAGCGCAACCTATTTTCTCGGGCACTTCTCGCGGCGCAAAGGCAGCGTAAGCGGACTGCTGACGCACTGTGTGCCGGGGTTGGCAATGGGACTTGCCTGGCTGTTTGCAAGCCTTGTGATGGCAATCCTTTTGGCGGCAAATCTTCCGGATGGCGGCATGGGCTTTTGCATTCTGTTCTGGCCCCTGTTTTATCTCCTTCCGCTGCCGGTGCTGGCATTGCGCGCCTATTTCGACCACCATCGTCCCGACTACGAAGCCACGATTTTACAGGCCGTCGACGACCTCGTCAAGCCTGCCGACTGACCGCGGCGCGCAGCCTTGACGCAGGAAATCGCCCGTGATACAATGAACAAAAGGAACCTGTGCGTTTAGAAAGGGGCGGTTTCCATGCAGGAGGATTATGAATTTCTGACCGAAAAAGAGCAGATGTGGGCGGAAATGCTGACGGAGGTCTTACAGGATCATCAGATCCCGTATGCCACCGTGCCGGTGTACGGCGCGGGGCTGGTGCTGAAGGCGGGTGCGCAGGAACGCCTGAGAATCTTTGTCCCCGGCGAGGAGAAGGCCAGAGCGGAGGCGCTGCTGGAAGAGCTTTTCCCGGAAGGCGTCGAATAAGAGAAGCTGTGTTGGGCGGTTATCCACGGTGGGTAACCGCCTGATTTGTTTTCACTGAAATGTCCTTGTATATTCGGTCGGGATGTGCTATGCTGAGTATCACAAAGGAAGCATTTGGGAGGGGACCTGTATGAAGCAGATGAAACGGATTCTGGCGCTGCTTTTGTGCTGCGTGCTGGTGCTCGGGATGGTTCCGGCGGCGGGCGCGGCTTCGGCGC
>CAZYZQ010000068.1:4514-12734 GCA_964652075.1 uncultured Oscillospiraceae bacterium
TTGTGCTGCGTGCTGGTGCTCGGGATGGTTCCGGCGGCGGGCGCGGCTTCGGCGCGCGATCTGCGCGTCGAGACGCAGGCGGCGCAGTGCCTGTACGATCTGGGCCTGCTGCGCGGCACGGACAAGGGCTTCGAGCTGGGCCGCGCGCCGACGCGCGCCGAGGCGCTGACGATGCTCATCCGCGTGCTGGGCAAGGAGGACGAGGCGCTGGCCGGGCAGTGGGAGCACCCGTTTACGGATGTGGCCGCATGGGCGCAGCCGTATGTCGGCTATGCCTATGAGAACGGCCTGACGAAGGGTACCTCCGCGACGACCTTCGGCGCGAGCGGGCAGGCAAGCGCGCAGATGTTTACAACGTTTCTGCTGCGCGCGCTGGGCTACTCGGACGCGAAGGGGCAGGATTTCACCTATGAAAACCCCTTCACGCTGGCCGAGCATCTCGGCCTGCTTACGCCGCGTGTCGATTTGCAGAACTTCCTGCGCGCGGATGTGGCGATGGAGTGCTACCTCGCGCTGGCAATCGACCGGAAGGGGACGGGCCGGACGCTGGCCGCGAGCCTGATCTCGGCGGGCGTCTTTACGCAGGCGCGCTACGACGCCGCCTACGGCAAGGTTTCGCTGGAGCCGCGGGAGATGAGCGCGGAGGAGGTCTTCGCCAGCTGTGCGCCCGCCGTGTTCTATCTGGAGGTCTATGACCGCAACGGCATCCCCTTCGCCAGCGGCAGCGGCTTCTTCCTTGACAGCAGCGGCACGGCGGTGACGAATTACCATGTGATCGAGGGCGCGTCATCGGCCAAGGCCACGCTCTCCGAGAGCGGCGCGGTCTGTGAGATCGAGGGCGTCTACGACTATGATATTGCGGCGGACTGGGCGGTTATCAAGGTCAAGGGCAGCGGCTTCCCGTATCTCGGGCGCGGCGAGGCGGAGACGATCGTCGGCGGCGCGACGGTCTACGCGATCGGCAGTCCTCTCGGATTGCAGAACACCATTTCACAGGGCCTGATCTCCAACCCGAGCCGGGTGGCGGAGGGCGTCACGTACATCCAGACGAGCGCGGCCATCTCCCACGGCAGCAGCGGCGGCGCGCTCATCAATAAATACGGCGAGGTCATCGGCATCACGTCCGCGACCTACACCGAGGGGCAGAACCTGAACCTTGCCCTGCCGGTCACGGTGCTGGACGGCTATCGCACGGACACGCTCACGCCGCTCTCGGCGCTTCTGCCGGAGGAGGAGGAGCCGGTCTTCCCCGCGCCCAGCGGCGCCGGGCAGGCCGCGGCCTACGACTGGCTCAAGCAGTTCGCAATTGCCAACGCCAACACGACCGTGTTCGGCGAAGAGTATCCGACCTATGGTCTGGAGAGTATGTTGGAGATTGATCTGTACCTGCTCTATGACCCGGAGCAGGAGATCGTGCAGCTGATCAGCTGGTTCGAATCCGACGATCCGCAGATGGGGCAGGGAAACTTTTACACCTTCCTCGACCTCGAACGCACGGGGACGCGCGTCTTTGTGAGCTACGGCTGCGACATGGGAGAGGAGAGCGCCCGCGGCTCGGCATGGATGGACGCGCAGGACTTCGACGGCGAGACGGCGCTGACGTTCGGCCAATACGAGGGCAGCACGTACATGCGGGAGCTGCACGGCGAGATGGCGAGCTCGATGGTGCTCCTGTCATTGACCTTCGGCGAGTCGCTGTTCCTGTTCGGGGATGCGCCGTACAGCATGACGGATTTCGGGTTCCTGTTCTATTAAAACACACAGATTGGAGATAAATCATGATCGACGCACAGACAGAGAAAAAGCTGATCACCGCGAACCGCGCCTTTCTGCACGGCTACCGCGAGGACGATCCCTATATGGAGGACTTTGAATCGGATCAGGATTTGAAGCGGCCGCAGCCGCCGCTGACAAAGCCCGCCATGACGCCGGAGGCGCAGCATATTGCGCTGCCGCGGGAATTTGACGGCCTGCTCCGGCAGCAGGATCTGTCCGCGCTGCTGTGTGCCCGCCGCTCCGACCGCGTCTTTACGGACGAGGTGCTGACGCTGCCGCAGCTGTCGTATCTCCTGTGGGCGACGCAGGGCGTGCAGGAGATCTGCGGCCAAAACTACGCGACGCTCCGCCCGGTGCCCTGCGGCGGCGCGCGGCACGAGTTTGAAACGTATTTGCTCGTGCGGAAGGTGGACGGCTTGGAGCCGGGCGTGTACCACTACCTGCCGATGACGCACATGGTCGAGCGCCTGCGCGGCATGGACGACTTCTCCGGCACGGTCTCCAGCCTGCTGTGTGGGCAGAGCTGGGCGGCGAAGGCGAACGTCGTGTTCCTGTGGACGATTGTGCCGTACCGTGCGGAGTGGCGCTATGGGATCTACGCCCACCGCCCGGCGCTGATCGACCTCGGCCACGTTGGCCAGAACCTGTATCTGGCCAGCGCCGCGCTGGGGCTGGGCACCTGCACGCTCGCGGCGTTTTCGGACGAGGAATGCACGGCGCTGCTCGGGCTGGACGGCGAGGAGGAATTCGTGGTCTACGCCGCGCCCGTCGGGACGGTCAGGCCGCAGAAGATGCGCCCGATGTTCTTACAGGAGATATAAGCTGACCG
Organism: uncultured Oscillospiraceae bacterium; assembly: GCA_964652075.1. Classification (GTDB taxonomy): domain Bacteria; phylum Bacillota; class Clostridia; order Oscillospirales; family Oscillospiraceae; genus CAZYZQ01. The sequence continues at coordinate 7,120 of CAZYZQ010000068.1, forward strand.
CCCCGGCGAACCAAAAAACGGTTCGCCGGGGCGGTTATTGTATGTATTACGGCGCGGCAGACTGCGTTTCTGAGAAGTCGCGTACCCAGCCGGGATCAAGCGATATGGTGCGCGGGCGGCGCTTTGGATCGGCAAACGTGACCGAGACGAGCCAGTGGCCGTTTTTCGGGTCGAAGGAGATCGAATAGCTTTCCCACTCCTGCGGCAGCCTGTCATGCGCGCAGGCCAGCAGCTCCTCCTCCGTCTGGGCGTAGGGCAGGCGCACGCTGTCCGCAATTTCCAGCGCGGCGTCGCCGTAGCGCGCCCACTGTTCTTCCGTCCAGTCGGCCTTCGCACCGTAAAGCTCGAGGTTGTTCGCGAGAAGGACGCGCAGTGTACCGCCGTCTTGCGCGGTCGTGCGCGCATAGCCGTACTGCGAGGTGCTTTGCTCGCTGTCCAGCGCTGTTCCCCACTCGACATAGCCGAGCCACAGCCGCGCCGTGGGGTCTTCCTCCGGCCAGACCCAGCCGGATGCCGCTTCGGCGTCCGGGTCGGGCTCGTAGACCCAGTCGTTGGGAACCGTCGCGTAGAGCAGCGTTCCGCCCCGCCGGATCTCGACCTGATATTGCCCCAGCCGCCGCCCGTCCGGCGCAAAGAGCAGGGCGAGGTGGTAGCTCCGCTCGCCCGGCATATAGGAGCCAAGCTCCCAGCGCTGCCGCTCGACGGAGAAGCACAGGCCGATCCCTGGATTGAGCGGTGCGCGCTGCCGCATCTCCGCCGTCCCCTCCGCCCGGATCTCTCTTGCTTTGCCGAGACCGACGGCGAACTGCGCGTTCTGCAAAATATCCAGCACCTCCGGCCGCCAGCGCTCCATCTGCGCGCGGGTAATGCCGCTGCGCGTAAAGCACCAGTAGGGGTAGGGTGTGGAGGGCGAGTAATCCGAAACGTCGTACAGCAGCGCGTAAAAATCAGCGTGATCCTCGTCAGGCGTGTAGTAGACACAGCAGTCCAGCATACCGGCTTCGAGCGGCAGCTGCTGGGACCAGTCGGGGCCGCGCCAACACGCCATTCCGTTCCAGAACAGGCGCGGACTCAGAAGACCGATTGTAAACCGCGCCGAGGGATCCTCCTCCGGCCAGAATTCCAGGACGGGGAAGTCCTTCTTCTGCCAGTCCAGCGAGTCCCGGCAGCGGTACGTCGTCTCGCACCCGCCCAATCCGGCGGGCAGCGTCAGGGCCAGATGCCCCGCCTCCAGCGTCATCGTCCGCGGTGCGCGCCCGACCGTGAGCAGCACGGCCAGCGCCGCGCCAAAGAGCAGCACCGCCGCGAGAATACGACCAAAAATCCGCTTCATGCACACCGCCTCCTTTAATATGATTCTACCATATTGCCTGAGAATAGTCTGCACGAATCCGCAAATGGAATTTTGTATACCATGCCGAAAACAATAGAAAAATCCCGGCAGGCGCGCTTTTGGGCGGCCTGCCGGGAAAATACTTGTTTACAGTGTCGCTTCCGCCGTGATCACATCGCGGCTGTTGCCGCCGACGTGGATGCGGAAGAGGCCGGGATCGGTGGAGTAGGTCATGTCGTTGTGGTAGTAGCCCAGCTCGGAGACCGGAATCGTGAATTCCAGCGTCTGCTTCTCGCCGGGGGCCAGCGTCAGCTTGCGCCACGCCTTCAGCTCCTTGACCGGGCGCACGCGCTCGGCGGTCACGTCCTGCACATAGACCTGCGCGATCTCGGTGCCCGCAACCTTTCCGGTGTTCTCGAGCGTGAACGAGAGCTTCAGGTTCCCGTCCTCGAACGCGGCGGTCAGGCCGCCGTAGGCAAAGCTCGTGTAGCTCAGGCCGTAGCCGAACGGGAAGAGCGGCTCGAACGGGATGTCCAGATAGCGCGAGGTGAACTTGCTCGTTGCGCCGGGGCGGCCCGTCGAGGGATGGTTGTAGTAGATCGGGCACTGGCCGACAGCGTAGGGGAACGTCGCGGTCAGCTTGCCGCAGGGGTTGAAGTCGCCGAACAGAATCTGCGCGATGGCGCTGCCCATCTCCGTGCCGCCATGCCAGCCCTCGACGATGGCGTTCAGATGCTCGTTCTCCCACGGCAGCGTCAGCGGGCGGCCGTTCATCAGGACTGCGACAATCTTCCGGCACGTCTTGTGCAGCTTCCAGAGAAGGTCTTTATCCTGCTGGCGGATCGAAATATCGCCGCGGCTGGACGCCTCGCCGGACATATCACGCGTCTCACCGACGACGGCGACGATCACGTCATGCTTTGCCAGCGCCGCAATTTCCTCGTCCGTCTCTCCCTTGCAGAAGGGAACGTCCGGCTGGTAGGCGCGGATGCCATCGAGGATGCTGACGCACACGTCGCACTCCGCGGCGGGCGCCCACGTGCCGATGACCTCGTCGCGCCGGTCTGCCAGCTCGCCGGCAACCGCGATGTCCGCGTTTTTCGCGAGCGGCAGCACGCCGTCGTTTTTCAGCAGGACGGTCGAATGCAGCGCGGCTTCGCGGACGATCGGGCGGTAGGCCGGGTCCAGCACCTCACGCGCCTCGCGCTCCGCGCTCGTGTACTCGACATTGTCGAACAGACCCGCGCGCAGCTTGACGCGCAGGATATTGCGCACGCGCTCGTTGATCGTCTCCTCGGAGACGAGTCCCTTCTGCACGGCCTCCTCGGTGAGGTTAAAGTAGATATCCGTGCCCATGTCCATGTCCATACCGGCGTTCAGGCAGTTCGCGCCCGCGTGCAGCTCGTCCTCGGACGCGCCGTGGGCGATGCACTCGCGGATGGCGTTGGCGTCGGAGATCGTCATGCCGTCAAAGCCCCACTGCTTGCGCAGCACGTCGGTCAGCAGGAACTCGTTCTGGCTGCACGGCACGCCGTTCAGGTCGTTAAACGCGGGCATGATCGTCTGGAGCCCCGCCTCGACCGCCGCCTTGAAGGGCGGCAGATAGACCTCGTAGAGCTTCTGCATCGACATATCGGTCGTGTTGTAGTCGCGGCCCGCCTCGGCCGCGCCGTAGGCGACGAAGTGCTTGCCGCAGGCGAGGATCTTGTCCGGGTCGGACGGGTCGTCGCCCTGATAGCCGTGTACCTTTGCACGGGCAAAGGCGGAGGCCAGCACGGGGTCTTCGCCCGCGCCCTCGGCGATGCGGCCCCAGCGCGCGTCGCGCGCAATGTCCAGCATCGGCGAGAACGTCCAGTTGACGCCCATGGCGCGCGCTTCCTTCGCCGCGACGGCGGCGGTCTTCTCCCAGATCTCCGGATCCCACGCGCAGCTCTCGGCCAGCGGGATCGGATAGACGGTCTTCTGGCCGTGGATGACGTCCTGCCCGATCAGCAGCGGCACGCCCGCCGGGGCGGACATGGCCTTCTTTTGCAGCTCGACGGTCTTCTCCGCGCCCGCGCCGCCGTTGAACGAGCCGATCTGCCCACGGGCAAGCTCGTCCTCGTGGTAGTCGCGCTCGCTCGTCTCCATCAAGTTCTGGAACTCCTGCGGCGTGATGCGGCCGTCGGTCATCATGGCGATCAGCTCTTCAAACGGCACCTCGAACGCGCCGACAATGGACGCGCTGCACTGCCGCAGCTGGCCGATCTTGTCGGAAAGGGTCATGCGGGCGAGAATTTCCTCCACCCGCGCTTCTACATTCTGCATGGCTGCTCCTCCGGATCAGTCGTTGCGCAGCGTCGGCACGTTGCCCGAGTGCATGGATGCAACCGGCGCGTCGAGCGGCAGGAAGGTGTCCATCGCCTCTTTGATGTGCTCGTCCCAGAAGTCCCAGCTGTGCGCGCCGGGAGGGGTGGACCAGCGGTGCTTGACGCCGAGGGACTCGAGCTTTTTATGGAACTTGATATTGCCGTCCAGCAGGCCGTCCTGCGCGCCGCAGCAGAGGAAGATCTCCGGCACGGGCTTGCCGGCCTTCACAAGGTTTTCAACCAGCGCGTGGACGTCGTTCGGGCCGCCCATCAGATGGTCGAGGTCGCCGTAGACCGCCTCGTAGAAGTCGCGGCGGAACATCGGCATCGGCGAGGAGTTGTCGGAGGTCATCATGGTGTCCTGCAAAAAGCCGGACGAGAGCGCGACAATGTGGCTGAAGGTGTCGGCGTATTCCAGGCCGACGCGCGTCGCGCCGTAGCCGCCCATCGACAGGCCGCCGATGAACGTGTCCTCGCGCCTGTGCGAGAGCGGGAACATTTTGCGCGTCAGCTCGACCAGCTCACGGCCGATGAAGCGGCCGTAGGGACGCGCCGCCTTGTCCTGATCGGTGTAGCAGCCGTTCTCGCCGGAGGGCATGACGACGCAGAGGTTGCGCTCCTGCGCCCAGAGTGCGATGCGCGTGCCCTTGATCCAGTCGGTGTGGTCGCCGATGACGCCGTGCAGCAGGTAGAGCGTCTTGAGCGGCTTGTCCTCAAATTTCGGCGCGCCGGGATAGTCGGAGCGGTCGACCGGCAGAATGACGCTCACATCGACGGTGCGCGCCAGCTCGTTGGAGAGAAGGTTTACATTTAAAATAGCCATAATACGGTGTCCTTTCCTGGTGATTTATAAGAGCGGCAGCAGCCGGTCGAGCACGCGCTCGTAGCCGGCGGGGGAGAAGTGGATATCGTCCATTGCGACGGCGGGGTCGAGATAGCCGTCCGGACCGGCGACGGCGTCGGACAGGTCGAGGAACTTCAGACCCAACTCCTGCGCCAGCGCCGCGACGCGCTCGTTTGCGAGGCGGATATTCTCGATCGTGCGTGGGATGCGGTTGGGGATTGGCGGCATGGCCGGCTCGCCTGCGCAGCAGGGATAGTAGGCCAGCAGCGTGATCCGGCACGCGGGCAGCCGCGTTTTTACGATTTGCAGCAGGTGGCGGTAGCCTTCAATCAGGTTGCCGACGGTGTCGCCCGGCAGGTTCAGGTCGTTTGACCCGATGTTGATAAAGAGGCGGGAGGGCGCAAGGTCGAGAATGCACACGTCCAGATGCGGCTCATAGTCGCGGATGGTCAGGCCGCCGAGCCCGCGGTTGTAGACGGTCTTCATAACACCGCGGCTCATGAGCATCTCGTTGACCGGGAAGTTCTCCATCAGGGACGACCCGGCCAGCACAGTGCCGCCGCGCACGGCGGTGCGGTTCAGATCGGCATAGCGCCGCAGCTTGTCGCGTGTCTGAAGCTGCATCAGGTTCTGCATGAATTCGTAAAATTCCATATCGGGATATCCCCTTTCGCTTTTTTGATGGGTTTATTTTATCAGAATACCGGCAGAATCGCAAGCGTTCTGCCGGTATTCCGTGCTATGGAGGGGGATTTCCTGTATCAGGTTCAGCTTCTCCAGGCGTCAACCTGCGCCTGAATGGCGGCGACGTAGTCGTCAAGGCCTGCGGCGTCCAGCTTGGCGTCATACTCGTCCAGCAGGGACTCTGTGTAAAGACCGGAGAGCATGGTGCTCTCGTATTCGTCGTAGACAGAGGAGAGCGCCGCAACCAGATTCTGAAGGTCGGTCGAATCCAGCGAGAAGCCGAGGTAGCTCGAGGCCGGGGAGTTGACCATGTTGTCATATGCGGCGGTGCGGAAATCGCTGCCCTGACCCTCCCACGGCGCGAGCAGGAAGGAGTTGCCGATCATCCAGTCGTCGTTGTGGTAGC
>CAZYZQ010000069.1:0-12732 GCA_964652075.1 uncultured Oscillospiraceae bacterium
ACCCCTACCGCCGCCGGATCCTTCTGCACCTGCTCGACCGCATCTTCCGCGCCGAGGATCCCTGCAAGCTGCTCGCGCAGGATCCACGGTTTCAAAAGCAGTTTGCAGCGCTCGCCGGCACGCTCCGGGAGATGATCGAGCACCCGCCGCTGGGGTGAAGCAGGATGCTGAGTCGTGCCCCCTTTCGTAGAGTGCGCCGCAAATTATGCGTTGTATCCCCAATAGAACAGCCCTCGTTCTTGGATCGCCCCCCTTGGGGGGAGAGCTGGCAGCGCCAAAGGCGCTGACTGAGAGGGAGGCGGTAGGAAGTACGTTATTTAGACATCCCTGCATAGAGCTACCTCTCACACCCCGCATCGTCAGGCGGAGCGTGCCGAGGGCGGAGTTGCCCCTACACCTCGAACGGTAGTGCGCCGCGCGAAAAACGATCCCCCGCCACCTGTTATTTCAGGCGGCGGGGGTGTCTTTATTTCTGAAATTTCCGGCTCTCGGCCACGGCCAGCTCGTCGCAGCGGTTGTTTTCCGGGGTTTCGGCGTGGCCTTTGACCCAGTGCAGGCGCAGCTCGTGCGTCTCGGCCAGCTCCAGCAGGCGCGACCAGAGGTCGGGGTTCAGCGCGGGCTTCTTGTCGGCCTTGATCCAACCGCGTTTGCGCCAGCCCACGGCCCAGCCCTTGGAGAGCGCGTCGATGACGTATTTGCTGTCCGAGTACAGCTCGATGGTGCACGGCTCGCGCAGCGCCTCGAGCGCGCGGATCACGGCGGTCAGCTCCATGCGGTTGTTGGTCGTCCTGGCCTCGCCGCCGGACAGCTCGCGCCGGTGCTCGCCGTAGAGCAGAATGGCAGCCCATCCGCCCGGGCCGGGATTGCCCGAGCAGGCGCCGTCGGTGTAGATGGTGACGGTTCTCATGATTCGGGGGTTTCCGGCGCTTCTTCGGAGGCGTCGTCCTCGCCCGGCTCACGCTGGGTGAGCGCCATGGAGATCACGCGGTCGCCCTCCTCGCGGAAGCGCATGACAATGACGCCCTGCGTCGCGCGGCCCGCGACGCGGATCTTGTCAACGGCGGTGCGGATCAGGATGCCCGCCTGCGTGACAAGCAGCAGATCCTCCGAGCCGTCCACAACCTTGACGCCGATCACCGGGCCGGTCTTTTCCGTGACGAGGTGGTTCTTGATGCCGAGGCCGCCGCGGTTCGTGATGCGGTACTCCTCGACCGGCGAGCGTTTGCCATAGCCGCGCTCCGTGATCGAGAGGACGGTCTTGCCCTCGCCCATGCGCGCCGCGCCGACGACGAAGTCGCCGTCCCGCAGGCGGATGCCGCGCACGCCGACGGCCTGCCGGCCCATCGGGCGCACGTCGTTTTCGTCGAAGCAGACGGCCATACCGTTGTGCGTGGCGATCAGGATCTTCTTCGTGCCGTCCGTCTCACGCACCGTGACGAGCGCGTCGCCCTCGTCCATCGTGAGCGCGCGGATGCCGTTGTTGCGCAGGTTCCGGAGCGCCGTGACCGGCAGGCGCTTGACCGTGCCGAAGCGCGTGACCATAAAGAGGTACAGCTCCTCGGTGGCCTTCTCGCGGTAGTGGAGCATGGTCTGCACATGTTCTCCCTGCTCAATCTGCAAAATGTTGACAAGGTTGGTGCCCTTCGCGGCCTTGCCGGATTCGGGGATCTGGTAGCCCTTCTTCTTGTAGACCTTGCCGGTGTCGGTGAAGAAGAGAATATAGTCGTGCGTGGATGCGGTAAACACTTCTACAACGTTATCCTCTTCCCGGGTTGTGATGCCCTTCTTGCCCATGCCGCCCTTGGACTGGGCGCTGTACTCGGAGACGGGCGTGCGCTTGATGTAGCCCGCCTCGGTCAGCGTGAAGACGCAGTCTTCCTCCTCAATCAGATCCTCAATGTCGATCTCGTCTTCGACGTCCTGAATCTCGGTGACGCGCGCGTCGCCGTACTTTTCGCCGATCGCGGTCAGCTCCTCCTTCAGGATCTGGCGCACAAGGCCCTCGTCCTCCAGCACGCGGCGGAAGTAGGAAATTTTCTCCTCTAATTCCTTGTATTCATTCTCAAGCTTTTCGCGATCAAGCCCCTGCAAGCGCTTGAGCTGCATGTCGAGAATCGCCTGCGCCTGCACCTCGTCGAGCGAGAAGCGCGCCATCAGGTTCTCCTTCGCGTTGTCGTAGGAGGTGCGGATGATGTGAATGACTTCGTCGATATTGTCCTGCGCGATGAGAAGACCTTCCAGCAGATGTGCGCGCTCGAGCGCCTTTTTCAGGTCGTAGCGCGTCCGGCGGACAATGATTTCCTCCTGAAACGCCAGATATTCGTCGAGAATATGGCGAAGCGAGAGAATTTTCGGCTGCTTCTGGTTGTCAACCAGTGCCAGCATATTGATCGCGAAGGTCGTCTGCATCTGCGTGTTGGCGAAGAGGGTGTTCAGCACCACCTGCGGGTTCGCGTCGCGCTTGAGCTCGATGACCATGCGCATGCCCTCGCGGTCGGATTCGTCGCGCAGGTCGGAGATGCCCTCGATGCGCTTGTCCTTGACCTGGTCGGCAATCGCGCGGATCAGCTGGCGTTTGTTGACCTGATACGGCAGTTCTGTGACGATGATGCGCGTCCGGTTCTGGCCGAATTCCTCAAAATGCGTCCGCGCGCGCACCTTGACGCGCCCACGGCCGGTGGCGTAGGCCGCGCGGATGCCGCTGCGGCCCATGATGATGCCCTTCGTCGGGAAGTCCGGCCCCTGAATGTGCGCCATCAGGTCGTTCAGCGTCGCCTCGGGGTTGTCGAGGACTTCCACGCACGCGCCGATGACCTCGCGCAGGTTGTGCGGGGGGATATTCGTCGTCATGCCGACGGCGATGCCGGAAGAACCGTTTACCAAAAGGTTCGGGAAACGGGAGGGCAGCACACGCGGCTCCTTGCGCGTCTCATCGAAGTTCGGGTCCCAGTCGACCGTGTCCTTCTCAATCTCGCGGAGCATTTCGTTGGAAATTTTCGACAGCCGCGCCTCCGTATAACGGTAGGCGGCGGGTGGATCGCCGTCAACCGAACCGAAGTTGCCGTGGCCCTCGACGAGCTGGTAGCGCATCGAGAAGTCCTGCGCAAGGCGCACCATGGCGTCGTAGACGGACGCGTCGCCGTGTGGATGGTACCGGCCCAGCACGTCACCCACGCAGGTGGCGGACTTTTTAAAGGGCTTGTCGGAGGTCAGGTTGTCCTCGTACATGGCGTAGAGGATGCGCCGGTGGACGGGCTTCAGGCCGTCGCGCACGTCCGGCAGCGCCCGCCCGACAATGACGGACATGGCGTATTCAATATAGGACTTCTGCATCTCCTCGACGAGGTTCGATTCCGTAATCACCTGATCGGGAAACGCAATGTCCTCCGGCTTGTAATCTCTGTTATGAGCCAATCGGAGTTCCTCCTTAGATATCAATATTCACCGCGTACCGGGCGTTGTGTTCGATCCATTCCTTGCGGGGTTCGACCTGTTCGCCCATGAGGATGGTAAAGACCTCGTCGGCGCGGACGGCGTCGTCGAGGGTGATGCGGCGCAGGGTGCGGGTGGTTGGGTCCATGGTTGTCTCCCACAGCTCGTGCGGGTCCATCTCGCCGAGGCCCTTGAAGCGGGAGATATCGACCTTCACGTTCGGATTGTCGCCGCGCATCTCGGCGGAGATCTGGTCGCGCTGCTCGTCGGAATAGGCCACGCGCTGCGTCTTGCCGCGCGTCAGCTTGTACAGCGGCGGCACGGCGGAGTACACGTACCCATGCTCGATCAGCGGCCGCATATAGCGGAAGAAGAACGTCAGAAGCAGCGTGCGGATGTGCGCGCCGTCGACGTCGGCATCCGCCATGATGATGATCTTCTGATAGCGCAGCTTGTCGAGGTTGAACTCCGTGCCGATGCCCGCGCCGAGCGCGAGGATCAGCGGATAGAGCTTGTCGTTACCGTAGATCTTGTCGGCGCGCGCCTTTTCGACGTTGAGCATCTTGCCCCACATCGAGAGGATCGCCTGAAAGCGGGAGTCGCGGCCCTGAATCGCCGAGCCGGCGGCGGAGTCGCCCTCGACGATGTAGATTTCGCACAGGCTGGGGTCGCGCTCGTTGCAGTCCTGCAATTTATCGGGCAGGCTGCCGGACTCGAGGACGCTCTTGCGGCGCGTCATGTCGCGGGCCTTGCGCGCGGCCTCGCGCGCGCGGGCGGCGGTCTGCGCCTTCTCCAAAATGATCTTGCCGACGGACGGGTTCTCCTCGAGGAAGATCGCGAGCTTCTCGCGCACCATCGAGTCGACGAGCGAGCGCATCTCGCTGTTGCCGAGCTTCGTCTTGGTCTGGCCCTCGAACTGCGCCTCGGAGAGCTTGACGGAGATGACCGCGGTCAGGCCCTCGCGCGCGTCCTCGCCGGAGATCTGCTCGTCGTCCTTTAAGAGCTTCTTCTCGTGGCCGTAGTCGTTGAGCACGCGCGTGAGCGCGGACTTGAAGCCCGTCTCGTGCGTGCCGCCCTCGGTCGTGTGGATGTCGTTGGCGAACGAGAGAAGGAACTCGTTGTAGCCGTCGTTGTACTGCATCGCGACCTCGGCGATCGAGTCACCGTCCTGCCCGGAGACGTAGATGACGCCGGGGTGCAGGGGGGTCTTGTTGCGGTTTAAGTGCTCGACGAAGGAGCGGATGCCGCCCTCGTAGCACATGTCGTCGTGCCGCTCCTGGTCGGGGCGCTCGTCCGACAGCTCGATGCGCACGCCCGCGTTCAGAAACGCCTGCTCGCGCAGCCGCTTCTCCAAGATATCGTAGTTGAAAACGAGCGTCTCGAAGATCTCGCCGTCCGGCTTGAAGCGCACCTCGGTGCCGTGGCCGTCGGTTTTGCCGACGATCCGCATCTCCTGCGTGACATGGCCGCGCGCGAACTTCATCTCGTAGATGTGCCCGTCGCGGGACACGCGCACCTCGACCCATTCGGAGAGCGCGTTGACGACGGAGGCGCCGACGCCGTGCAGGCCGCCGGAGACCTTGTAGCCGCCGCCGCCGAACTTGCCGCCCGCGTGCAGGATCGTGTAGACGACCTCGAGCGCGGGCTTGCCCGTCTGCGGCTGGATGTCGACCGGGATGCCGCGCCCGTTGTCGCGCACGCGGATGATATCGCCCTCCAGAATGGAGACCTGGATGTGGTCACAGAACCCGGCAAGCGCCTCGTCGATGGCGTTGTCCACGATCTCATAGACGAGGTGGTGCAGGCCCGGCTCGCTGGTCGAGCCGATATACATGCCCGGGCGCTTCCGGACGGCCTCAAGCCCTTCGAGCACCTGAATTTGACTGGCGTCGTATTCCTGAATTTCTGGTGTTTGTGGCATAGTGTATTGTCCTTTCGGATTGGGTTGAGTATGAAAACGCGCCAAAGGCGCGGGGTGGGTGGGGTGTCGGATGCATCTTCGATAGAACGACCCCGCGAAGCTCCCCCTACGGGGGGGAGCTGGCGGCGATAGCCGACGCCTCGGCCCAAAGGAAATGGCCTCGGCACGCCCCGCCTGAAGATGCGGGGTGTGAGAGGGGCTGCACCGAAGGGTTGTACAAGGGCGGGGCGTTTGCATCGTCTAATGCGAGCTTTTTTCTGCATAGCTTTCGGTGCTGTACAGATTTGTGACTGCATCCCCTCTCAGTCAGCGCTGCGCGCTGCCAGCTCCCCCCACCGGGGGAGCTTCGCGGGGGCTGCTCTATTGCAGAACGTTCTATCTCCGGCGCATCCGCTTCTCAATCGCGCTGGAGGAGACGGCGGTGAGGTAGATGCGGCGCATGCCGAATTCCTCGGTCAGGACGAAGGCGCGCGGCACGTCGTCTGTGACGGCGATCACCTCGCCGGTCTCCTCGGCACGGCGCAAAAATTCGCGCGTTTTATATGACCAGCTGGCGTTGTCGAGGTCGAATACGCCGATCACCGTCCGCGCCCGGACGGAGAAATCGCCGCCAATGGGGATATACATGGAAACACCTCCAGGGGTGGGGATGGGGGTGGGGAGCGCGGCGCGGCCATCAATCCACGGGTAGGGGCGCACCTGTGTGTGCGCCCGGGAATGCACCAAAATTTTGTGCAATCCTCCAACAAAAACGCTCTCCCGTAACCTCCCCAGAGGGGGGAGGTTACGGGCAATAGCCCGTGACGACACCCCGCATATTCTCGCGGGGCGTGCCGAAGCCCTTTCCTTTTGGCTTCGGCGGCGGCTATCGCCGCCAGCTCCCCCCTCTGGGGCGCTTACGGGGGCTGTTCTATCGGCGGTGCGTCCTGTCGCCGTTCAGCGTTCTTGAATCGTGCCACCCTCGATGAGGAAGCGTTTGCCGATGTCGGTGAAGCGGCCGCGCTCGCAGCAGGTGATGAAGACCTGTCCGCTGCGGATCTGGTTGAGGACGAAGTCCTGCCTTCCCGGGTCCAGCTCGGAGAGCACGTCGTCCAATAGCAGCACCGGTTCCTCGCCGGTGTCGCGGCGGCTCAGCTCGCGCTCCGCGAGCTTGATCGAGATCGCCGCCGTGCGCGTCTGGCCCTGCGAGCCGTAGCTCTTGACCGGCGCGCCGTTGATCGTGGCCGTGAAATCGTCGCGGTGCGGGCCGGAGAGGCATTGGCAGCTCTCCAGCTCGGCGCGGTAGTGGCTTGCCTGATGTTCGCGCAGCTGCGCGCGCAGCGCAGTCTCGTCCGCGAAGGGGTTGTCGATGGTCGAGACAGTCTCGTAGCGCAGGTGCAGCGTCTCGCGCCCGCCGGAGAAGTCCGCGTGGAACCGCGCGGCCGCCTCGCCCAGCGCGCGCAGATACTTTGCCCGCGCCGCAATCAGCACCGCGCCCATGGCGCACAGCTGCTCGTTGAACTCCGGCAGCGCGTCCAGAAGGCCCGGGAAGTCGAAGCGGTCCTTGAGAATGCGCTGCTTGTGCTCAAGGATGCGCGTGTACTCGGAAAGCGCCCGCGCGTAGCCCGGCCGCAGCTGGCACAGCGCGGCGTCGATCAGCCGCCTGCGCGGCGCGGCGCCGGCCTTTAAGACCAGCAGATCCTCCGGGCAGAACAGCACGGTGGTCAGAAGCCCCGGCAGCGCGGCCGCCGTCTTCTGCTTGACGCCGCCGATGAAGAGCTGGCGCCGCCGCCGGTCGGGAAAGAGCAGCACGCGCAGGTTCTGTTCGCGCCCGCCGCTGAAAATATCCGCCGACAGCTCGCAGAACGGCGCGCCGAAGTGGATCAGCTCCTGCTCCCGCCGCGTCCGGAAGGAGCGGCCCTGCGAGAGATAGACGACGGACTCCAGCAGGTTCGTCTTGCCCTGCGCGTTGTCGCCGAGGATCAGGTTGACGCCGGGGCAGAACGCGGCGTCCAGCTCCGTATAGCTGCGAAAGCCGGTCAGGTGCAGGCGGTCAAGGCGCATCGGCGCCGCTCACTTCCCATGTCTGCCCCTCGAGCGTCACGCGGTCGCCGGGGCGCAGCTTCTTGCCGCGCATCGTGCACACCTCGCCCGCGACGAGCACCTGCCCGTTCTGGATAAAATTCTTCGCCATACCGCCGGATTCGACGGCGCCCGCAAGCTTCAGAAAGCTTTCAAGCTTGATAAATTCCGTGGTGATCGGAATTTTGGTCACAGCGCCGGCCGGGCGCTTTGTCACGTGTACCTTCATCTCACTGCTCCTTGATGCGCACCGGCAGCACCATGTAGGCGTACCGGTTCGACCCGTCGCACGGGGTCATGACGATCGGGTTGAGTGAGGTGGACAGCTCGAGCACCGTCTCCTCGTCCGGCACGGCGCGCAGCGCGTCGGTCAGGTACTTGCAGTTGAAGCCGATCTCCAGCCCCTGCCCGTCGCCCGCGAGGTCGCAGGCGTCCTTGGCCGAGCCGATGACCGTGTTTGTCTCAAGATCCACGGTGTTCCTGCCGAACGTGCAGCGCACGCTCGAGCGCGCGTTCTCCTGAATGACGAGCCCGACGCGCTCGACGGTGGCCGAGATCTTCGAGCACTGGGCGGTGAGCTTGATCGGGTTGTCGGTCGGCAGGACGCGCCGCCAGTCGAGAAAGTCGCCTGTGATCGTCCGGCACACGAGCGAGAAGCCGCCGAAGCGGAACAGCAGGTGCTTGCCGGACTGGCAGAAGGTGACGGGGCCGTCGTCGTCGCCGAGCGTCTTTTCCAGCTCCTTGAGCGCGGGCGCGGGCGCGATGAAGCGCAGCAGCGGGCCCTTCTTCTCCTCGTTGCACCAGCGGCGGATGGCCATGCGGTAGCCGTCGACGGCGATGATCGTGACCTCGCCGTCCTCCACCTCGAACAGGCAGCCCGTGTGTACCGGCCGCGACGCGTTCGTCGAGGCCGAGAACAGCGTGCCCGTGATGAGCTGGCGCAGCTCGCAGCGCGGAATCGTCATTTTAATCGCGTCGTCAACGTCGGGCAGGTCGGGGTAGTCGTCGGCGCTCGTGGCCGAGAAGCTGATGCGGCTGACGCCGGACTGGCACACGACGCGCAGCTTCTCGTCGACAAAGACCGAGACCTCGTCGTCCGGCAGCTTGCGGATGACGTCGAAGAACAGCCGCGCGGGCATGATGCACGTGCCCTCCTCGCGGATCTCCGCGGGCGCGGAGGTGGTGATGCCCGTTTCAAGGTTGTAGCCGGTCAGCTTCAGCATCGACCCGTGCGCCTGCAGCAGGATGCCCTCGAGCGCCTGCAAAGAGCTCTTCGCCGCGACCGTATGGCTCGCCACCGAAACCGCCGCCACCAGCGCGGATTTTTCACACGTAAATTTCATGGGAAACTCCTTTTCTATATGGAAAAATTGAATTTATATTTGAAAAACTATTGATAGAACAGCCCCCGCAAAGCTCCCCCAGTGGGGGAGCTGGATTGGCCGAAGGCCAAGACTGAGAGGGGATGCAGTTGCAAATTTATACAGCACCAAAATCTATGCAGGAAAAACTCACGCAGCCTTTGTACAACCCTCTAGTGCAGCCCCTCTCACACCCCGCATCTTCAGGCGGGGCGTGCCGAGGCCACTTCCTTTGGGCCGAGCTGTCAGCGCCTTTGGCGCTGACAGCTCTCCCCCTAAGGGGGGGGCGAGCCAAGAACGGGGGCTGTTCTATCGAGGGTGCGGTAAAGAGTGCGTCCCACCAGCGGCGCCCCTACAGCTTTGCGTTGATTGCGGCGGTGATGTCGCGGATGTTGTCCTGCAGGCCGTTTGAGGGGCTTTCGAGCGCCGTTTCGACCTTGCGGATGCTGTGCAGGACGGTCGAATGGTCGCGGCCGAACTCCTTGCCGATGTCCGGCAGGCTGAGGTTCGTCAGCTTGCGGCACAGGTACATGGCCGTCTGCCGCGCCTCGGCAATGCCGCGGCTTTTCTGCGAGCCGCGGATCGTCGCCTCCTCAAACGAATAGAAGCGGCTGACCTCGCTGATAATCAGCGCGGGCGTGGGCAGCGCGTCGGCCTGGCCCTTGTACATGTCCTTGATGGCGCGGCTGACGCTCGGCACGTCGAGCGTGATGCCCTGCAAATCGCGGTAGGCGAGGATCTTTTTGACCGTGCCCTCGATCTGCCGGACGTTGTTTGTGATATTTTCCGCGATGTAGCGCGAGACGTCGTCGGGCAGGTCGAGGCCCAGCTCGCGGCACTTATTGCGGATGATCGCGACGCGCGTCTCATAGTCCGGCGGCTGGATGTCCGCGATCAGGCCCCACTCGAAGCGCGTCTTCAGGCGGTCCTCGAGGCGGCTCATCTCCTTGGGCGGCCGGTCGGACGTCAGGACGATCTGCTTGTGCGCCTCGTAGAGTGTGTTGAAGGTGTGGAAGAATTCCTCCTGCGTTGAGTTCTTGCCGGCGATGAACTGGATATCATCGACTAAAAACAGGTCGGCCGAGCGGTATTTCTGCCGGAATTCGACGTTTTTGCCCTCTCCGACGGCGGCGATCAGCTCGTTTGTGAACTGGTCGCCCTTGATGTAGATGATCTTCGATTTCGGGCTGTGGCGGCGCACCTCGGTCGCGATGGCGTAGAGCAGGTGCGTCTTGCCGAGGCCGGACTCGCCGTAGATGAACAGCGGGTTGTACGCCTCGGCGGGCTTTTTGGCGACGGCCAGCGCCGCCGCGTGCGCAAAGCGGTTCGACGGGCCGACAACAAATTTCTCAAAGGTAAACTGCGGATTAAATTCAATAATATCGGGCTGCCGTTCCTGTTCGCGGAACGCTTGCAGCTCCTCGTCGTTGAGGATCACGACCTCTGTGTGAAACTGGAAGATGTCGTGCATCGCGTCCTGAATGAACGGGACAAAGCGGCGCTGGATCGTCTCCTGACGGAAGAGCGAGGGGGTGTGGATGGTCAGCCGTTCGTCCGTGAATTCAACGACCTCCGCGTCGTCGAACCACGTTTGGACGACCGTGGGGTTGATCTTTTCTTCCAGATAGCCGAGAACCTTTGCCCAGACATAGGCGGAGGAGTACATAGGCGGCTCCTTTCGTGGTGTTTTACCCAAATTTCCAACGCATAAATTATACCACAAAAGGGCGTCTGAAGCAAGGTTTTTCTGTCGTCTTATATTATAATAAGGAATCTGGAAAAGGCGCAACAGCTGAAGGACGCACATATCCCCAGAGGCTCCCTTGCAACCCGGCCGAAAATGTGCTATCGTATACAAAAAACCGGGAGGTGGGCGCGGTGTTCCGAGTGACGGTGATCTGCGTGGGCAAGCTCAAGGAGCCGTTCTATGCGCAGGCGAGCGCGGAGTATTTGAAACGGCTGTCGGCCTTTTGCCGCGCGGAGCTGTGCGAGCTGCCGGAGACGCGCCTGCCGGATTCGCCCTCCCCGGCGCAGGTCGCGCAGGCGCTCGAGCGCGAGGGCGCGGCGATTCTGGCACATGTGCCGAAGGGCGCGTGCCTGATTGTATGCACGCCGGAGGGGAAGCTGTTGTCCTCCGAGGAGCTGGCGTCGTACCTCGCCGCGCGCAAGGCCGGCGGCGCGGGGAGCGTGTGCCTCGTGATTGGCTCGAGCTTCGGGCTTGCACCGGCGGTCAAGCGGCAGGCGGAGCTATTGCTCTCGTTTTCCAGAATGACGTTCCCGCACCACCTGTTCCGCGTGATGGCGCTCGAGCAGGTCTACCGCGCCGAGAGCATCCAGGCCGGGATAAAGTACCACAAATAACGGAGGAATCGCCGTGTTTACGATCTCAAAACAGGGAAATCAGTACAGTATGACGGATGATACCGGGAATCAGATATTCTCCGGCGAGTACACCCGCGCGCCGAAGGCGCGGCGGGGCGTTCTGACCGTGACGGGTGCGGACGGAAGCTACTCGATGACCGAGCGCATGACCGAGATCGCCGTGTACGCGGGGGCGGCGCGGCTGTTCCGCGTGAGCCGCCAGCCGGACATTCACATCGGCCGCGGCCGCGCGCACATCCAGATCGCGGAGCGCGGCATCTTCTGTGACGGAACGAAGCAGGAAGGGTATACGATTTACACCCAAAATGCCGCCCTTGGGAGCCTGCGTCCCGCGCGTGTCGAGCAGACGGAATTTCTCGCCTGCGACACGTCGTGCGGCGCGCTCGAGCTGCTTGCGCTGGCCTTCTGGCTGCTGCGCGGCTGAGAGGGGGACGGGACATGTACGATGCGGGAAGCTGCGAGGTCGCCGTCATCGGCGCCGGCCACGCGGGCATCGAGGCGGCGCTTGCGTGCGCGCGCCTCGGCGTCAGTACCATTGTATTTACCATCAATCTGGACGCGGTTGGAAATATGCCCTGCAATCCCGCGATCGGCGGGACGGGAAAGGGGCATCTGGTTGTGGAGCTGGACGCGCTCGGCGGCGAGATGGGCCGCGCGGCGGACGCGTGCTGCATCCAGTACCGGATGCTGAACCTCGGCAAAGGCCCCGCCGTCCACTCCCTGCGCGCGCAGGCTGACCGGCGGCGCTATCAGGAGTACATGAAGCGCACGCTCGAGCGGCAGGAGAACCTGCAGCTCAAGCAGGCGGAGATTGTAGACATCTTACGAACAGACGCGGGCGAAATCTGCGGTGTTGTGACGCGGCTCGGCGCGCGCTACGCGTGTCGCGCCGTGATCATCGCCTCGGGAACATACCTTGATTCGCGCGTCATCACGGGCGACTGCGCCTACCCCTCCGGCCCGGACGGAATGCACCCGTCCGTCGGTCTGTCGGAGCGGCTGCGGGAGCTTGGACTGCGCCTGCGCCGCTTCAAGACCGGCACGCCGCCGCGCCTGAATGCGCGCAGCGTCGATTTTTCGCGGATGGAGGTGCAGAAGGGCGACGGGAAAATCCAGCCCTTCAGCTATACAACAACCCACCAACCGGAGAACAAAGCGGTCTGCTATCTGACCTATACAAACGAAAAAACGCATGAAATTATCCGAAATAATCTCGACCGTTCGCCGCTCTACAACGGCATGATTGAATCGACCGGCCCGCGCTACTGCCCGTCGATCGAGACGAAGATCGTCCGCTTTGCCGACAAGCCGCGCCACCAGCTCTTTCTCGAGCCGTGCGGTCTTTCGACGGACGAGCTGTATTTGCAGGGCCTGTCCTCAAGCCTGCCGGAGGATGTGCAGCTCGACATGCTGCACTCCATCGCGGGACTCGAGCACGCCGAGATGATGCGCCCGGCCTACGCGATCGAGTACGACTGTGTCGATCCGACAGAGCTGCTGCCTACCCTTGAGAGCAAAAAAATCCCCGGCCTGTACGGCGCGGGGCAGTTCAACGGCTCGTCGGGCTACGAGGAG
>CAZYZQ010000070.1:0-12427 GCA_964652075.1 uncultured Oscillospiraceae bacterium
CCTCGAGTGTGCACGGATGCCCGTCCTCGAGGCCGAATCGCATTCGGAGCACCATTTCCTCGCGCGGCGTCAGCGTCTTGAGCACGTCGGTCAGCTGCTCGCGGAGCAGGTGATACGACGCGGCGTCGGCGGGCTCGGAGACGCCCTCGTCCTGGATGAAGTCGCCGAGGTGGCTGTCCTCCTCCTCGCCGACGGGCGTCTCCAGCGATACCGGCTCCTGCGCGATGGCGCACACCTCCTCGACCTTTTCGACCGGCAGGTTCAGCTCCTTTGCGATCTCCTCGTTGCTCGGCTCCCGGCCGAGCTTTTGGTTGAGCGTATGCTGCATCCGGACAACACGGTTGATTGTTTCGACCATGTGCACCGGGATACGGATCGTGCGCGCCTGATCGGCAATCGCCCTTGTGATCGACTGGCGAATCCACCACGTCGCATAGGTCGAGAACTTAAATCCGCGGGTGTGGTCAAATTTTTCCACAGCCTTAATCAGCCCCAGATTGCCCTCCTGAATCAGATCCAGCAGATGCATCCCACGGCCGGAATAGCGCTTCGCGATGGAGACGACCAGCCGCAGGTTGGCCTCGGCCAGCTTTTTCTTGGCGGCCTCATCGCCCGCCGCCATCCGTTCGGCCAGCTCCGTCTCCTCCTGCGCGGTCAGCAGCGGGATCTTTCCAATCTCTTTGAGATACATACACACGGGGTCGTTCGTACTGTAGGTCTCGCTGAGCTTTTCGGGGTCCACCAGCTCCGTCGGCTCCGCCTCCAGCGCCTCCTCCGCAGTGGGGGCATCCTCCTGCGGCGGGATCACCTCGAGGATATCCCCCACGTCAATCTCCACGCTCGTGTTTTCCAGCTCGGCGTAGAACTGCTCCGTCAGCTCATCCGAAGCGTTCACCGAATCGAAGGCCTCAATGAGGTTTTTTGACGAGATCTTTCCGTTTTTCTTTCCTTCCTCCAGAAGCGCTTGCAGCTGCTGCGGCAGCACCTGTGCAGGATTCTTACGTTCTTTCTCATCCATTTGCTCCACCATACCCTTTCCTGGCCTTCAGCCGCTGCTGCATCACAAGCAGATCGTCTGCGCTGTGCGTGTCGCGAAGCTGAAATTCTGTGCGGATCGTCTCCAGATAGTCCCGGAGCGCGGCCTCATTTACCTTTTCCGACTGCCGGTTCGCCACCGCCGCGAGATGGTTCATCTCCTCCGGCGTGAACTGCTCCGCCACGGCCGCAAGCAGGACGCTCCCGCCCGCCTCGTGGCACGCCCGCAGCGCTGAAAACGCCCGGCCGAGCAGCGGCGAAGAGAACATCTCCTCCGAAAGTCCCGTCAACTGGTCGAACAGTGCCGGTTCCGTCAGGACCTGCCGCAGCACCCCCTCCTCCGCCATGGCGGAGCGGACATTCTGGTACTGCATGGCCCGATCCTTCGGCTGGAGCGCCGCGACGGGCGCGAGATCCTTTTTTTCCTGCTGCCGTCTGGCCTGCGCATCCCGGCGCCGGAACGCCTTATTCACCTCCAGCTTCATCGCTTCGGGCGTGATACCCGCCGTCTGCGCAGCTCTGCCGCCGTAGACCTCCCGCGCGACTGCGCTGGGCAGGCTCGCAACCAGCTGCGCCGCCTCCTGCAAAAACTGTACCCGCTGTTCGTCTTCCTTCAGGTCATATTTCCGTTGCAGCGACTGGAGCTGGTACTCCACATGGTTTTCCGACTCCTCCAGCAGCACGCGGAAGCGGTCGGCGCCGTACTTCTTCAAAAATTCATCCGGATCCTTCGCCCCGCGCATCCGCAGGACCTTGACCTGCATCCCGGTCTTTTCCAGAATGCCGATGGCGCGCTTCGTCGCGTTCTGCCCGGCCTCGTCGCCGTCATAGATCAGCACAAGCTGGTCGGTATATTTCGACAGCAGCAGCGCCTGCTCCTCTGTCAGCGCCGTTCCAAGCGACGCCACCGCGCAGTCAAAGCCATACTGGTGCAGACTGATGGCGTCCATGTAACCCTCGGTGAGGATTATCTTGCCCATTTTCGTCTTTTTTGCGACATTGAGCGCAAATAAATTCTTGCGCTTATTAAAGATCACGGTCTCCGGCGAGTTCAGATACTTCGGCTCACCGTCGTCCATGACGCGCCCGCCGAAGCCGATGACGTGCCCACGGACGTCGATGATTGGGAACATGAGCCGGTTGTGGAAGCGGTCATAGACCTTCCCGTTCTTCCTCGAGCGCGTGGCCAGCCCCGCGTCCAGCAGGTCTTCATCGTCGTAGCCCTGCCGGTGCATCTCGTCGACCAGATTCGTGAACCCTTCCGCCGCGAAGCCCAGTCCAAAGCGTGTCACCGTCTGCCCCGACAGGCCTCGCTTGGCAATATACGCCCGGCCCGCGCGGCCCGCGTCACTGCGCAGCGACGCGTGGAAATAGCGCGCGGCGGCCTTGTTGAGGTTCCACAGCCGCTCCTGCTTTTTCAGCTGCGACTGGTAGGCCGCGTCCTCCGGCACATCCATCCCCGCCCGCTTTGCCAGAAAGCGGACGGCGTCCGGATATTCGAGGTTTTCCACGTCCATAATGAAATTGATCGCGCCGCCGCCCTTGTGGCAGCCGAAACAGTAGTACATCTGCTTGTCCGGCGCGACGGAAAAGGACGCGGTTTTTTCGCTGTGAAACGGGCAGAGGCCAAACAGGTTGCTGCCCCGGCGCGTCAGCGCCACATACTGCCCCACCACATCCTCGATGGGATTCCGGTCGATCAGCTCGTCCAGAAACGCTTGTGGAAACGGCATTTCGGCGCCTCCTTTCGCTCCGGCCTGCGCCGCTCAGTCCCGCCGCTGCCAGGCGGTCGGGATATAGATTTCGCTGAATTTATAGACGGCATACTTGTCGGTCATGCCGGCAATGTAGTCACAGACCGCGCGGTCTGTGCCCTCCTGCTCGCGGATGCACTGGAACTCGTGCGGCAGCTCGTCCGGACTGTCC
This sequence comes from uncultured Oscillospiraceae bacterium, assembly GCA_964652075.1. Lineage (GTDB taxonomy): Bacteria > Bacillota > Clostridia > Oscillospirales > Oscillospiraceae > CAZYZQ01. Next base: position 2,962 of record CAZYZQ010000070.1, read on the forward strand.
ATATAATGCCCGTAGAGCAGCTTCAGAATCTCAATGGCCTTCGACTCCTCGCCCTTGGCCACGGGATTGCGATAGACATGCTCGAACATGAACTCCCGCAGCGCGTACATGGCCTGCTCCACCTCCGGCGTCATGCAGAGCGTCTGCCGCTGCGCCGTGGAGCGCACCATATCCTGCACCAGCGTGTTGATCCGCTGGCGGTGGTTTGTTCCGAGCACGGCCGCGATTTCCGCCGGAATATCGGAATCCTGCAAAATCCCCGCGCGGATGGCATCGTCAATATCGTGGTTGATGTAAGCGACTTTATCCGCCGTGCGGACAATCTGCCCCTCGAGCGTCTCCGGAACACGCGGCCCGGTATGTCCCACAATGCCCATGCGGACCTCGTAGGTCATATTCAGCCCCTGATAGTCCTTTTCCAGCCGGTCCACAACACGCAGCGACTGCTCATTGTGGTAAAACGGCTGGCCGCGCACCTCGCTGAGCGCCCGCTCGCCTGCATGGCCGAACGGCGTATGCCCCAGATCATGCCCCAGCGCGATGGCCTCAGTCAGATCCTCGTTCAGGCGCAGGGCGCGCGCAATCGTCCGCGCAATCCGCGTGACCTCGAGTGTGTGCGTCATGCGCGTGCGGTAGTGGTCGCCCTCCGGCTGCAAAAAAACCTGCGTCTTGTGCATCAGCCGCCGGAAGGATTTGGAGTGGACAATCCGGTCCGCATCCCGCTGGTAGCAGGTGCGCACCTCGCACGGCGTGTCCGGCCGCGCGCGCCCCGCCGAGTCGGCGGCAAACGCCGCGTAGGGAGACAGTTGCTCTCTTTCATCCTGCTCCAACTGTTCGCGGACGGTCATAGACCTCATCCTCCATCTCCAATTCTGGAATAAATTGGCAGTCTTCGCCCAGCATACGTGGATATTGTACAAAAATTACGGTCTGTTTTCCTGAACAAACTGTGAATAATTATGTAGATATCGGGAACGCCCGATGCACCTGTTCCAGCAGCACCGGCTCGACCCGGCCGGCGGACAGGTCGGTCAGCCTTTTTCGGAACGATTCCGTCTGTGCCTGCGGCAGCAGGACATGCAGCAATACCTCTGCGCCGAACTCCGTGTCCTGTACCATGCCCTCACACCCGAGAACCGCGCTGCGCACCGGCTCGAACAGATTGTACGGGCAGGGAATGTCCAGCTTCTGCCATACGCGTTTACAGGAAATCCCCGCCGCCTGCACGGCCTGCGAGGCTGCCCTGCCGTAGGCCCGCACCAGTCCGCCGCCGCCAAGCAGGATGCCGCCGAAATAGCGCGTGACAACGCACGTCACCTGAAACAGATTTTCCTTGCGCAGCACGTCCAGAACCGGCATCCCGGCCGTACCCTGCGGCTCGCCGTCGTCGGAGTAGCGCATTGCGCCGTCCCGGATGAGATAGGCGTAGACGTTGTGCGTCGCGTCCCAGTGCTGCTCGCGCATCGCTTTGATCTTCGCGAGCGCCTCCTCCTCTGTCTCTGTGCGCCAGATTCTCCCGATAAAACGGGAGCGTTTTTCCACGAACTCCGCCTCACCATCGCCGGTGGGAACCAGATATTCCTCCATACGTCTATCCCTCCGTCACATACTGCCGCAGGCGGCCGTACAGCACGGGGTCCATCACACAGCGGACGCGGATGCCTGCATCCGCGTACTCCACAGACTCGACCTTGCCCTGCGTGTGCAGCGCCTCCAGCTGCCCCGCCATTGCATACGGCAAAAGCAGCGTCGCGCGGCGCATCCCGCGGTCGAGCTTCTGTGCGATTGCCTGAAGCAGCGCGTCCAGCCCTGCGCCGGTCGTGGCCGAGACGGCCAGATTGTCCCGCCCCGCGGGGATCTCGTCGGGCGAAACCGTATCACATTTATTGTAGCATCGCAGCACCGGCGTACCGGGCTTTGCCAGCCTGCGCACCAGCTGCTCCACGACCTCGATATGCGCTTCGCGCTCCGGGTCGCCCGCGTCGATCACTTCAAGCAGCAAATCCGCATATTGCAGCTCCTCCAGCGTCGCTGAAAATGCCTCCACCAGATGGTGCGGCAGCTTTGCGATAAAGCCGACCGTGTCGGAGAGCAGCGCGTCCAATGTGTCGGACACCTTTAGCTGGCGCGTCGTGGTATCCAGCGTGTCGAACAGGCGGTTGTTTGCCTCGATGCCCGCGCCGGTCAGCGCGTTCAGCAGTGAGGACTTTCCCGCATTGGTGTAGCCCACCAGCGCCACCACCGGCACGTCGTTGCGGATGCGGCGCTCACGCTGCACAGCGCGAACCTTGCGCACCTCCGCCAGCTCCACGCGCAGACGGCTGATCCGTTCCCGGATATGGCGGCGGTCCGTCTCCAGCTTTGTCTCACCGGGGCCGCGCGTGCCGATGCCGCCGCCCTGGCGGCTGAGCGACGTGCCCATGCCGGACAGGCGCGGCAGCAGATACTGGTACTGCGCCAGCTCGACCTGCAGCCGCCCCTCCTTGGTACGGGCGCGCTGGGCGAAGATATCGAGGATCAGTGCGCTCCGGTCGAGCACCGTCACGCCTGTCATCTCCTGTAAGGTGCGGATCTGCGAGGGCGACAGGTCGTTGTCAAAAACGGCCATCTGCGCCTGCGTCTGCTGCACCAGCCGGCACAGCTCCTGCGCCTTGCCCTCACCGAGAAAGCTGTGCGGGTCCGGTGCGGGGCGGCTTTGCAGCAGCGTCCCAACACAGACGCCGCCGGCCGTCTCCAAAAGCGCTTCCAGCTCGCGCAGCGACGCCGCCGTCGCGGTCTGCTCTCTGGAGAACACCGCCGCATCCAAGCCGACGAGCACCGCGCGCTCCGGAAGCTTCTCCTGCATCGGTTCCATACGATCCCTCCCGTCAAAATCTCCCATAATTATGCAAAAAGCCCGCACCATCGCGGTGCGGGCTCTAGCGATCACTTCTTGAGACCGAACTTCTTGTTGAACCGATCCACACGGCCACCGGTATCCACCAGCTTCTGCTTGCCGGTGTAGAAGGGGTGACACTTGGAGCAGATTTCAACCTTGATGTCCTTCTTGGTAGAACCAGTCTCGATCACCGCGCCACAGGCACAACGAATTGTGGTCTGCTCGTAGTTCGGATGGATGCCTTCCTTCATTTTGTTCACCTCTTTCTGGTTCTGGTAAAAGGGCGCAAAGCCCTTATTTCTTTCATGCCCGGTTATTTTATCACAGTGTCCGGCGAAAAGCAAGCATTTTTTTCTTTTTGGTAGGAAATTCTGCCCTTCCGCTCCGTGCCGCAGCGCATATCCGCCGGCTTTTCCGCAAACAGCGTATAAAGATCCGCGCAGCGCCGCTCCAGCGCAACATACGGCCGGTCAGGCCCCGCCACCCCGGCGTTTACAAGCGGCAACTCCCCCACTGCTTTCGCCATATGCAGCGCCTCCCGCCCGGCGTCCGTAAAGCCGAGCACGTGCAGATAGGGAATCTCCCGCTGCAGATCCTCCGTTGTCAGTCCCAAATATGCCAGCAGCAGCATTCTGGTAAGGCGCGTGCGCGGATAGCGCTTCGTCTTCGCCGCCGTCAGGATCTCCTCATACCGCGTCTGTGTCCGGCAAGCGTCGCGCAGGCGGTAGCGCAGTCCCTCGCCGCCGTAGGGCAGCGTCTGCCATGCCTCATCCGGCATGGCGCGCAGGATTGCCAGCATCGCCCGCTCCCCCGCCGCAAGACTGTAGCACGGCGCATCCCGGAAGATATCCGCCGCCTCCGGCGGCAGCAGGCTGAGGTAGTCCTCCCCCGCCGCCATTGCGCGCCGTATCGCCGCCGCCGAGGCAAATTCGGCCGATGTTGACAGATCGTGATAGCCCCCGATACGCGGGACGGCGAAGGGCGCGATCTGCGTCCCGTGCAGCGCGCGCAGATATTCCACCGCCAGAATGTCGTTCGGCGCACGCAGGATCACCGTCTGCCCGCCAAGCGCGGCCAGCGCACGCTCCCGCGCGGCCGGATAGGAAAGCCCCGTATCCAACGCCCCGCGCAGCGCGCCGGCATATTCCGGCGTCTCGACCGCCCGCGCCACGCGCAAAAGCGCCGCCAGATCGCCGCACTCGCTGCCAAACGCCAGCGCGTCCACCACGCCGAGCTTTGCCAGCAGCCGGACCCCGCCCGCAAAGCCCTCAGCCGACTGGAGCGCCAGCGTCACCGGCAGCTCCAAAACGAGATCCGCTCCGCAGGTGAGCGCCGCGCGGGCGCGGGTGAATTTGTCGAATACCGCAGGTTCACCGCGCTGGACGAAATTGCCGCTCATCAGGCAGACAATCCGCGCATCTTCCCCAAACTGCGCCCGGATGCGTGCAAACAGCGCCGCGTGTCCCCGGTGAAATGGGTTATATTCACAAATTACAGCGACCGTTTTCATGCAATTCGGCGCATCCTTTCCCGAAAACTCACGCTTGTATTCTATCGAACAATGCGGTAAAATAATGGCGTTAGAGCTATCATAGCACAGAACTGTGAAAAAATCACGAAATAACAGGAGTGAGCCAACATGAATATTCTCATTATCAATGCCGGCAGTTCGTCGCTGAAGTACCAGCTGATGGACCCGGACACCGGCGTCGTCACCGCCAAGGGCCAGTGCGAGCGCATCGGCATCGACGGCAAGCTGACTCATAAGGTGCCCGGCCGCGAGAACGTTGTCAAGAACGATCCGCTGCCGACCCATGCCGAGGCGATTGAGGCCGTGCTGTCGATTCTGGTCGACCCGGTCGCGGGCGTGATCAAGTCCACCGATGAGATCGACGCCGTCGGCCACCGCGTCGTCCACGGCGGCAACCGCTTTGCCGCCTCCTGCCTGATCGATGAGGAGGTCATCAAGGGCATCGAGGCCTGCATCCCGCTCGGCCCGCTGCATAACCCCGCCAACCTGCTCGGCATCCGCGCCTGCCAGAAGATCATGCCGAACACCCCGCAGGTCGCCGTGTTCGACACCGCGTTCCACATGACCATGCCGCCGAAGGCGTATGAGTACGCCATCCCCCATGAGTACCTCGAGAAGAACGCGTTGCGCCGCTACGGCTTCCACGGTTCTTCCCACCGCTATGTCACCGGCCGCGCGATTGACATGCTCGGCAATCCCGATGCAAAAATCGTCAACTGCCACCTCGGCAACGGCTCCTCCCTGTCCGCTGTAGCGGGCGGCAAGTGCCAGGATACCTCCATGGGCCTCAGCCCGCTGGCCGGCGTCCCCATGGGCACGCGCTCCGGCGATATCGACGCCTGCGTCGTGCAGTTCCTGATGAACAACTACGGCTACAGCGTAGATGAGACGCTGAATATTCTCAACAAGAAGTCCGGTATGCTCGGCATGTCCGGCGTCGGCTCGGACTTCCGCGACCTGGAGGCCGCGGCCGAGCAGGGCAACGAGCGCGCTGCGCTGGCGCTGGAGAAGTTTGCCTACGAGGTCCGCAAATACATCGGCGCCTATGCCGCCGCGCTGGGCGGGATCGACGCGCTGGTCTTCACCGCCGGCGTCGGTGAGAACTCCGCCGAGATGCGTGCGCGCATCTGCGAGGGGCTGGAGTTCCTCGGCGTCAAGCTCGACGCGGAAAAGAATAAGGTGCGCGGCGAGGAGAAGGACGTCTCCGCCGCCGACTCGAAGGTGCGCATCCTCGTCATTCCGACCAACGAGGAGCTTGTCATCGCGCAGGACACCGCCGCGCTTGTCAAGGGCTGATTCCATGCAATTCAACAGCCTGCCGGTTGCAAGAACCGGCAGGCTGTTTTGCGCGCAGACTATGTAAGAGGGATGGAATATGAAGAATCTCAAGGGATCGCTGATTTTACTGCTGACCGCGCTGATCTGGGGCACAGCCTTCGTGGCGCAGGCCACCGCATCGGTCGGGACATTCACATTTAACGCCACACGCACACTTGTCGCGGCGTGTTTTCTCCTGCTGGTGCTGCTGGGCCGAAAGGCGCTGTTCCATAAGCCGCTCAGATGCGCCAAACGCGCGGCGCTGGGCGGCGTGCTGCTCGGCGTCTGTCTCTTCATTGCCATGAGCCTGCAGCAGGGCGGCATCGACCGGTATCCCGCAGGCGTCGCGGCATCCGGCCGGGCGGGTTTTCTGACGGCGACCTATGTTGTGATGGTCGCGCTCTGTGCGCATTTTTCGGGCAGGCAGCTGCATCCTGTCGTTTTCGTGGCGTCCGTCGGGTGCCTTGCAGGAATGTACCTGCTCTGCCTCTCCGGCGGGATCGGGCAGGCATATTGGAGCGATCTGTTGCTGCTCGGCTGCGCAGTGGGCTTTACCGTGTACATTTTAATTGTGGACCGCTTTTCGGCTGAGGACGGCGTCATGCTCTCGTGTATACAGTTTTTCGTCTGCGCCGTGCTGTCCGGCATCGCGGCGGCCGTGTTTGAAACCCCGTCGCCTGCCGCACTTCGGGCGGACTGGCTGCCGATTCTCTACGCGGGCATCCTGTCGAGCGGCGTCGGGTACACGCTGCAAATTCTGGGGCAGAAATTCGCGGAGCCGGCGGTTGCGTCGATTGTGATGAGTCTGGAGTCCGTCTTCGCGGCGCTCTCCGGCTGGGTGCTCCTGCACGAGCAGCTCTCGGCACGGGAGCTGTGGGGCTGCGCGCTGGTCTTCGGCGCAGTGCTTCTGGCACAGTCCGGCGAGTGGCTTCTGGCCAGAAAGCAGAAAAAATGCGGCACGTGCTGATCGCGCACGCGCCGCATTTATACCGGCTCTGTATCTCAGCAGACAGCTGCTGCGTGTTGTTTCAACGGATGTCCTCAACGACCCGCTCGGGCGGCGTATCGAGCCGCTCCGGGTGCGCCAGAAGGCGCCGGAGATATTTGAACGCCGCCGCGTAATAGAAGCCGTCGCAGATACGCTCGTCGGTGACAACCGTAAAGTCCAGATACTTGCGCGGAACGATCGTGCCGTCGAGCAGAACCTCGTTTTCGCGGCGCTTCTTGCCGAAGGAGATGAAGACCGGCAGATTGCCGAAGTCATACAGATGGTGGTAGATCGGCGGAATGCCCAGAGAACCCATGCTCGTAATAAACATGGAGCCGTGGAACGGGCTGATATGTACCAGCCACAGCGGCAGCATCCCGAAATAATCCGCCGTCCGGATCAGCCAGAGGAGGAACTTGCACAGCGTCGTCGGAACCAGGCTGAACGCCAACGCGGTGTTGTCGAAGCTGTTGCCCATCGGGGTGTTCTTGATGTTCTGAATTGCCTCGTTGACAGCGTGGTAGACATCCTCCGCCGTATCTGTCTCGTGGAAAAACACGTCGATCATGGAGTCCGGCGAATCCGTTGACATCTCTTTCTTGACGGTCATGGAGATCTCCAGCTCGTCGCGGTGGTAGATCTTTTGCCCGGCCAGAAAGCGGTTGAGCGCCGGATACTGCGACACCGTGCGGACATAGGCGGCGAGCAGCACATGCAGCAGGCCGAAGTTCTTCATCCCCTGCTTGCGCTTTTCATGAATGTAGCGCTCCACGTTTGTAATCTCAATGGAATCGGCAAAATAGTTCGACGCGCTGTTGCGCGTGACCATAAACAATGGGGACGCCTGCGCCATCGCTTCCAGGGAACGCAGACGGCGGCCGTCGACACGGTCGCCCCAGCCGGGGCGCCACTTGCCGTCGTTCGGGTGGCGGCGCATGGCGAGGACAATCACAAAAATTCCACCGAGCAGCAACAGTGCCGAGGCCTCGCTCAGCTGCGGCATGGCGTGCAGCATCGCCAGCAGCCACACAAGTCGCGCGCACAGCGGGAGGCCGAACAGGAACGGCAGCAGCCAGCGCGTGGGCAGTGTTCCGGTTACGGTCAGAAAATAAACTGCCGCGACTGCAAGGCAGGCAAACCACGCCAGAATACTCAGCAGCACACCGTTGCGGGAGGTCAGAAAAATCGCGAAAAAGATGCAGCTGAGCGCCACGGTGTAAAAGCTCTTATGAAATCTTGCTTTACAGCTGCACAACAGAACCAGCGCAAAGATCACGCAGGTGAGCGTCGGCAACAGGATTTGCAGCCACCAGAAGCTGCGGGACACTTCCTGTCCCGCGTAGCAGATCATCCGGACTGCGGCCGAACTGAGGATCAATGCGATGGAAAGCCAGAGCAGCGGGTTCTTGTGGCTCACATAGTAGCCTGTTCTCTGTTCTTTCATGCCGCTATTATACCGGCCGCTCCGGCTGTTTTCAACAAAAGCCGGACAATTTTATGTTTTTTTCAGATTTCTGCGAGAACAGCAGCGCCCGCCGCATTCATTGCGGCGGGCGCTGCTGTTCTCAGGCCTTTTTTTCAGACTTCTTGGCGGCCGTCTTCTTCGACGCGGCCTTTTTGGCGGCGGGTTTCTTTTCCGCCTTTGCAGGCTTTTCCGGCTCGGCGCCAAGCACGGAGAGCAGCTTGATGTGCTCCACATTGCCCGTATAGGCAATGCGGCCGGACTCCGCGGCCTTCTCGACATCGAGCTTGCCGTTGAGGAGCATGGTGAGATCTCTGGCCTTGATCGTCAGCGCGGCGGTGTTGTCCACATAGTCATACGGGGCAACCTCGCAGACGCCGCCGCGGCAGGCAACATAAAATACGCCGCCGCAGTCCTCGTCTGTGAGCGTGATCTGCACCGCAACCAGTTCGGAGGGCGCGACCGCGTCCGCATTCAGAAACCGCTTTGCCACAGTCTCAAACTTCTTCTGATAATCCATAATTGAATGAGTCCTTTCTGCCAGAATTGGCGGATCATTTTTTGTCATGATTCAATGATCATTATTTTAGCACAGCTTCGCTGAAAAGTCTATTGTTTTCACCTTTTTGGCCACATTTTCAAGAAATTTTAGGCGTTTTGCTTAAGTTCTGTGCATTCATTTCGTGATTTTTGTCTATTTATTGTGCGAAAACGGCAATTTTTAGTCGAAGAATTTGGCCCTTTTTCACGAATATTTTTCCCGTTTTTTCCGTTGTTTTTTTTACCGGTAAGCTTTCCCTGTGCAAAATGCGGGCATATTTCGATAAAAAAGCGTTGATTTTTTTGCGGCCGTCCGGTATAATTGAAATGGTACATTCTCATTTTTATTGAGAATCAATTTTAGGCTATTATGACAGGAGGAATTATAATGAAAGATCTGTATGTCGTCAGCTGCTGCCGGACGGCGGTCGGTTCGTTCCAGGGGATGCTGGCCGGTACACCGGCCTCTGAGCTGGGCGCGATCGTTGTCAAGGAAGCGCTGAAGCGCGGCAATGTCAAGCCGGAGATGGTGGACGAGCTGATGTTCGGCTGCATTTTGACTGCGGCGCAGGGCCAGAACGTTGCCCGTCAGGTCAGCATCAAGGCTGGCCTGCCCTATTCCGTTCCGTCCTATACGGTCGGCATGGTCTGCGGCTCCGGTATGAAGTCGGTCATTGAGGCCGCGCGCGCCATCGAGGCGGGCGATGTTTTTCTTATTGACAGGGCCGCCACCGAGAACATGACAATGGC
>CAZYZQ010000071.1:0-12245 GCA_964652075.1 uncultured Oscillospiraceae bacterium
CCACGATCATGGACACCAGATCCTGCGGCGAGGTGACGACGATCACGCCGTCGATCGGCAGGGACTGGAACACCGTCAGCGGCACGTCGCCCGTCCCGGGCGGCATATCGACGAACAGATAGTCCACGTCTTTCCAAACGACGTCCGTCCAGAACTGCTTGACCGTGCCGGCGATGATCGGCCCGCGCCACAATACCGGGTCTGTCTCATGCTCCAGCAGGAGGTTAATCGACATGATCTGCACGCTGTTCTCGCTCACGACCGGCAGCAGCCCCTCCGCCACCGCGCCGGGGCGGTCCTGAATGCCGAACGCCTTCGGGATCGACGGGCCGGTGATATCCGCGTCGAGCACGCCGACCCGGTACCCCTTCTTGCGCATGGCGTTCGCCAGCATCGCCGTCACGGTGGACTTGCCGACGCCGCCCTTGCCCGAGACAACGGCGATCACGTTTTTCACATTGGACGCCGGGTTTGCCGGGGCCAGCAGCGACTCCGGCTCCTGCCGGCTCGCGCAGTTCGAGCTGCACGACGAGCAGCTGCCGGAGCAGCCTTCTTCTTCAACAAACATCGTGGGATCTTCCCTTCTTCTGAATAGTATTCTTATTATAGGGTGCCTCGCATGGCTTGTCAAGATACGCGCTCCGTCAGGCGAAGGCGGCAACCACAAACGCCTTGCAGTAGGCAAACACCTCGCGCAGCAGGTCGCACCAGCGCACAACGATCGGCGTTGTCCGGCTTCCGATGCCGTTGGTCTCCAAATCCAGCGTCCCGGCGATCCAGCACGCGCGCGAGACATGGAAGTCGCTCGTCACAATCACCAGCGACACGTCGTCGCGCCCGACCAGCGCCATGCTGTTTTGCAGGTTCTCGCGCGTGTTGTGCGCCCGCGTCTCGGCAATGACGCGCGACATATCCGCGCCGTGCGCCTCCAGATACGCCGCCATGACGTTTCCCTCGGCAATCTCCTCATCCGCGCCCTGGCCGCCGGAGACGATCACTACAAGCTCCGGGTTCCGCTCCATCAGTTCCAGCGTCAGATCCAGCCGCTCGCGCAGCGTCCGCGAGGGCGTCTGCCCGTTGACCCTGCATCCGAGCACAACAGCGTAGTCGGCCTGCTCCGCCTCCGCCCAAGCGTTCTCGCCGCTCCCGGAGACGGTCGCCATCGCAATAAAAATCACGCACACGCCTGCCGCCATCAACCCGGCCAGCACACGGTACAGCTTCTCTTTTTCGAACCGGCGCAGCAGCCAGAGCGCGATCAGCCCCAGCGCAAACGCCGCAAAGCACAGCGCCGCCACCCGCGTCTCCACCAGCCCGAACAGATACAGTCCCGCGGCAAACGCCAGAAAAACTGCCCCCAGAAGGAGCTGCCAATTCTTTTTCATGCTTCCACCTCCGCGCTAAGCGCTTCCCACTGTTCATAGAGCCGGTCGAGCGCCGCCTGCGCCGCCGCTTTTTCCTCCATCAGGCGGCCAAGGTCAACATAGTCCGCACCGGCCGCTGTAATCTGCGGATCGAAATCGGCAACGAGCTGCTCCTGTTTTTCGATCTCGCGCTCGAGCCGGGCGAGCTGCTTGGCGGCGTCCTTCGTACTTTTCGGCCGTTCCGGCTTCTCCTTCTTGGGCTTCTCCTGCCGCGCCGGCTGCGGCTGCGCGGCCTCCCGCGCCTTCATCTCCCGGTACTTCCGGTAGCCGAACGGATAGTCATGGATCTCCCCGCCGTCCAGCTCCCAGACGCGCTCTGCGAACTTGTCCACAAAATAGCGGTCGTGTGAGACGAAGATCAGCGCGCCGCCGTAGCTGTCGATCGCCTGCTCGATCCACTCGCGCGAAGCGATGTCCAGATGGTTGGTCGGCTCGTCGAGGATCAGAAGGTTGATCTTCTCATCCATCAGCATGCACAGCCGCAGGCGGCTCTGCTCGCCGCCGGAGAGCACCGAAACGGGCTTGAACACATCCTCGCCCTGAAACAGGAACGCGCCCAGCCGGTCGCGCGCCTGCTGCGTCGTCATGTTTTTCTCCCAGAGCATTGTGTCAAGCAGGCTGCGCTCCGGGTGGTCAAAATGGATGATCTGCGGCAGATACGCCAGCTTCACAGACGGCCCGAAGCGCAGCTTCCCCGCCGTCGCCTGCTCCTCGTCCATGAGGATCTTCAAAAACGTGGATTTTCCGGTTCCGTTGTCGCCCAGAAAGGCGATCCGCTCGCCGCCCTGCACCAGCAGGTTCACGTTGTGGAACAGTTCGCGTTCCCCGAACGCTTTCGACAGCCCTTTGATTGCCAGCACCTCGTCGCCGAAGAAGTCCGTCTCGCCGAATCCGGCGCGCATCGTGCGGTCCTTCGTCGGGCGCTCCGTCTTCTCGATGCGCTCCATGCGGTGCTGGATCGACATGGCGCGGCGGTAGAGCGTGCGGTTGTTGATGCCCCAGCCCTTCATCCGCTCCACCGTATAGCCGAGCTGCTTGAGCTTGGCCTGCTCCTGCTCAAACTGGCGCAGCTGCAGCTCGTAGCGCGCCTGCTTTTCCTCGACATAGAACGAGTAGTTCCCGCTGTAAAACTCCGCCTTCCCGCCGCGCAGCTCCACAATCCGCGTAACCACCCGGTCGAGGAAGAACCGGTCGTGCGAGATGGTCAGAACCGTGCCCTTGTACTTGAGCAGATACTCCTCGAGCCACTCCACGCTGCGCATATCGAGGTGGTTCGTCGGCTCATCCAGCAGCAGGATCTCCGTCTTTTCCAGCAGCAGCCGCGCCAGATTGACGCGCGTCTTCTCACCGCCCGAGAGCATGGAAAAGAGCTGCGTGCGCATCGAGCCGGGAATGTCCAGACCGGCGCAGATCTTGTCGATCTCCGTGTCCATCGTATACCCGCCGCCCGTCTCATAGCGGATTTGCAGCGCATCATACTCGCGCAGAATCTGCGGATCCGTCCGCTCGGCCATCTGCGCCTCCAGCGCCTCCATCCGGCGCTTTATCCCGCGCAGCTCCGCAAACGCCGCGCGCAGCACATCCTCCACACTGTAGCCCGCCGGGAAGTTCGGAATCTGCGAAATCAGCCCCAGCTTCTTGCCCGGCGCAATCATGATCTCGCCCTCGTCCGGCGTCAGTTCGCCGGTCAGCAGGCGGAACACGGTCGTCTTTCCCGTGCCGTTCTTGCCGAGCAGGCCGACCCGCTCGCCCTCCTGCACCTCAAAGCTCAGGCCGTCCAGTAAATTGTTGTCCTTTTCAAAGGCCTTGACCAGGCCCTTGACGCTGATATCAATCATAGTCTTTCTCCATCAGATCAAAAAACGCCTGCCGCGTGTAGAGCGCGTTCAACGCCTCCAACAGGCCGTTTGTGCTCAGGTGTTCCGGCAGCGACAGCCGTCTGAGCAGGGCCACACGCCTCTCCGCGCTCCCTGCCTGCCCGGTCAGGCCGGCAAGATACAAATCGCTTTTTGCAATCTCCGGCTCGTGCTTCTGCGGTGCCTGCTCATCCAGCACTGTCGCGCCCGCGTTGCGCAGCGCCGTAATCAGCACCTCCGGCCGCATCCCTTCTACGCCGAGCTTTCCCTCCTTGCCGGGCGCGCGTTTGCGCTTCTCTTTTCCCGCGACATCCGGGATATAGGCATGCTTCACACACGCCTTGGGCAGCGCGCCCCTGAGATAGCCCCGGATCACAAAGCCCGCGCCGTCGGAGTCGGTCAGGACAATCAGCCCCCGCTCGCGCGCCACGCGGCGCAAAAGCTCCAAAAGCGCATGATCGTTCATCACCCCGAAGCCGCGCGTCTCAAACACCGGCGCGTCCACAACCTGCCGGAGCGTGTTGCGGTCATAGCGCCCCTCGACCAGAATGGCCTCCCGAATCCGGATCATCTCACACCTCCGACAGCTGCAACAGCAGCATCTCCAAAAGCCGCGCCGGGCTGTCATAAGACGTCTTCATCTTCCAGTCCGTTTCGGCGGCGAGCATCGCCGCGCGGCGGCACCACGCGGTCGGGCACTTGGCCGCAGCCGCCATGGTCTTTCTGGCCGGATAGTCCCGCAGGCCGCATACCCGCGCCAGGCTGTCCGCCCCCTTGCCGCGCTCCGAGAGCGTGCGCGCATAGTAAAGCCGCCGCAGCTGCCCGCCGATGGCCGCCAATATCGGGATCGGCTCCTCCTGCATCTGCAACAGCACGCGCAGAAGCCGCAGCGCCTCGTCAAAGTTCTTCGCCGCCACGGCGTCCGTGATGTCGAACACCGCCGCGTCCAGCACCGGCTCGACCACCGCGTCGATCGAGGATTTCTGGATACGCCCGCCCGCCTGATAGGCCGCGACCTTCTCAATCTCCATGTTCAGCGTCGTCATATCCCCGCCGGTGCGGAAGATGAGATACTGACACAGCTCGTCCGGGATCTCCTTCCCCGCCGCCTTGAAGTGCCGCCGCACCCATGCGCCAAGCTCCCGCTGGCTCTGCTTTGCGAACTCCACAACCTGCGCGTTCTTTGCAATCGCGGAGGACAGGCTTTTCATGCGCCCGTCCGGCTTCCACGCCACAATGTCGTAGACAAACACCACAACGCAGTACTCCGGCAGCTCCGCAAGCATCTGCGCCATCCGCTCCCGCTGCGCCTCCGGCAGATGGAACAGATCGCAGTCGTCCACCTGCACCAGCGTCCGCTCGGCCATCATCGGCAGCGATTCGACCGCATCCTCAAAGGCCTCGCAGGAAAAGGCGCCGCTCTCCAGCCGGTGGAAGTTAAACGACTCCGCCGGGCCTTCGAGTACCTTTCTCTTCACCATCGCCAGATAGTGCTCGCGCAAAAACGCCTCCTCGCCGTAGAAGACATAGAGCCTGCGCAGCGTCCCGGCCTTCAGATCGGCCTTGAACTGCCGCAGCGCCTCGCCCTCCTCGGGCTTTTTCTGTTTTCCGTAGGCCAATCCAATCACCTCTTTACTGTAATGGTGCCGTGCAGATCCGTCCGGAACACCTGCGCACCGGCTGCGGCAATCCGCTCCAGCGTCTGCGCGGCCGGATGCCCGTAGCGGTTGTTTTCCCCGACTGAGATCAGCACAAATTCCGGCCGGAGCGCACGCAGAAGATCCGCGCTCGTGCTGGTCTTCGCGCCGTGGTGGCCCGCAACCAGCACCTCAATATCCGGCAGCTGCGCCGTGTGCAGCAGCCGCCGCTCCATGCGCGCGGTCAAATCGCCGGTTGCCAGAATGTCATAGTCTCCAAAGCTCGCCAGCACCGCCAGACAGCCGTCGTTGTCATTTTCATACGAGCGCGGCGCAAAGATCGTCACGCTCCCGGTACCGACCGTGAGCAGCAGATCCTCCTCCACAAAGTGGACCTTCGTCCCCGCCGCCTCCAATGCAGAGAGCACCGCCGCCCGGTTCCCGGAATCATCCTCCAGATCCGGCAAGAAGGCATCCGTCACCTCGATGCGCTGCAACAGCTGCAAAACACCCATGCAGTGATCCGCATCGTAATGACTCACGACCAGCGCGTCCAGCCTCCGGCTTCCGAGGCTGTTGAGATAGCGCGCCGCCGTCTCGCCCGCGTCGTCCGGATTGCTGCCGCCGCAGTCTACCATCACGCTCCGCCCGCCGGCTGTGAGCACAAGGCATTGCCCCTGCCCCACATCGAGCGCGGCGAAGCGCATCACCGCCAGCCGCGCCTCCAGCGCGGAGAGCAGCAGGCAGAGGCACAGCGCACCCGCCACCATAGGAACCGCCGTCCAGCGCCGCTGTCCCTTCTTCGCGGCCAGCACCAGCGCAAGCGCCAGATAGGCGTAGATCAGGAAGAAGACAATATAATTTGAGGTCGTATACACCGCCGCAAACGGCAGCCGGGAGAGCAGCATCGTCCCGCCGAGCACCACCCGCGCGGGCCATGCCAGCACCCAACCAGCTGCGGCACCCAAGGGCCGAAACAGGACGCCCAACAGGCAGACAAGGAATCCGCCCGCGAACAGCCCCGTCACAATCCACAAAAACAGCAGATTCGCCACCGGCGCAATCAGCGAGACAAGGCCGAAATAGTACGCCGTCAGCGGCAGCGTCAAAAGGCTCGCGCCGACCGTCGCGCTGACAGACGCCGAGAACCATCGCGCAATCCGGTTGCGTACACGGTGCTTTTTGCGTGAGAGCTTCGCATACAGGAAATCATGCACCGGCCGTGCAAACAGCAGAAGCCCCGCAACCGCCAGAAACGAGAGCTGCAAACCAACGTGCAGAACCGCATACGGATTCTGCCCCAGCAGGACCAGCAGCCCAAAGGCCAGCGACGTCGGCGCGTCCGGCTCCCGTCGCACAAGCGGCGCAAGCAGCGACAGGGCGCACAGCAGCAGCGCCCGCACCGTGCCGGGCGACGCCCCGGCCATCAGCGTGAAGAGCAGCAGCATCGGGATGCCGAAAACTGCCAGCCGTTTTCGGCCGCGTCCCAGCAGCAGCACCAAAAAGGTCAGAAGCACCGACACGTGCATCCCGGAGACCGCGACCATGTGATAAACGCCGCAAATCTGCATGGCGTTCTTCTGCGGATATCCCAGACCGCTCTTATCGCCGGTCAGAAGCGCGTGGAACAATCCCTCGACATCCGCCGGGAACAGGTGCAGCTTCTGGATATGCCACGCCCAGCTCGCGGGCCATTCGCGCCATGAGAGCCGCTCCGGCCGGAACCGCGTCCACGCTCCGTCCGTCGTCAGGCGCAGCGGCACGCCTGTGGAATATCCGTAGCGCAGCGTCATGTCCCTGTCGCGGTTATAAGCCGCAACCTGAAAGCTTCCACGCAGCTCGTCGCCGGGCCGCAGCTCCGGAATATCTTCATTCAAATACAGCACTGCCCGGTACTGCCGGCCGTCCTTGGAAAAGCGAACCGTCGCGCTGGTGCCATACGCCGTCTTCCCCGGCAGCGTGTGAACCGTTACAACCCCGTCGAACTGCATTCCCTCCAGCTTTTGGGCCGGCGTAATGCGCAGCGCATGATACGCCCAGAGCGCACCGATCGCAAAGAGCACGCCGAAACACGCAACAAAGACGCGCCGCCGGTGCTTCCACCGTCGCAGCAGAAGGCTCGCCGGAACGCCGAGCGCCGCAAGCGCCAGAACCGCCCAGACGGCAGCCTCCGGCAGCAGCAGCGCGGCCAGCAGTGCAGCCGCCATGGGGAACACAAACAGGCACAGCGTCCGCATCTTCGTCCCTCCCGCACAGTCTTCTCCTATTATACGGGAAAAGTCGCCGCTTGGCAAGCAAAGAAGCGGCTGTGGATAACTGTTCGGCGTAAAATCAGTACAGGAAACAGCGCATCATTTTTTCGTTGCACCGTTTTTCGCATGATTCCCACACGTGCTCCCAGTCTCCTACCCTCCAGTTTCAATTTATGAAGCAAAATCAAAGCAGTGAAACATTGCAAAAAATATAAGGCATTATATAATAGGCTTTATTATAAGGTGATCGCCTATGGTGGACGTAGCTGGTCTGCCAAAATATCTTTTCAAAAGGAGAAACAAGAACATGAGCACAATCAAAAAATGGCTTGCCCTGATTCTTTGCGTCGCAATGTGCCTTACCATGCTGGCCGCCTGCAGTCATAAAGCAACGACCCCGGAAGATTCGAAAACTCCTGTTTCGGATGACGCTCCGGCGCAGAATGAAGCCCCTGAGGAAACGCCCGAAGAAACCGAAGGGAACGAAGCTCCGGAAGACACCCCGGAAGAAGCTCCGGAAGAACAGGAAATTGTGGAGATTGAGGTCTGGATGAACGCCGGCGGCAGCGATATCAGTGACTGGGATAAGGTTCTGGACGCGATCAACGCAATGACTGAGGAAGCCGTCGGCGTCCGTGCGAACTTCACGCGGCTCCAGAACGCGGAGTACCAGAACCAGCTGGGCCTCGCAATCAGCGGCGGTACCACCATTGATCTGTGCCAGCTGATGCCGCTGAACGCGATCAAGTTCTCCACCATGTACAACAACGGTCAGCTGAGCGATATTACGGATGCGCTGAATCTGTACGGACAGGATATTCTGGCAACGCTCGGCGATTACATTGACGCCTCCACCGTGGGCGGTAGAATCTATGCGATTCCAAATTACCGTCTGTACAACACCAACATCTACATTTTGATGCGTCAGGATGTTCTGGAGGAACTCGGCCTGACGGATCAGGCGATGAATATGAAGACCTTCACAGAGATGGAAGCGCTTTATCAGGCTGTCACCAACAGTGATTTGAACCTGTATGCAACCGGCAACATGAATACCATTCTCGCAAACGAGGGTGTGATGTTCAACAGCGACAATTTTGCGGACACCTATCCCTATGATTATCTCGAGGCGCTGAAGCTCTGCTACACCGACGACGAGGGTCATGTCTCCAGCGTTCTGGAGCAGGAGGATTACATCTGGATGCTGCAAAAGGCAGCCGACTGGATGCAGGCCGGCTACGTCTATCCCGATTCCGCCATTGACACCGACGGCGGCGACATGCTGATCAAGCAGAACGTAATTTTCTCTGAGATCGGAGGTTCGCAGCTTGGCGTCGAGGCCAACAAGAGCGGTATCATCGGATACGAGTTGAGCGCAGTCAAGCTTGGCTCCATGATTGTCGGCACCGACGTGATCGATAACTGGTCGTTTGCAGTGCCCGCAACAGCAGAGGAGCCGGAGGCTGCGATCAAGTGGTACAACTACTGCTACAACAATCCGGAGATCCTGAACATGGTTGCCTGGGGCCTGGAGGACGAACATGTCGTCTACACAGAGAACGGCGAAGCCGCCTATCCGGAGGGCGCTGCGGCAGACACAGTCACTTATCACTACTCCGATTGGACGTTTGGCAACCAGTTCCTGGTTGCCCCCTGGGAGGGTTCCAGCGGGGACCTGCGTACGCTTGCTGCGGAGGATCTTGCCCAGTCGACCAAGTCCCCGTATCTTGGCTTCTCGCTCGAAACAGAGTCTCTTTCCAGCATTATCGCAAGCCTGTCCGCTGTGGAAGGCGAATATGCAAATGCCCTGCGCTGCGGCCTGTACACCGAATCCATGTTGGAAGAATACAAGGCAAAGCTTGATGCTGCCGGCCTGAATGACTACATTGCGGAAATTCAGGCGCAATTGGATACATGGCTGGAAAGCAAGTGAAAAATCGAGGGTACCATGGTTCTCCCATGGTACCCTGTTTTTTATATTTGATCGTACAGCTCTGTCAGCATCAGCAGATACAGTTCCAAATACGGACCGCTGTTGAGTACATCCGGGCACTGAAACAGCAACGGATAATCCAAATAATCACTGTTCCACCCACGACATGCACTGGAAATGATCGCCACGGTCCGGATTCCCCTTTCACGCGCGGCAATCAGCATATCGCGCTTCATATCCAGCTGATCCTGCGCGTTCAGGAAAACGACGATCAGATCCCCTTCATCCATTGTCTTCACAAAGCTTTGCTCTTCTGGGAAAGGAACCAGATTTGCCGCCACCTTGCCATCCATGAAGAGTGAACGCTGCAACGCGTGTGTCTGCTGGGTCGCAGGTACAAAGAGACTAATCTTTTTCGCCTTCCGCATGGTCTCAACCGCAAGCTGTAATACCGTGGCGTCCACCTGTTGCAAGAACGTGGAAGGATTGTCTGCAACCGTATTGAGCCGCGACTGGCCTCCCGCTTTGGAGGACTGTGATGCCCGAAGGGCCTGATGGTAGAGATAGGACGCGGATAGCGCTACTTTGAATTCGGTGAAATTCTTGCAGTCAAGCAGCTTTGGAATCCGGCTGAGAGAGGTTGTAGAGGCAAAGCATTCCTTCGCAATGTCGTAGATTGTCATTGTCTGGATCCGTCCGGCGTTTTGTAACAGATACAGGAGCGTATTTTAGTGGATACTCATGCTGTCCAAATCTTTCAGCATCAGCAGCATTTTATCAATAATATCCATCACGTTTTCTCTCTTTCTCCCCTGATGGAAGAAGCGGCCCGAAGGCCGCTTCTTCCATAGATCAGTTAAAACTTCCGAGCGTCTGGCCGCCCAGCACGTGGAAGTGGAGATGCTGCACCGTCTGGCCTGCGGCCTCGCCGCAGTTTGTGACCACGCGGAAGCCCTCCGCAAAGCCCATTTTCTTCGCCAGCTTCGCAATGACGCCGTAGATATGCCCGATCACGGCCTCGTTCTCCGCCGTCACCTCCGCCGCAGAGGCGAGATGCTGCTTCGGGATCACCAGAAAATGCAGCTTCGCCAGCGGTGCGATGTCATAAAACGCAAGGCACACATCATCCTCATAGACCTTCTTCGACGGGATTTCCCCCGCGATAATCTTACAAAACAGGCAGTCTTCCATGATTATTTGCCCTCCCCGCTCAGTTTTTCATGCACAAAATCGTCCACCGTGGCCAGCGCGTCGTCCAGCTTGAGCACATTCGTGCCGCCGCCCATGGCGGAATCCGGCTTGCCGCCGCCCTTGCCGCCGCAGATGGCCGTGACGCTGCGGATGATCTCGCCCGCCTTGATGCCTCGCGCAACCGCGTTCTTGCCGCACACTGCGAGGAACGTGATCTTCTCCCCGCTGACAGAGGCCAGCACGCCGACGGCATCCGGCTCCTTGTCGCGCAAAAAGTCGCCCATCTTGCGCAGCTCTGCAGTTTCGATATCATTGAGCGTGGCCGTCATGACCTTCAGTCCACACACATCCTTGGCGCCCATCAGGAACTGGCGCGCCTCGCCGAGCGACGCCTCCTCCTTGAACTTCTCCACCGCGTGGCGCAGCTCACGCAGCTCGCCTAACTGCTGATCCAGGCGCGCCTCCAGCTCGCCCGGCGTCGTCTTGAGCATCTGTGCCGCGTGGAAGAGCACCTGCTGGTTGCGGCGCACCGTCTCCATCGTCGCCTTGCCGACCGTGGCCTCAATGCGGCGCACGCCGGACGCGACCGAGCCTTCCGACTTGATGCGGAACGAGCCGGCCTTCGCCGTGTTATCCAGATGTGTGCCGCCACAGAACTCCATGGAGAAGTCGCCCATCTCCACAACGCGCACCACATCGCCGTACTTCTCACCGAACATTGCAACCGCGCCCTTCTTGCGGGCCTCCTCGATCGGCAGCACCTCGGTCACAACCGGGTAGCCCGCCAGAATCACATCATTGACAATCTCGTCGATCTGCGCCAGCTGCTCCGGCGTGATGGCCTCAAAGTGGGTGAAATCGAAGCGCAGACGGTCCGGCTCGACCAGAGAACCGGCCTGATGCACATGCTCGCCCAGCACCTGCTTGAGCGCCGCGTCCAGAAGATGCGTTGCCGAATGCGCGCGCATGATGGCGCTGCGGCGCTCCTCGTCAATCGCGGCGCAGACCGTCTGGCCCAGCGCCAGCGTGCCGCCGGACACGACGCCGTAGTGCATATACTTACCGCCCTTGTTCTTCTGCACGTCCGTGACCGTAAACGTCGCGTCGCCGCAGGTGATGACGCCGTGGTCGGCCACCTGACCGCCCATTTCGGCGTAGAACGGCGTCCGATCCAGCACAACGATGCCCTCGACGCCGGGCATCAGCGCCTCGGCCTGCTCGCCCTCGACAACCAGCGCGACAATCTTCGCGTCGCGGACGGTGTGCGTCTCATAGCCCTCAAAGGCCGTCTCCGGCACATCCTTGCCGAATTCGACGCCGGCCCAGCCGAGGTCGCCCAGCGCCTCACGCGCCTTGCGCGCGCGCTGCCGCTGCGCCTCCATCTGATTGCGGAACTCGTCCTGATCGACCGTCATGCCCTGCTCCTGCTCCATCTCGATCGTCAGATCGATCGGGAAGCCGTAGGTGTCGTACAGCTTGAAGGCGTCGGCGCCGGAGAACGTCGTCTCGCCCTTCGCCTTGTGCCCCTCGAGCATCTCGTTGAAGATGCGCAGGCCGCCGTCAATCGTCTTGGCGAAGTTCTCCTCCTCGACGCGGATGACCTTGGTGATATAGCTCTGCCGCTCGCGCAGCTCCGGGTAGTGGCCCTCATTCTCATGGATAACCGTGTCACAGACCTCGTAGAGGAACGGACGGTCAACGCCCAGCAGCTTGCCGTGGCGCGCCGCGCGGCGCAGCAGGCGGCGCAGCACATAGCCGCGGCCTTCGTTGGACGGCAGCACACCGTCGCAGATCATAAACGTCGCGGAGCGGATGTGGTCGGTAATGACGCGCAGCGACACGTCGCGCGCCGTGCTCTCGCCGTAGTGCGCACCCGTGATTTCGGAGACCTTGTGCGTGATGTTCATGACCGTATCGACGTCGAACAGGCTGTCCACGTCCTGACAGACGAC
>CAZYZQ010000072.1:0-12230 GCA_964652075.1 uncultured Oscillospiraceae bacterium
GCGCGGATATGATAAATCCTGATAATTTTGCGCAACCGCGCCGAATTATAATTCCTACAAATCTATAAGGAGGACGAAATTATGAAGAAGTTTCTTGCGATCCTTCTCGCTGTGATGATGGTTCTTTCCATGGTCGCGTGCGCGAAGGATACCAAGACCGACACGCCGTCTGAGGAACCAAACGAGCCGGCTGTCGAGAATCCCGAGGAGCCGGGCACAGAGGAGCCGACTGAGGGCGAAGAGCCGGGCGAACCTGCTGAGACTAATGTTGTTTACGCTGAGCAGAAGAGCCTGACTGACATTAACAATTCGACTTACGGCACCGACTATGTCTCGCTGTACAGCCAGTTTGGCAAGGAGACCTCCATTGCCGACGTCATCGAGGACGAGACGACCGGCATGGCGTACATCGATCGGGACGGCGTCCGCTATGAGTTGGGCCTTGATTTCCTGTCCATGGCGATGGTTTACAACTGTGCCGTTCCGGACGGCGGTTGGTGGGAGACCGAGGACGATGTCTACGCCAACTGGTGGAAGCTGTACATCCAGCGCTGGAACTATCTGCTGCCGGAGGTTCCGCTGTACTCCAACGAGTACTACGATGTCTATAACGCCGAGATTAAGGGCGTTGACGAATATCCGACCAACCCGTACTGGGATCCGGCTTCCGCGCTGATCGACTGGACCTCCGAGAAGGCGGAGAACAACATTATTCTGGGCAATTCCACCGAGCTGTCCGGCCTGTTCCGCTACGCAACCTTCGGCGGTACCAACCCCGGCGCCTCCGATCTGGATGTTCAGTATATGACCGTTGGACTCGAGACCGTCTCCGCCACCAAGGAGGGCGGCTACGAGTGGAACGACACCGTCGTCAAGGAGCACTCGGAGACTGAGAACGAGGACGGCAGCCTGACCTATACGATTACCATCTATGACGATATGCAATTCTCCGACGGCAGCCCCGTCACCGCGCGCGATTACATCGCGTTCACAATGGTCTTCGCCAGCCCTGTCCATGTGCAGGCAGCAGGCAAAGATCACAAGTCAGGCATGCAGCTTGTCGGCTACGAAAACTTCACCGCTTATGACGGCAGCAACGACGGGCAGGTTGTTCTCGACGAGAACGGCAACCCGAAAACCAACAGCGCGGGCGAAGAGATTGTCGCATCCAAGACCTTCTCCGGTATCCGACTGCTGGACGATTACACCTTCTCTATCACGGTTGATCCCGAGTACCTGCCGTACTTCTACTCCGTTACCTACGCGTCGTTCTTCGCGCAGTATCGTGCGATGTGGATCGGCGACGCGGAAATTATGGACGACGGCGACGGCGTCTATCTGACCGACAGCTTCTACGCCAAGACCGGCGACAGCTATGATATGGCCGCCCTGATTTTGGAGACCGCCAACAACACCGACGAAACCTATCCGTACTCCGGCCCGTACGTGGTCAAGAGCTACGACAATGCGGATAAGTCGGTCATCCTCGAGCTGAACCCGTACTTCAAGGGCAACTACGAGGGCGCAACCCCGAGCATCGGGCAGGTTGTTATCAAGAGAGTCATCTCCTCTACACAGTTGGAGGACTTTAAGGCCGGCGGCGTCGACGTCCTGACCGGCATCACCGGCGGCGACGCGACGAACGAAGCGATTGCATACTGCGACGCGAACCCGGACAAGGCGGTCTATACGCACTACAGCCGCGCCGGCTACGGCAAGCTGGCTTTCCGCGCCGACTATGGCCCCGCGCAGTTTACGGAGGTTCGGCAGGCGATTGCCTACTGCATGGATCGCGCGCAGTTCGCGAAGGACTTCACCGGCGGCTACGGCGGCGTCGTTGACGGACCGTACTACACCGGCTCATGGATGTACAAGTCGGCCGTTGAGCAGGGTATGCTGCTGAACGCCTACGCGACCTCCGTTGACTCCGCCATCGCTGTCCTCGAGGAGGGCGGCTGGATCTACGACGCAGAAGGCAACGACTACGTCGAGGGCGTGCGCTACAAAAAGATCCCGGCCGACGAGGCTGAGGTGAACGATATAAATTATCAGTCGCAGGACGGCGCCTATAAGACCACCAAGGTCGGCGACGACTACTACATGCCGCTGGTTCTCAACTGGTACGGCACGACGGATAATGAATTTTCCGATCAGCTTGTTACGGGCCTGCAGAACAACAACAATATTGCTGCTGCCGGCATTGTCGTCCAGTCGACCTTCGGCGACTTTTCCCCAATGTTGGACGAGTTGTACCAGCAGGCGGTTTTCGGCTACTATAGCGGTTCGCCGATGTACGCACTGTTCAACTTCGCTACGGGCTTTACCAGCGCCGTCTACGACTACTCCTGGTACAACACCATTGATCCGTCGATGTACGACGACTACTCGAACTACTACATCAAGGATCTGGCCGACGCTTACTGGATTTCCTGATTAAAAACTGAAAGTTATTTCATCTTCTGAACTGAAATGATTGAGCCGGCATGGCAGGGGCCGAACAGCCCCTGCTCTGTCCGGTTTTCATCGAAAATTGCCGGGGCATGACCCGGCAATTTTCGTAAAAGCGACGGCTGTTTGCCGCCGCGCTATAGCGATTCGGGAGCGCCGCCTTTTACCGGTATAAAACCGATCGGGGCGCAATCGTCGTACCAGTCTTTGCCGTCGTTTCGGCAAGAAACGAGGAGATTTTATGGGAAAATACGTGATTAAGAGAATTGTATACATGCTGGTCGTTCTGCTCATCCTCTCTTTTATCATGTTCCTGATCTACAATCTGGTTCCTTCCAACCGCGCCTACACCGACGCGCGCACGGAAATGCAGAGCATGAAAAAGGGAATGTCCGCTGAGGCGATGGAGCAAAAATTCGACGAGCTGTACCTGAAATATCAGCGCCGCTACGGGACGGATACAAACAACAAGCTCGTTCGCTATCTGCGATGGATCGGCGTTTACCCGCTGTATGACGGCAGCTACGACGGCCTGCTGCAAGGAAACTTTGGCTATTCATATGACTACAAGAAACCCGTTCTGGATGTTGTGAAGGATCCGATGATCAATACCATTTCGATCAATATCTTCGCCACGATTCTGGCGCTGGGGATAACCATACCGCTGGGCATTCTCTGCGCTGTCAAGAAAGGGAGCAAGGGAGACAAGGGCGTTCAGATCTTTACCGTCATCGGCTACAGTCTGCCGACGTTCCTGATCTGTATCCTGTTTGTCTGGATTTTCTGCTCCAAGCTCGGATGGTTCCCGCCAAGCGGGATAAAGACACCGGGAAGCAATTATACAGGGCTTCGCAAGTGGACGGACCGGCTGTACTACTATGCGCTGCCACTGATTACGATGACGTTCTGCTCGCTGGGCGGCATGACGCGCTATGTCCGTGCGTCCATGATTGAGGCTCTGAGCCTCGACTGCATCAAGACGGCGCGCGCTAAGGGGTTGCGTGAGCGAACGGTAATTTTCTCCCACGCATGGAGAAACGCACTGATCCCGATCGTCACGCTGGTTGTCGGGTGGTTTCTCGGCATCTTCTCCGGCTCTCTGGTCGTGGAGCAGATGTTTGGACTGAACGGCATGGGAAATTTGATGATTTCGGCGCTGCGGACAGCCGACTTCGACGTCGTACTGCTCATGCAGCTGTTCTACGTCGCGGTATCGCTGCTTGGCAACCTGATCATTGACCTGATCTACGGCCTTGTCGACCCGCGTGTCCGCGTCAACAAGTAAGGGAGGGAACGATCGTATATGAGCAAAGCAAAGAAACAATCGTCCGCTTCCTCGCGCGGTGCAGTCGGCTGGCTCAAGCGCCTGTTTAACGGCGGCAGCCGCCAGCTTGCAAAGGATCTGGAGCAGAACGCAGAGAACAAGGTCGAGGTCATCGTCAGTCCGGCAAAGCAGATTTTGATGAATTTCTTCGAGCGGAAGCTCGCGGTCGTGGCGCTCGCGATTATCATTATCATGTTCCTTGTCGTCTTTATCGGGCCGCTCTTCATGCCGAACTATTCGGACTCCTATACCGAGGTCACGCAGAAGAGCCTGCCGCCCGGGTTCTCCATGCTGTCCGTCCCGAGTGAGCTGAAGAACGATATCAAGATGATCGATTCTTACGGCTCCTTTTCCGTCGGCCTGTCCAATGAGGGGAAGGTCTACGTCTGGGGCACGACGAAGATCGGCACCACCGGAATCGATGTCAAGGACATCCCGGAGGAGGTGCAGAACACCAGAATCGCCATGGTTGCAGCCGGCATCGACCACATCGTGGCAATCGGTGAGAACGGGCAGGTCTACTGCTGGGGCAACGACCGCCTCGGACAGTACGGATATCTAAGCGATGCGGTCGCCGACGGCACGCTCAAGAGCGAGGACGACGCAGACCCGAACATCGCCTATATGCCGGAGGAGCTGAAGGACGGCATTGACGTTGCGAATGTGCAGAAGCTCGTTTGCGGCTACCAGATATCGGCGATTCTGATGAACGACGGCAAGCTCTATCTCTGGGGCAACCGTCACACCTACGCGAATATTGACACCTATCTGATGATGGAAAGCGTGAAGGACATCGATTTCACGCAGAGCTATATCGTCGGACTGACAAAAAAGCGTGATTCCGTCTATACAGGCACACGCGGGCTGTACGACACGGCGCGCGACTCGCTGAATGGCAAGGCCATGGCAATTAAGGACTTCCTGAACGGGCGCACGATTGAATCCATCGTGGCGGCGAGCAACAGCGCGTGCCTCCTGCTCAGCGACGGCTCGCTCGGCTTCGTCGGAGACTTTGACGCGAATGTAGAGCCGGTGCCGACGCTTGCGGAGGGCGAGAAGTTTGTCGAGATTTCGGCCGGGACCTACCATTACACCGGGCTGACCAACCTTGGCAACGTCTACTGCTGGGGCGGGAATGTGCTGGATCAGTGCAAGGTTCCGAGCGGCGCGTCCGGCGCAAGCCGGATCTTTGCGGGCGCGTTCCAGAGCTATGCGGTCGACGAGGACGGTGCGCTGCTCGCCAAGTGGGGCCTGAAGGGCTACCTGTTCGGCACCGATACGCGCGGCGCGGACATCTTTCAGCGGATCATCAACGGCGGCCGTATGACCATGACCATCGGCGCGGTTGCGGTTATCATCTCGACAATCATCGGCATCATTATCGGCTGTCTCGCCGGATATTTCGGCGGCAAGGTGGACATTATTCTGATGCGCGTGATGGAAATTTTTTCTGCCATCCCATTCCTGCCGTTCGCCATGATTCTCTCAGCGGTTATGGCCACCATGTCGCTGTCAGAGAATATGCGTATCTTCATCATCATGTGTATTCTGGGCGTGCTGTCGTGGCCCGGGCTTGCCCGGCTTGTCCGCGGTCAGGTGCTGGTTGCGCGCGAGAGCGAGTACGTCACAGCGGCCAAGGCCATGGGCGTCAAGGAGAACACGATTGCGTTCAAGCATATCCTGCCGAACGTTATTTCTGTCATTCTCGTCACGCTGACGCTGGACTTCGGCACCTGTATGCTGACCGAGTCGAGCCTGAGCTATCTGGGCTTCGGCATCGCGTATCCGCGTCCGACGTGGGGCAATATGCTCAACGGCGCGAACAATGCGACGATCATCAACACCTATTGGTGGCAGTGGGTCTTTACGGCCGCGTTCCTCGCGATCACCACGATCTGCATCAACATCGTCGGCGACGCGCTGCGCGATGTCATGGACCCGAAGTCCAACATTGATAAGTAAGGGGGGAAGCGGACATGCCATTACTGGAAGTTAAAAACCTTCGCACCTTCTTTAAAACGAAGAAGGGTATCGTCAAGGCGGTCAATGACGTCTCCTATTCCCTTGAGCCGGGCAAGACGATCGGTATCGTCGGCGAGTCCGGTTCCGGCAAGAGCGTCTCGGCCATGAGCATTCTGCGGCTTTTGGACGCCAACGGCTTTATCGAGTCCGGCGAGATCTACTTTGAGGGAAAAGACCTGACGAAGCTCAGCATGGACGAGATGTACCACATCCGCGGCAATGCGATTTCCGTCATTTTCCAGGAGCCGATGACAAGCCTGAACCCGGTGTTTACGGTGGACCGGCAGCTCTCCGAGCCGTTCCGTATTCATCAGGGCATGAACAAGAAACAGGCGCATGAGCAGGCGCTCAAGATGCTCTATGATGTGCAGATTCCGAACCCGGAGGCAGTTATCCGGCAGTATCCGCACCAGCTCTCCGGCGGTATGCGGCAGCGCGTCATGATTGCCATGGCGCTGGCCTGCCGGCCCAAGATCCTGATTGCAGACGAGCCGACGACGGCGCTGGACGTTACAATTCAGGCGCAGATCCTGCGCCTGATGAACGAGCTCCAACGCGAGAAAGGGACGAGCATCATCTTCATCACGCACGACCTCGGCGTTATCAACGAGATGGCGGATGATGTTGCGGTTATGTACTGCGGTCAGGTTGTCGAAAAAGCGCCTGCCAGCACGATTTTCCAGGACTGCAAGATGAGCCATCCCTACACGGAGGGCCTGATGCTCTCGATCCCGCGCATCGATGCGATTCACGAGAAGATCGAACCGATTCCCGGCGTTGTGCCTCATCCGCTCGCGCTGCCGAAGGGCTGTAAGTTTTCACCGCGCTGCAAGTATTGCACGCAGCGCTGTATCGATGAGGAGCCGCCGCTGCGCGATGTGGGTGACGGCCAGCTCATTCGGTGCTTTTATCCGGAAAAGGAGGTAAGATGCAGTGACGCACACAAAGAAATTACTGTCCATCACGAATCTTAAAAAGTATTTCCCCGTTGCAAAGACCTCCTTCTTCCAGAAAAAACAGCTCTATGTCCGTGCCAATGAGGATATTTCCCTTGACATCTACGAGGGCGAGACGATCGGCGTTGTCGGTGAGTCCGGCTGCGGCAAGTCAACGCTCGGCCGCACGCTCCTGCAGCTGTACCCCCAGACGGCGGGCAATACCATGTACTATGGCGCCACGCTGGCGGAGGTTGCGCCGAAGTATCTGGCCGACACGCTCCGCCATCTCGACAAGTACCGTTCGAAGCTGAAGAAGGCGACGGATAAGGTTGAGGAGCTGGAGAAAAAGGTTGCGGAAACAGGCGAGGAGGGCGCGGATTTCTATCTGCTGCAGGACAGGAACCTTGCCCGTTGCGACCAGCAGACCTGTTTGAACAACATTGTCAAAATCACCGGCGGCTTCTTTGCTTTGGATCAGAACGGAAAGGGCTGCCAGCTGCTTCTCAACCGCTATGGAGAGAATGTGAAGCGGAACAAGGTCGTGGAAAAGCGGAAGGACATTCAGATTTCATTCGACCATTTTTCCCCTCTTGACACGCCGAAAGCAAAGAACAAGGCTGCCTCGCTCAAGCAGAAGCTTGACGCAATCGATCGGGAGATCGCGACCTTTGACAAAAAGATCGACGGGATCAATCAGGAGCTGTCCCAGCTGCGCGACAGCTACGCCAACAATCCGGAATTTGAAAAGTACGAGGCAATGCGCGACAACGGCATTGACCTTGCGCGCCTGCAATACAGAGAGATGCGCCTGCTGCGCAAGGATTTGCAGATCATTTTCCAGGATCCGTACTCCAGCCTGAACCCCCGCTTCACGATCGGCCAGATCATTGAAGAGGGCCTTCTGACGCACAAGTTCTTCCGGCATGGGTCTGAGCAGATGCACAACCACATTGTCGGGACGATGGAAAAGTGCGGCCTGCAGGAGTACATGCTCCATCGTTATCCGCACCAGTTCTCCGGCGGCCAGCGGCAGCGCGTTGCGATTGCACGTGCGCTTGCGGTCAACCCGAAGTTCGTTGTCTGTGACGAGTGCGTATCCGCGCTTGATGTTTCCATCCAGTCGCAGATTATCAACCTGTTGCAGGAGCTGAAGGAGCGCGAGAACCTGACCTATATGTTCATCTCGCACGATTTGTCGGTTGTCCGTTATATCTCAGACCGTATCTGCGTCATGTATCTTGGCAACGTGGTCGAGCTGGCGGATGCGGAGACAATCTTTAAGGATCCGCGCCATCCCTATACGCTGGCGCTGCTCTCCTCAATCCCAACGACCGATGCTGAGAGCCTGAAGAAGGAGCGCATCCTGCTCGAAGGCAATATCCCGTCTCCAATCAAGCCGCCCGATGGCTGCAAGTTCCACACCCGCTGCTATATGGCGTGTGACAAGTGCAAGCGCGTCCCGCCTGAGCTGCGCGAGGTCGAGCCGGACCATTTCCTGGCCTGCCACTTCCCGGAACGGAAGATGGACGAGAACGGCGATTATCTCTTCGAGCTGCCGAAGATGGAGCGCAAGTCTAACCGCAACCGCGAGGCAGAACAGTAAGCCATGATCTGGCGCAGACTCAGAAAGTCCACACCGGAAGAGGAGGAGGACTTCAAGAAGCGGATGACGGAGGAAAAGGTCCCGTTGAAGGACAAACTCCTGATGATCCTGACGGCATACGTTGTCATTGTCATCCCATGCCTTCTGTTCCTTGTTGGCCTCAGCGCGCTGGTGCTCTGGATTTTCCGCATCATATAATGCAGATGGACGCAAATAGAGAACGCCGCCGGATTCCCGGCGGCGTTCTGTTTTGGCCTGAAAAGGAAAGCTGTCCTCGTGGCGATCCGCATGGCTTTGAATTTTACCGCGCGGATTCTGTCAAGGGTAAATTCACCAACAGCTTGAACGTTGTCTTTCCTTTCCCTTCATTCAAATCAGGGAAGGGTAAGATCATCGGTATTTTGCCGCCATTTCCTCATTGCTCTCTACAAAAAGCGACCGGGAGACAGCTTGCACCGTCGCAATCGGGACTTCGGCCAGCTCGCCGCGTCCAATTTTCAGGCGTATCTCAAATTTTTCAACAATGCGTGCAGCGGCCAGTCCGTGCCCGTTGTCTGGTCTTGTCGCATCGGCCTGACTCGCGAAACGTTCCAGTAGCCTGCGCTCTTTGGAGTAAATCAGCTCCACCAGCTTGGCCCGGTATTCCAGTTCCTCGTTTGTGATGCCCTTATAACGGGCTTGATCCATGGCATGCTGGGCTTCGTGCTTTAGGAGGGAAACCTGAAAATCTTCTGATTCAAGGTCATAGGCGGATTTGACGCAGTGGATCAGGCCGTCGCCGTTGGACCAGCCGCCAGTTCCTGTCTCGCCGAAGGAAATGTAGTCCAGCCAGCTTTTCATGATGAACCCGTCCAATAATTTAACAGCGTAGTCCTGTGTACCCTCCGATAACTCCACCGCGTAATGCCTCAGTTCCTCAGTTTTCCATATGTAAGGGCCGTAGTACCCGCTGGTTCGTCCCATCAGGGCGTGGAGCGATTTCTGACGGAATGCCGCTCCGGCCATCTCCTCCAGCTCGTCCAGCGAGGAATCAGGCGCTGCCCCGAACAGTTCCGCCAACCGCTCCCGCAGCCGCTGCGCGGCCTCCTCGGCAGGCAATTGCAGATAGAAGACGTCCCGGTAATACTTTTGATAGACCAGGAGGATCTCGTTCAGTTCCGCATCTACATCGTAAGTAAGGTAGCGCTCCTCCTGATACAAAGCTTTGCCTTTCTGATACAGTGCCGCCGCTTCCGGGAACTGTTCCATATACGCCATTGCAGCGCGAAGGTTTCCTTTTACGATCATGCCGCGTAGGACGGCTTTCTCAAACTTCTTCATAGCAAAATCTCCAAATCCAGATTTTCCGTACCCAAGAATTTGAGTATGATTCTAGCATGTTCGAAGCCATCTGTCAAAGTAAGGTAGTGGTCCGGTGAAACCACCCTTTACAGAGTACACCCCAAGAGGGAAATGCAATCAAAATGCCGTCCGGGCCAGTTTGGTTCGGACGGCATTTTTGCAGCTTGGAACAGCATAAAAGGCTTCACGCGCCCTGATAGGCGCGCAGCGCCTCGGCGGCGGTGTGCAGGTGGGAGAGCTCCGCCTCGTTCAGGGAGAGCGGAATGCGTGCCTCCACGCCGTATTTCCCTACGACGCAGGGCGTGCTGAGCGCAATATCGGAAAGCCCGTACTCGCCATGCAGCATTGTGGAGACCGGCAGGATGGATTTCTCGTCCCGCACGAGCGCCTCACAGATCCGGCCCACGGCCATGGCAATGCCGAAATAGGTGGCGTGCTTTTTCGAGATGATTTCGTAGGCGCTGTTGCGAACCTGTGCGGCAAGCCGCTCGGTGTCGTCTCCGGTGTGGCCGCGGAAGCGGCAGAAATCGCGCAGCGGGATACCGGCGACGTTCGCGCTTGAGAACACGGCCAGCTCGCTGTCGCCGTGCTCGCCGATGATGAAGGCATGGGTGCTGCGGCTGTCTACGCCGAGCATTCGCCCAAGCTCATAGCGCAGCCGCGCCGTGTCAAGCACCGTACCGGAGCCGAGCACACGCCCCTCCGGCAGGCCCGCATGGCGGATGGTATAATAGGTGAGGATATCCACCGGATTAGAGACGACCAGCAGGATCCCGGCAAAGCCGCGGCGGGTCAGCTCCGGCAGGATCGACGCAAAAATCTCCTGATTCTTTTTCGCAAGCGCCAGACGGGACTCATCCGGCTTCTGGTTGGCGCCCGCGGTGATGATGACAATCGAGGCGTCCGCCACATCGTCATACGTACCGGCCCAGATGCGCATGGGGGCTGCAAACGGGACGCCGTGGCTGATGTCCATGGCCTCGCCCTCGGCACGCTCCCGGACTGCGTCGAGCAGGACCATCTCGGAGAAGAGCCGGTGCTGCATGAGGTGAAACGCGATGGCGCCGCCGACAAACCCGGCGCCGATGATCGCGGCCTTTCGCGGGTTACGTTCCTGATTCATAGTTCATCCCTCCGCGGATAGGATGGCGGCTTTGTGGCAAATTATACGAAGGATGGGAGATGTGATTGCAGATGCGGACAACAGATCTGGCCATGGAGGCGCATGAGAGCTGGCGCCGGGCGCAGCGGGAGGCGCAGGAGCATCCCGGTATTCATCTGGAGACGATGCAGCTTGCAGGGCTTCCGGTGCAGAAGCTTGAAATTCGCGACGAGGCGGGCGCACAGGCGCTTGGAAAGCCGCGGGGGATCTACTATACCATGGAGCTGGAAAAAGCGCACCTGCGGCACGAGACGCAGGATGCGGCCAAGGCGCTGGCGGAGGTTTTGCGCGGCGTTGTGCAAAGAGAGGGGACGGTGCTGGTGGCAGGGCTGGGGAACCGGCTCGTCACGCCGGATGCGCTGGGGCCGGAGACAGTCCGGCATCTGCTTGTGACCGCGCATCTCGGCCTGAACAGCCTGCGTCCGGTGGCGGCGTTTGCACCCGGGGTGCAGAGCATGACGGGGATGGACAGCACACAGCTGGTGCGCAGCGCGGCGCAGGCAGCGGGGGCGTCCTGCATTCTGGCGGTGGATGCGCTGGCAGCATCGTCGCCGGATCGTCTGGCGCGCGTCGTGCAGGTGACAGACGCCGGGATTACGCCCGGCTCCGGCGTCGGCAATGCCCGGGACGAGCTGACGGAGCGTGCGCTCGGCATTCCGGTGATTGCAATCGGGGTTCCGCTTGTGATCACCGGCGCAGCGGTGCGTGAGGCGCTGGGCGGGCGGGCGCGTTGCTTTGATGATCTCGTGATGGCGGATACGCAGATCGATGTACAGGTTCGGCGCATGGCGTGGCTGCTTGCGCGCGCGGTGAACTTTGCGCTTCAGGATGCGTTGACCTGGGAGGAAATGCTCGATCTGATGGGCGACAGCATTATGTAAAACCGATGCGGGAACTTTTTCGTCCTGTTCACAGGCTGTGGATGGCTGTGGAAAAAGCTGTGGAAACTGTGAATAACTTTGCGGCAGTTGGGAAAACGGATTTCCGGTTTTTACCATTTGTTGTCAAACAACAGAAAAGGCAGCACTTTTTTGAGAATTTGGCTGGTATTGTTTTGAAATAACGGGGAAAATGCTTACTTTACGGTCAACTTCGAAAAAAGGAACGACGTGTCGAAGGATAGATTTCAGTAAATTTCACGCTTGCTTTTTGCCGAAAATGTAGGTATCATGTGAGGGAATGGTGAAAGAGGGAAAAGGAGCGCGAAAGATGGGTAAAATTGGGTTCGATAATGAGAAGTATTTGAAGCTGCAGTCCCGCTGCATTCTGGAGCGTGTCGAGTCGTTCGGCGGGAAGCTCTACCTGGAGTTCGGCGGGAAGCTGTTTGACGATTTGCACGCAAGCCGCGTGCTGCCCGGCTTCCAGCCGGACAGCAAGCTCAAGATGCTGATG
>CAZYZQ010000073.1:0-12044 GCA_964652075.1 uncultured Oscillospiraceae bacterium
CCCGGCAAACCCGGCGCTCTATGCGCTGCTCGGCGAGTGCTGCCTTGCGATGGAGAACTTGGAGCAGGCCGCCGCGGCCTTTGACGAGGGCTATCAGGTGACCGAAAATCTGACGCTCGGCGAGCGGGCGGCGACGGTCTACGAGTCGGTCGGTACGGCAGAGGCCGGCGACCGTGCGCAGATTCTGCGCGAGGAGCTGGCGGGGCTGTACGCACCCGATACGACGGAGCCGTACAGCGTGATGCTGCTGGCGCAGGCGGGGCGCGAGGTGCGCGTCGGCGCGCTGGGGCTTTCGGATCTGCCCGGAGCGCGGGCGTACTTCGTGACGGTGGACGGCTTCGGCGCAACGCTCTACCGCTATACTTCCCCGGAGGCCGCGCTGGACGGCGTGAGCCGGATCTCCCCGGACGGCCTGTGGAGCTACGGCGACGGCGAGGACAATGCGACCTTTCAGGGCAACAGCCTGACGCCCGTCCACTGGTATCGCTGCGAGGGCGAGCTTCTGGCGCTCTACTGCGGCGATCTTAAGACGGTGAAGGCCGTGTCGGCGGCGCTCGGCGTGCAGTTCGCGGGCGGCGCGGACGACTATTCCGACGGGCCGCTGCTCGAGAGTAGCCAGTTGATTGCGGCCGAGAGCGACCGGGTGCTGACGTACTCCGGCGAGACGGTCGCCGCGTTCGCCGCCGCGCTGCGGCAGTCGGACTGGCAGGCGGGGGAGATGCGCGACTGCGCGCCGCTATTCATGCTGGACTTTTTGAACGGGACAGAGGTCGCGGCCTGCGAGGGCCATGTCCACGCGAAGTGGCAGACGCCGGACGGTATGCAGGCGCAGGTCTACGACACCCCGGCGGGCATCCCGGACGCGCTGCGCGCACTTTTCGCGCCGCCGGCGACGTGCTGGGTGGACATGTGGGAGAGCTACCCGGAGGATGAGATATACGAGTTGACGTTGTATATGTTCCCCGGCAGGGTGTTCCGCTGCGGCCCGTATGAGGTCACGGCCACGTATGACGGCAGGACGGAGACGCTGATCGGCGGGATGCCGGTCTGGGACGTGTATCTGGCCGACTTAAACGGCGACGGCTGTCCGGAGTTCTGCGCGACAAGCTCCTTCGGCTCCGGCCTGATCGACACGCGCGTGCAGGTGTACGACTACGCGAACGGGAAGCACTACGAGCTGGAAGCGCGCGGCGACAATGACTATTATCTGACCTTGCAGAACGGCTGCCTGTACGTCACCAAAACACCCTACCCCTACAACGGGCAGAAAGATACCGGCGAAACCGCCCCAATCTGGCTGGACGGGGACACGCTGCGGATGGAAAACGAATAAAGAATACAAACAAGCACCTCCGGCACAGCCGGAGGTGCTTGTTGTATTTCAATGCTTCACACACCGTCTTGACGGAAATTCCTGTGCAGGAAGCGGATGCGTTTTTCGATCTGCCGCGTCACAATTTCGGCGCGGAGGGCGAGGTCGTAGCCGTGGAAGGTGCCCTTTGTGTCGTTCCACTCGACGTGCGCACCGGCGCTTTGCAGCTTTTCGGCGTACAGCGCGCCCTCGTCGTGCAGGCAGTCGAACTCCGCGGTTTCGATGTAGGTGTCCGGAATGCGCTTGGGCAGCGCGCTGTGCATGGGGGACGCCTCGCGCGCCGCGTCCGGCGAGGGCAGATACCAGCGCCACATACGCCGGTTGTTTTTCGCGTTCCACAGCGGGGTGTCGGGGATTTTTTGCATGGAAGCCGTCTGCATCTGCGCGTCCGTGACGGGATAGATCAGCAGTTGCAGGCAGGGCGCGGGCAGACCTTCGCGCTCGCACCGGTTGCAGAGCAAGCGTGGCCAGCGCACCCCCCGGCACTGTCTCTGGCCACGCCGATCCTGCCCGGATCGACGCCGAGCGCCTGCGCCTGCTCTAGAATATACCGGTACAGGGCCAAAACATCCTGACAGGCGGCGGGGTACCGGTATTTCGGCAACAGATGATAGTCCGGGAAAAAGACCCGGCAGTTCGCGCCCAACGCGTAGCGGCAGGCGAGCTGCTTGTGGTGGACGGCGGCCTTGTAGCTGAACGCGCCGCCGTGCAGATCGAGAAGACCCGGCAGCGGGACTTCTGCATTTGACGGCTCGAACACGTCCACATGCAGCCGCAGCCCGCGGTATCCCACGATGGCGAAGCGCCGGTGCGCGACGCCTTTTGGAACAGGGGCCAGCCGGAAGGACGCGGCCTGATAGAGATTGGCGAGCGGAAGCATCGCCCGGTGGTACGGGACGCGCCATGCGATGCGCCGCAGCTCGGGGTCGATCTGTGCTTTGTAGTTCATGGGCGTTTTTTCAGCGCGCCGGCAGCACAAAGCGGTAGATGGCCTTTGCGACGCCGTCGTTGTTATTTGAGGCGGTGATGTAGTCGGCTTCCGCGCGCAGCAGCGGTTCGCTGTTCGCCATCGCCACGCCGATGTCGGCCTTGCGAATCATGTCGAGGTCGTTCTCCGTGTCGCCGCAGGCGAGGACGGTTTCGGCGCCGAGCAGCTCCGCCAGACGGCGCAGCATTGTGCCCTTGGCGGCCGCGGCGGTGGAGACTTCAAGGCTGTGTTCGCCGCCGGAGACGGCGTTGAGGCCCGGGTAGCGGCGCACAAGCGCCAGCGCGGCGGCGCGCTCCTCCACTTCACACTCGGTTCGGAAGCGGATGGTTATCTTCTGCACGGGCGGCGCGGTACGCAGGTGTTCAGCCATGTCGGGGATGATCTTGTGCGCGCTGCGCACGTACGCCTCAACGGGCGCGGGCATGTGCAGGGCGGGGAGGATCGCGGCGTTTTGCTCGTCGAGATAGCCCTGCCCGCCCGCGAAGTAGCCGACCATGATGTGCATTTCCTCGAGCGAGAGCAGCAGCGGGTGGCTGATCTCGTCCGGCAGCGGCGCCTCGTAGACGCACGCGCCGTCGGACAGGCGGTAGACCGCCGCACCGTTTGCGGTGACGGCATACGCGATGCCCGGAATCTCGCGCAGAAAGGCGGGGATGCCGGAGTAGGGGCGGCCGGTACAGGGCACGACGGCGACGCCCGCCGCAATCGCGGTGTCGATGGCCGCGCGGTTGCCGGGCGTCAGGCGCTTTTCGTCGTTCAAAAGCGTGCCGTCCAGATCGACGGCGACGAGCTGCACCGGCGCGCGCTGCGCGCCCATTATTCCGCCTGCGCCGTGACGATCCACGGGGCGGGCTGCGCTTCAAAGACGTTCTTGCTGTTCAGCTTGGAGACGGAAACCTGCACGGTCTCCACGTGCTTGAGGCCGCACTGCGCCAGAATAGCGGGCATCGCGGTGAGCGAGGGGAGGTCGAGCATGTACACGACGAGGCGGATCTTCGGGTTGCGCGCGGTGAGCGCAGCGATATCCTCAGCGAGGTGGGACGAGGCGACGACAAAGCCGATATCCGGCACGGGCAGGCCGTCCAGCGCGTCCATGCCGGCGACGGTCGTCACGTTTTGCAGGCCGAATTTGGCGACGTTCTCCTCCATCGTCGCGCGGTCGGCGGCCTTGCGCTCGACGGCGATGACGCTGCCTTCGACCGCGATCATGGCCGCCTCGACGGCGATCGACGCGCCGGAGACGATGCACAGGTTGTCGCCCGCGCCGAGGGAGAGCTTATTCATAATGATGGCGCGGATCTCGCTGCCGACATAGTGAATCGAGCCGGCGGAGAAGCGCTGGTTGTCCATGCCGATCTGGTAGGCGCCGCGCGCATTCGGGTTCAGCACGAGCATCCCCGCCGAGGCGTTGATGCCGCGGTTGATCATTTCGCGTAGCTTGTCGCGGTGAATCGGGCCGACGGGGTCGGCGCCGTCGTTGTAGAGGATCTCGCAGTTACCGAGCCCGGCGTCCCACATGGTGTAGAAGATATCCGGGTGCCCGGCGTCCGTGAGGACGAGCGTCGCGCGGTGGGACTCGACGGTCGGGATGAGGTTCTTGTTTTTCCGCGTGATGTCGATGATCTTGATCTTCGCGATTTCCAGGTCGGAATCCTTTGTAAAATAGTCCAGCCAGGAAAGGATTTTTTCGTTCGTGAACAGCTCCATAAAGCGCGCCTCCTGTTGGGATTTGTAATATGTAGAGTATAATACTGTTCCTTGATGAAATCCTTTCATCAAGGAACCCGCGTGCTGCGCACGCTCGCATCGTGCTTTCGCACGCTGCGCCGTCTCATGCAGAACTTGACGGGCTTCGCCCTATAAAAACCTTTTTAAAGGTTTTTATCAAATTCTAGTATAACATAGTCGCAGGAGAATTGCAACGGCGGTGAAATGGCGCTTGCCTTTTCCGGTCACCATTACTATAATGGGAATATGGAAAGGGGTGCGATTATGGAAAAACTCGAAAAGCTCGAATATCTCTGGAAAGACCGGCGCAGGCGTCTCGGGATGCCGCTCTCGTTTAACCGCTACCGCCTGTCGAGCGACCGGCTGTTCAACGTGCGGGGGCTTTTGACCACGACGGAGGACGAAATCCTGCTCTACCGTGTGCAGGATCTGACCGTGCGTATTTCGCTCGGCCAGCGTATTTTCGGCACCGGGACGGTGCTCGTCAAGTCCTCCGACCCGACGCAGCCGCTGCTGGAGCTGAAAAATATCCGCCGCCCGCGCGAGGTCAAGGAGCTGCTGCACCGGCAGGTGGAGAAGATGAAGGACGTGCGCGGCGTGCGCGCCTCTGAGCTGGTCGGCCCCGGTGGCCACGGCCCGGGCAGGCCCGGCCACCCGGACGAACTGGATGGGCACGAGGGCCACGGCCATCAGGAGGTCGACCTCGACGGCGACGGCGTGCCGGACGCGCTCGTCTGCGACGAGCCGCCGGCGAAGCCCTGAAGGGGGGTACGGCAATGAAACTGACATTTATCGGCGCCGACCACGAGGTCACCGGCAGTATGCACTGCCTCGAGGCGTGCGGCAAGAAAATTTTGATCGACTACGGTATGGAGCAGGGGCGCAACCCCTACGTCAATCAGGCTCCGCCGTTTGAGCCTGCGCAGGCGGACTTCGTGCTTGTGACGCACACGCATATCGACCACATCGGCCTGCTGCCGACACTTGTGCAGGCGGGCTTCCGGGGGCAGGTGCTGGCCACCTGCGCCTCGTGCGAGCTGGCGGGCATCATGCTGCGCGACAGCGCGCACATTCAGGAGTCCGACGCGGAGTGGAAGACGCGCAAGGCGCTGCGCTCCGGCGGCGAGCCGGTCACGCCGCTCTACACGCTCGACGACGCGGAACGGATCATGAAGCGCTTTCTGCCGTGCCACTACGGGGAGACGATCCCGCTGTGCGAGGGCATCTCGGTGCGCTTCGTCGACGCGGGGCACCTGCTCGGCTCGGCCAGCATCGAGGTCTGGATCGAGGAGGCGGGCGTGCGGAAAAAGCTCGTCTTCTCGGGCGACATCGGCAACACCGACCAGCCGCTCATCAACGACCCGACCTACCTGACCGAGGCGGACTACGTCATCATGGAGTGCACCTACGGCGACCGGACGCACGCGCCCGTCTCCTCGACCTACGAGGCCGATCTTGAGGCGATTCTGGCACGGACGCTCGCGCGGGGCGGCAACGTCGTGATCCCGTGCTTCGCCGTCGGCCGGACGCAGGAGATGCTCTACTTCCTGCGCAAGCTCAAGGCCGACACGCAGAACCCGCTGATCCGCGACGTGCAGGTCTATCTCGACAGCCCGCTGGCCATCGAGGCCACGCATATCTTTGGGCAGGCGACGGAGGAGTGCTTCGACAAGGACACGCTGGCGCTGATCCGGCAGGGCATCAGCCCGATCGACTTCCCCGGCCTGCACACGACCGTCACAAGCACAGAGTCACAGGCGCTGAATCTGGACAAAACGCCGAAGGTCATTCTCTCTGCCTCCGGCATGTGCGACGCCGGGCGCATCCGGCACCACCTCAAGCACAACCTCTGGCGGCCGGAGTGTACAATTGTCTTCGCGGGCTATCAGGCGGCGGGGACGCTCGGCCGGATTTTGCAGGACGGCGCGGTCACCGTCAAGCTCTTCGGCGAGGAGGTCGCGGTCAACGCCGAGATCACGCAGCTGAACGGCGTCTCCGGCCACGCCGACCAGAACGGCCTGATCCGCTGGGTCACCGCGTTTGAGAGAAAGCCCGAAAAGGTCTTCCTTGTCCACGGCGACGACGCGGTCTGCGACAGCTTCGCCGCGCTGCTCGCGCAGCAGTACCACCTGCCCGCGGAAGCGCCGTTCTCCGGCGCGCAGTTCGACCTCGCGGCGGGCGTCTGGCTCCGCCCGGGCGTGCAGGAATTTGCCGCGAAGACGGTCAAAACCGCCCGCACGAACGCCTTTTTCCAGCGTCTCGTCGCGGCGGGCAAGCGGCTCGTGGCGATCATCGCGGGCTACGAGGGTCACGCGAACAAGGAGCTGGCCAAATTCACCGACCAGATCAACGCCCTGTGCGACAAATGGGAAGAATAATAAAGCACAGCACCGCTCCCGTGAAGATTCACGGGAGCGGCGTTTTGCTTCTTTGTGTGTTTCTGGTCAATGTGTGGGATGCATTTGCAACAGAACACCCCCGCGGGTGGCTCCCTTGTGTAAAGGGAGCTGTCGGCGATAGCCGACGCCTCGGCCCAAAGGAAGAGGCCTCGGCACGACCCGCCTGAAGATGCGGGGTGTGAAGGATTGTCGATTATGCAGAGCAGTTACGAATTCGCCGGAGATATTCCCATTTTGTGAATTTCTGCCGCACAATCCCTCAGTCAGCGCTACGCGCTGCCAGCTCCCTTTACACAAGGGAGCCTTTGCGGGGGCCGTTCTGTTGAGGGTGCATCCCGGCGGGCGACCGCGCACCCCGCATTTTCCCGCGAGGGTAGGGCCGCCCCTGTGCCTCAAACGTTGGTGCAGCGCGCCCTGCTTTCAGTGCGCGGTCAGAGCGGCGGATTCGAGCGCGAGGGCCTGGAGCCTGCGCGGGGCGAAGGCGCGGCGGTGGCGGAAGGCGCGGTAGAGGACGGCGAGGTTTTCATCTGAGTGTTCCAGCTCGCGCGCGAGGTAGTGCGCCAGAAAGGCGCGGCGCGCCGGCGTCTGGCCGGGCTGCGGATCGGTGCGCCAGATTGCGCGGGCGGCGAGCACCGTCACGGCGGCCAATTGGATGCGCGCAAGCAGCTGCCCATCCTCCGCCGCGTCGGGCAGGAAGCGGTACAGCTCGTAGACCAGCAGCTGCTCACACTGGATCTCGTCATCCGCCTGACACGGCGCGCCGCAGGCCTGCCGCAGCAGTTCCGGGAGGGCGGGGGAGGTCATCTCCAACGCGGCCAGCGCGTCCAGCACCGGCACAAGCGCCGCGCGTTTGGGGCGCGGCGCGGGCGGAGCTTGCAGGACGGCGGCGAGCCTGTCCGGGCGGCGCAGCTGCCTCTGCGCGGCCTGCCCGAGCGCGAGCACGCGCGCGAGACGTTCGGAAAACGGCAGCATTCTATCCTGTGCCAGCCGGATTGCGGCGGTTCTTGTTTGAAAAACGGCCTGAAACAGGGAATAGTCCAGCACATTCGGCCGCACAGGTTCGTCGGTTTCCAGCTCCTCAAAGACGGCCTTTTCGCGCGCCGTCAGCGCAAGGCGCGCGGCCTCGGGGCAGGAGAGCGAGAGCGCGTCCTCGCGCAGCTTGCCGTAATATTTTGTAAACCTCGGGCGGAGATGGCAGACCTGCCCGAGGCCTTCCTCGCCGCAGGCTTTGACAATCGCGCACAGCCCGTCCGGCTCCAGCAGCGCGCAGCGGCCATCCACGGTGCGGATCGTGCGCGCCCCCGGTGCGCCGTCCAGCGCGGCGCGGATGCGGTCGCCCAGCGCGCCGGGCATCGCCTGATAGCGCCGGTAGGTTTCCTCGTCCAGATCGATAACCCAGTCCGCGCAGCAGGTGTCCGGGCAGTTGCCCGCGATACAGGAAAAAGCCCCGAAATAGCCGGGGCGGCGAATCTTCATCGAAAAACCTCCTGACTAAACAGAAATGCGAAAAATGTCCAACAGGATAAATCGTGAGGGATAAACGCATAAATGGTGGAAGCAGCGACCGCGCGAATCCTGTATCATAAAAGCAGAGTTTGACAGGGAGGGAAAAGCATGTCAATTGAGAAACAGCGGTTGTGGACGATGGACTACATCCTTGTGATGATCTCCAATTTCACCGCCGCGTTTTCTTATGCAGCATTCAACACGATCCTCTCGCGCTATGTCAACGACATCGGCAGCACGAATGCCGTGGCCGGGGCGATGGCGGCGAGCATGACGATCGTTATGATGATCTCGCGGCCGCTGTTCGGCAACCTGATCGACCGCACGGGACGAAGGCCGGTCATCCGGATCTCCGGCGTGCTGTTCGCGCTGAACACGGCGGTCTATATGCTCCCGCTGCCGGTGAACGGGCTGTTCGCGGTGCGCGTGCTGCACGGCGTCAGCCAGAGCATGTACTGCGTTTCGACGCAGACGATGGTTGCGGACGTGGTGCCGGAGGAGCGGCTGGTCGACGGGATCGGGTATTTCGGCGTCTCGTCGAGCCTTGCAACGGCGCTCGGGCCGATGATCGGGCTGTGGGTGTATGAGCAGTTCGGCGCTTCAGCGCTGTTTACCATGATGACGGCGTTCGCGGCGCTGGGCGCGGCGACGGCGCTGGGCATCCGCGCGAACTTCAAGCCGGAGCGGCTGCCGGAGCGCCGTGGCCTCGGCGGGCAGCTCAAGGGGCTGGTCGAGGTGACGGCGCTGCTGCCGGGTCTGGTCGTGTTCTGCGGGATGCTGTGCTACGGCTCGGCGAGCAACTTCCTGTCGACCTGCGCGGTGGCGCGCGGGATTCCGAATATCAGCCTGTTCTTCACCTTCGCGAGCGGCGCGATGATCCTCATGCGCTTCTCAACTGGCCGCATCACGCGCGCATTCGGCATCTTCAAGCCGGTAGCGGGCGGCATCTGCCTGGTGGCGGGCTCGTTTGTGCTGCTGGCATTTGCAAACAGCCTGCCGCTGATGCTCATCGCGGGTGCGATTTACGGCTTCGGCATGGGGCTGGTGCAGCCGCTTCTGAACGTGGTCATCTACCGCTTCTGCGGCCCCGCGCGGCGCGGCGCGGCAAGCGCGACCTTCGGCCTGCTCAGCGACATGGGGCAGGGCCTCGGCGCGGCCATCTGGGGCGTGACGACGACCTCGGTCGGCTACACGCCGACCTTCCTGATCGCGGCCTGCTGCGCCATGGGCGGCTTCGGCATCCACATGACGGCGCTGCGAAAGAAGATGAACAAAGAAGAGATCAAGTGAATCTCCCTAATCTCAGAGAAAGCCAACTGCCTGCACGGCAGTTGGCTTTTTGCATGGCCTGATTACAGAATCGGGATGCCCGCTTCGCGGCAGGCGGTGCGGGTTTCGTTGTCCCAGATGGAGGACTGCACCTCGCCGATGTGGGCCGAGCCGAGCAGCAGCATGCACAGGCGGCTCTGGCCGATGCCGCCGCCGATGGTCAGCGGTAGCTCGCCATTCAGAAGCGCCCTGTGGAACGGCAGCGCGCGGCGCGCGTCCGCGTGGGCGCTCGTCAGCTGGCGGTCCATCGCCGCCGGGTCGACGCGGATGCCCATCGACGAGATCTCGAACGACAGCCCCAGCGTGTCGTTCCAGAACAGCAGGTCGCCGTTGAGCGACCAGTCGTCGTAGTCGGGCGCGCGGCCGTCATGTGGGACGCCGGAGCGCAGCGGCGCGCCGATCTGCATGAGAAAGACGGTCTTGTGCGTCTTGAGAAATTCGTTCTCGCGCGCCTTGGGAGGCAGGCCGGGGTAGAGATCCTCCAGCTCCTGCGTTGTGAGGAAGGTGATCTCCTTCGACAGCGCCGGGTGTGTGGCGAGGGCGGGGAAGAGGGCGCGCAGCGTCTTCTCTGTGTCCGCAATCGCGGCCACAATCGCACGGACGGTGTCCTGCAGATACGAGATGTTCCGCTCCTCGGCCGTGATGACCTTCTCCCAGTCCCACTGGTCGACGTAGATCGAGTGCAGGTTGTCGAGATCCTCATCGCGGCGAATCGCGTTCATATCGGTGTACAGGCCGGTGCCGGGGGCGAAGCCGTAGTCGTGCAGCGCCTGACGCTTC
Source organism: uncultured Oscillospiraceae bacterium (assembly GCA_964652075.1). GTDB lineage: Bacteria > Bacillota > Clostridia > Oscillospirales > Oscillospiraceae > CAZYZQ01. The sequence goes on from CAZYZQ010000073.1 coordinate 10,103, forward strand.
CACTTTGCGAGGGAGTGAACCACCTGCGCGTGCGTGCCGGTTGCGCGGATGGAGAAGTCAACCGGGCGTTCGACGCCGTTCAGATCGTCGTTCAGGCCGGTAGCGGCATCGAGGAACAGCGGCGCGGAGACACGGCGCAGATTCAGATTCGAGCAGAGCGTGTCTTCAAACAGCCGCTTGATCATCGAGATGGCGAGCTGCGTTTCGTAGGTGTTGAGCGTCGGGCGGTAGCCCGCCGGGATGATGACAGAGTTCATAAGGATTCCTCCCTTGCAAAATAGGCGCGGGTCTCATCGGCGTTGCGCAGGATTTCCGCGCGCAGCGCGTCGAGATTTTCAAATTTTTTCTCGCCGCGCAGATGGCGGTAGTAGTCAATGCGCACGCGCCGGCCGTAGAGGTTGTCGTCAAAGTCCAAAATCCACGGCTCGACGGTCACGCGGCCGGAATCGTCCACCGTTGGGCGACATCCGACGTTGGTGACGGCGGCGAAGGACTGCGCGCCGATCACGATCCTGCTGGCATACACGCCGAAGGCCGGAACGGCGACACCCGCCGGGATCTCAAGATTCGCGGTCGGGATGCCGATTGTGCGGCCGAGCTGATGGCCGGGGACGACCGTGGCGGTCATGCAGTGCGGATGGCCGAGCAGGCGGCGCGCCTGCTCCATCCGCCCGGCCTGCACAAGCGCGCGGATGCGCGTGGAAGAGACGGGCGCGCCGTCGAGGTCAATCTCGGGGATGACATCGCAGCCGACGCCGTGCGCCGCGCAGAAGGCGCGCAGCTTCTCCGGCGTACCCGCGCCGCGGTGGCCGAAGCGGTTGTCATGGCCGCAGACGACGTGGACGGCGTGCAGCTTTTCCAGAAGGATATCGCGCAGAAAGACGTCCCACGGCGTCTTCTGCATGGCCTGATCGAACGGCAGGACGATCAGCTCGTCGATGCCGTAGAGCCTGCGCATCAGCTGTTCGCGGTCCTCGGTGGTGGACAGCAGCGGCGCGGCCTCGCCGCGCGCGACGCCGGGATAGGTGTCGTAGGTCACGGCGGCGGCGACTGCGCCGGTTTTGTCTGCAAGCTCCCGCACGCGGCGCAGAAGCCCGCCGTGGCCGAGGTGGACGCCGTCGAAAAAGCCCAGTGCGATGATTCGATTCACGTGCCGTTCACCTCGAAAAAGCTTTTGATGGTATACGCATGGCCGTTTTCGCAGCGGCCGAGCATCAAAAATTCGCCGGTTTGCGCGTAGAACCGGTACTCCCCGTTCGGCGCGTCGCAGGCAAACGCCGCGCCGTTGCGGCATTTGCTTTCTGCTTTTCCGGAGATGTGCAGCGCGGGGCGGTCGGAGAAGAGCAGGTCGACGGGGCGCAGCAGGTCGGTCTCGCAGCCGTGATCGGCGGCGAGCAGGATATTTTCCACGCTCACAGCCTGCGCCAGCGAAAAGACGCCCGCGCGCGTGCGGCGCAGGCTGGACATACAGCCGCCGCAGCCGAGCGCCTCACCGAGGTCGGCGCAGAGCGTGCGCACGTAGGTGCCCTTCGAGCAGCGCACGCGGAAGCGGTAGTCCGCCTCCTGCCCGTCCAGCAGCTCCAGCTCCAGAAGCTCGACCGCGCGGGGCTGGCGCTCCACGGTCTGGCCCTTCCGCGCCAGCTCGTAGAGCTTTTTCCCGCCGATCTTGACGGCGGAGTACATTGGCGGCAGCTGCGTCCGCACGCCGACGAATCCGGCGAGCGCCGACTCGACGTCCGCGCGCGTACACGTGACGCGGCGCTGTGAGAGAATCTCGCCGGTGGTGTCCTCCGTATTGGTGGTGATGCCGAGCTTCAGCCCGGCGATGTACTCTTTTTCAGCGGACTCAAAAAATTCGACGGCGCGCGTCGCCCGCCCGACGAAGACCGGCAGGACGCCGGTCGCCATCGGGTCGAGCGTCCCGCCGTGGCCGACGCGCCGC
>CAZYZQ010000074.1:0-12007 GCA_964652075.1 uncultured Oscillospiraceae bacterium
GGGGAAGGAGGAGGCGTCCGGCTCGCCCATGATGAGCTGTTTGCCCGTCAGTTGCAGGATGGTTTTGCCGTTTACGGGCGCGGTGACAAACGAGTCGTGCTTTTCGGCGGTTGTGCCGGTCAGCGGCTGGAACCAGTGCGTGTAGTGTGTGGCGCCCTTTTCCACAGCCCAGTCCTTCATGGCAGCGGCGACGGTGTCGGCTGTCGCCATGCTGATCCGACCGCCCTCCCTGATTGCGCGGGAAAGCTCCTCATAGACCTTTTTCGGCAGCTTCTCACGCATGACCGCGTCGCTGAAGACGTTGCTGCCAAACACTTCGGAAATGTTCATACAAACGCATCCTTTCAAGAAAAGGGCAAAGACATCTTCCGAGATATCTTTGCCCCTGAGGTCAAGTCTTATATCCAGATCCTAACATAGCGCATTTTTGCCCATGTTGCAAGGACTTTTTGCGCTGCTGCGGCAATTTCGGAACAACTGCCAGTCCCGGGCAAGGGAGAAAAGCACAGATTTATGAAATCTGCCGGTTACTTTTTCCCCTTATACGGCCCGTCCATCGGATGGATTCCGACAAGCTTCTGCATGGCGCGCGGCACGGCGTCGCGCGAGTTCTTCCATGGCTCGTCCGCATAGCGGTAGTCAAATTTCAGCGTAAACCAGTCGACGTCCTCATAGATCCGGTCAAGATTCTCCGTCATGAGGCGGAACAGGGTGGGATAAAACCATTCGCGCTGCGCGTTTGGCAGCTTGTCCGGCGCGGCGCTCAGGATATCGGTAAAGTGCCGCATACAGAAGCCCTTGCAGCCCTCCACGAGCTTGCGGAACTCGGCATCCTTCAGCATGGTGAAAAACGTATCGAGGTAGCGTGCCATGGCTTCGTCGATCTGCGCGCAGAGGAAGCACTTCTTCTGCCGGTTGCGCGCCCAAGTGACCATGGGAAGCTCGGAGCCGTCCGACTTCTTGAACTTGGAGAGCATGGATTTTTTCTCCGGCGCCTCAAAGTCCTCGATCTGCTTCCGGAACTCCTTCAGCATCACCATGATGTAGGTCTGCAAAATCAGGGCGTTGCCGAGCGAGTTGCCGTACTGATAGATTTTCATCATATGTTCCCGGCAAAAGCCCTGCTCATTTGTCAGACGGCGGATATCCGTGTCCATATAGGAGCACTCGCCGCTGCCGACCGTGAACTCAATGGCGCGCTCCTCCACGCTGCGCTCCGCGAAGCAGAAGGGGCACTCGTCGTCTGAGAGAAATGCGTCATTTAGCGGTATGGTGTGGATATGTTCTTTCATGCAGCGGCCTCATTTCCAATATTTTTTCTATTTTATCATGACACGTGGTATTTTACAAGGTATATCAATCAATTTTTGTAAAACGCGGAACACAGGTACCGTCGCGTTCGACGCGCTCGTTCCACATCGCGGCAGGGCGGACCCAGATCCCGCCCTCACCGTAGAGCGCGCGATAGACGACCATCTGCTCCAGTGTTTCCGAGTGTGTTGCGACACAGAGGACTTCGTACTCGTTTCCCTTAAAATGCCGGTATCGCCCCGGCAGGATCTCATGGCTTGTCATGCTTTTCCCTCTTTCTCCGGTTTTTGATTGAATCCGCCAGCTTGTCAAAGGCAGCCTGACCTTCGCGGAGCTTCAGCTCCGGGAAGGCGCGCAGCAGGCGGTTCTGGCCAAATCTGTGCTCGTGTAATTTTGCCGATAACTCTGCGCGTTTTTCCGTGAGCGCAACGCTGTGCCGCTCCTTTTGCTCTGAACGGATCGCGGCGAGCACCGCCATCTCCTCTGTGTGGTGCTGCTCATACAGCGCTTTCTCCTCCGCGCGGTGCGCATCGCACAGCGCATTGTAGTCGATATAGATGGCCTGCTCCTCCTCGGCCTTCTGCTTGACGGCCAGCACCTTGCCGGAGAGGCTGTCGCCGATCCGGTCGGAGACATCGTGGATTTCTGCTGCCAGCTTCGTCAAAATACGCAGCCGCTTTTGCAGGTTGCGGATCGTGACGATCGTTGCGGTAAGGTCGGTGAACAGGAGGACAAGCAGCACGATGAGCAGGACAGTCCCAAATGTCTGGGGGATCAGATCGATCAGCTTGCGCAGCAGCGGGTGGACAAGCCGCAGGATGCCGGTGGCAGCAAAGCCCCAGTAGATGGAATTCTCCAAGCAGATATAGCCCCGGACATTGAATTTTTTCTGGCTGTAGTCCCACCACTTGGCGTGGAAGGCCGCCTCCAGAATCCAGCCGGTGAAAAATTCGAGCGCCGTGCACAGGAGCATTGAGCTGAAGAACAATAAAAGCAGGCTGTCGGAGAACGGCTGAAGGCAGACAAGCACAATGGCCATGCCGAACCCATAGACCGGGCAGACAGGCCCGTTCAGAAACCCGCGGTTTACAAATTTCCCTTTTCCAACCGCAAAGACCGTGACTTCCGTACACCAACCCAGAAATGCGTACAGGAAGAAATACCACGTCAGATGATATAGCTGCTCCAAAAGGACACCCCGTTCCAAGTCGTTTCGACCATTATACACCCATACGCGCCTGATTGCAAATCCTGCCGCGGCCTGCTATAATAAAAGAGCATCCTGTAAAGTCCGATTTTTCGGACAGTAGATCCGGTATCATATCCACAGAACAACACAGGAGGTGTTGGATATGATTCGGATGCAGTATCGGATGGGACATGTTGAGGTGTATGACGCGTATGGCGAATTCCTCTTCTCGGCGGACACCGAGGCGGAGGCCTACGCCATGCTGGAGGACTGACATTGCAGCGTAATTTTAAAATGCTTCTGGAGTATGACGGGACAAACTTCGACGGCTGGCAGCGGCAGGGAAATACGGACAATACCATTCAGGGCAGGCTGGAGGAGATCCTCTCGCGCCTGCTGGAGCAGCCGGTTGCGGTGATCGGCAGCGGGCGCACCGACGCGGGCGTCCATGCGCATGGGCAGGTGGCGAACTGGAAGGCGGACACCGCGCTCTCTCCGGAGCGGCTACAGGCGATGCTGCGGGCCAATCTGCCGGAGTCGATTGGGCTACGTGCCTTGGAAGAAGTGCCGCTGCGCTTTCACAGCCGACTCTCGGCGCGGGAGAAGACGTACCGGTATCGGATCTGGACGAGCGACGCGCCTTGCGTCTTTGAAAGGCGTTATCTGTGGCTGCTGCGAAAGCCGCTGGATATTGCTGCAATGCGTGATGCGGCATCCCACCTTTTGGGCCGCCATGATTTTCGTGCGTTCTGCTCGAACCGCCAGATGAAAAAGAGCACGGTGCGCGAGCTGCGAGCACTGTCAGTTGAGCAGTACGGCGATGAGATCCGCCTGACGGCGACCGGGGATGGGTTCCTGTACAACATGGTGCGGATTCTTGCGGGTACGCTTGTAGAGGTCGGACTGGGCAGGCGCGCACCGGAAGAGATGGAAGCGATCCTGCAAAGCCGCGACCGCGCACAGGCGGGCGCCACCGCCCCGGCCAAGGGCTTGTTATTATGGGAGGTCTTATATTGAACATTCAGATTTTCGGAAAATCCAAGTGCTTTGATACAAAAAAGACGGAGCGCTATTTCAAGGAGCGCCGCATCAAATTCCAGAGCATCGATCTTGTGAAATACGGCATGTCAAACGGCGAGTTTGAGAGCGTTCTGCGCGCGCTGGGCGGCATCGATAATCTGATCGACTGGGAAGCCAAAAGCCCGGAGATCGATCTGCTGCGCTACCTCTCCGACCCGGCGCAGAAGGAGGACAAGGTCTTCGAGAATCCGAAGCTTATGAAGACGCCCATTGTCCGCAACGGGAAAAAAGCGACTGCGGGCTATTGCCCGGAGATATGGAAGAATTGGGAATAGAGCCATACGACGAACAGGAGGTCAAATATGCACGTTACATTCGAGAAAAAGGAAGCGTTTCGCGTGATAGGCTTTGAAGCCGCTGTGCCGGATAGAGATGCCTACGCGCAGATTCCAAAGCTGTGGGCGGCCTATGCAGAACAGCATATGGCGCCGCTGCTGGCAAAAGCCGGCCCGGAGAGCGCGTTGGAGCAGGCTATATTTGCCAATATGATCGGTGAATACGGCATCTGCATCGACGATGCGGGGCAGGAGGGCACAATCCGCTATCTCATCGCGGGCATCTATCAGGGCGGGCCGGTTCCGGCCGGGCTGACACTGCGCGAGATTCCCGCGATGGAATGGGCGATTTTTTCCTGCACCGGGCCGATGCCGGGGGCGCTGCAGGCGGTCAATACGGAGGTGTTTTCACACTGGCTGCCGGAAAACGGCGAATATGCGCCAGCCAGAAAGATGAGCGTCGAGTGGTACTCGCAGGGAGATATGTCTGCACCGGATTATCAAAGCGCAATTTGGGTGCCGGTCGTAAAAACCCATTGAAAAATGATCATGCGGGCAGTTTCTGAGTGAAACTGCCCGCAATATGTTTTTACAGAACCTTTCGGAAGAACAGCTCCATGGGCTGATCAAACGGCGTGTTTTGAAACACAAGCCCGCCGCAGTCGAGATACCCGAGTTTCCGGTATAAATGCTGCGCGTTCTCATCCGCCTGCGTGGAAATCAGTACCATCGTGTAGCCCTGCTGCCGCATCTCCTGCTCCCAGAATAAAATCGCCTGCGAGGCGAACCCCTTGCCCCTTTGGTCTTCCGCAATATAGATGAGATTCAGGAAGGGGAGCGTGTCCCAGATGACGCAGTGGTGCATCAGCCCCACCGGCGCGCCGTTTTCCCACATGACATAACCGGTTCCTGTGAGAACATGGCGTTCAAAGGCCGCGTCATTTACATGCCGGTCGACGCGAAACACAAAATCCCGATCCTGCTTCTGCATATGTTTTACGATCATACCTGCATCTCCTGACGTTGGAATGCGCGTTTTAGCCCCGCCTTCATATTCCGATTTTATCACAACTGCCGCCTTTCTGGCAAGCACGATTCCGAAGCGCAGTAACACATAGGGCTCCCTCTTGACAGAGTGGCAAAAGCATGCTATCATACTTTCAAACAATCTGTGGATTTTTCGGGCTTTGACCACTTTTCGCCACACAACTGCGTATGTAGCTGTGTGGCTTTTTTTGCGCTCGAAGCACAGAGAAAGGATGCGAAAAAATGCAGGAATCGAGGATGAAGGAGCGCCCGGTATTTCCGTTGCTGCTGTCCATGGCGCTGCCGATGGTGCTGTCGATGCTGGTGAACGCCCTGTACAACATTGTGGATAGCCTTTTTGTGGCGAAAATCGGAGAAGAGGCGATTGCGGCACTTTCACTTGTGTTCCCAATGCAAAATTTTATTAATGCTGTTGCCATTGGATTTGGAGTCGGTGTGAATGCAACCGTTGCGTTCCATCTGGGGGCGGAAGAGCCGAAAAAGGCGAATATAGCCGCAACCTGTGGGCTGCTGTTGTCAATCCTGCACGGTATTGTGCTCGCAGTGGGCTGTATTGCGCTTGCGCCTGCCTTTCTGGGAATGTTTACGCAGAATGTGCGCGTCGCTTCGCAGGGTGTTTGCTACGCGACGATTGTGTTCAGCTTTGCGGGTATCCTCTCTTTGTCGCTGTTCTTTGAAAAGGTATTTCAGGCGGAGGGCAGGATGAATGTGACCATGCTTGGCCTGCTGTGTGGCTGCGTAACAAATATCATTCTGGATCCACTCCTGATTTTTGGCATTGGGTTCCTGCCAGAAATGGGAATTGCCGGCGCCGCTGTGGCCACCGGGCTTGGGCAGGTTGTGACCTTGGCAGTATTTTTGGTGGTGTATATAGCAATGCCCGGCCGCGTGCGGATTTGCCGCCCTGTATGGCACAGCATGGGAACAATTGTCCGGCGGCTTTATGGTATCGGAATCCCGGCAATGCTGAATATGGCACTGCCGTCGCTTCTCGTATCGGTGCTCAATACGATCCTTGTTTCTTTTTCGCAGGCATATGTGGTGGTGCTCGGCGTCTACTACAAGCTGCAAACGTTTCTCTATCTTCCGGCCAGTGGAATCGTACAGGGGATGCGTCCTGTGATTGGGTTTAACTACGGCGCGGGAGAGACGCGGCGCGTGCGGCGGATTTTTCTCGTCTCGCTGGCTATGATCGGCGCAATGATGGTGGTGGGAACGCTGCTCTGCCAACTGCTGCCGGAACAGCTGATCCGGCTCTTTTCCGACAACCCGGAGACGGTTACGGCGGGCAGGACGGCGCTTCGTATGATCAGTGCCGGATTTATTGTTTCGGCAGTTTCTGTAACAGCTTCCGGCGCGCTGGAGGGGATGGGGAAGGGGCTGCCCTCCTTTCTGATTTCGTTGCTGCGCTATACGGTCATTCTGATACCATTGGCGCTTGTTCTGAGCAAATGGCTCGGCGCTGCCGGCGTCTGGCATGCGTTCTGGATTGCGGAGACGTTGAGCGCGGCAGCGGCGTTCCTGATTTACCGAAATGCCGCGCCGCGTGCGGGATGATTTCGCATCTGCAGTTCAAGGCGCATTTCATGGAAGGTTCCCAAGCCGGTTTGCAAACCGTTTGAACGGTTGGGTATAATAGTCCTGTAATCCGGCAGGGAAAACAGGAGGGGAGCCAAAATGAATCCGAGAATTCTGACGCATAGGCAGCTACAGGACTTTCAGGCATTGCTGCGCCGGGAGGAAAAAAGCCAGGCTACGGTGGAGAAGTATCTCCGGGATACACGCGCGTTTTCGGCGTTTGTGGGGCAGGAGGCGGTTACAAAGGAGCGGGTGCTGTCCTACAAGCAGCAGCTTGTGGCGCAGGGATATGCGCCCGGCTCCATCAACTCCATGCTCGCCAGCATCAACAGCCTGCTTGAGATGCTGGGCTGGCAGGACTGCAAGGTCAAAAATATCCGCACACACGGCCCGCCTATTGCACCGAGCAGCAGGAGCTGAGCAAGCAGGAGTACCTGCGGCTGCTCAAGGCGGCGGCGGGCCGGCCGCAACTGCGGCTGGTGATGGAGACGATCTGCGGCACCGGCATCCGGGTATCCGAGCTGCGCTATTTCACGGTGGAGGCGGTGCGGCGGGGCGAGATCACCGTGGCCTGCAAGAGCAAGCACAGAAAGATTCTGGCCATCCTTTTGGCGGTGTTCCTGCTGGTCGGAGTCCTGCCGGCAGAGGTAATTGCGACGGACAGTGTGCTGCCTGCCGACGTCAATCCGGATGAATCAGACGCGCTGTCGGAGACGGCGGATGAAATTGCTGCCCCGGATGCGTTGGACACAGCGCAGCCGGAGGACGGCGAAGAACGATTGCCCGCCGCATTGACAAGCCAGCCAGACGAACCGGAGAATGCGCAGGGAGAAGAAGATCCTTACCCTGATTGGCCGGGTGCAAAGGACAGAGAATTGACCGTTTCCTGCAACGTCTCCGGAACGGGGGCCGAAACGGACAGAGCGTTCTCCTATTACTTCGAAATTGATACGGAGGGAATAGAACTGGAGGAGGACCAGCTCGATGGTATGACGCCGGATCCCGTTTGGCCGCGAAGATACTGGTTTACTTTACGGGATGGAGAGAGCAGGGTGATTCACCTTCCGGATGGCCCCTATCCTTTTTGGGTGGTGCAATCCGCCGTTTCCAGTTATATTACCTCTTACACTTTCACGCCGGATGGGGGCACGGATTCCCCCTATGACCCGCCGGAGAGCTATGGGAAGTGCTTTGCTCCGCTCATGGAGGAGACTGCCTCCATCACATTTGATAACCACATGGACAGCTATGAGGTGACGGTTCAGAATACTGGAACAACCGTCGCCGGAGCGGCGAACTGCACTGTAGACATTCCGGTGCAGTATCAGATTGTCGCCTATGCGCCGGCGGGGGATCGGCAGTATCCTTTGAATACGTATCCATGGTGGGATGAGTCGAACGAAACTATCACGTTGGGGGATGTCGACTTTCATTACGAAACGCTTTCCGGAAGCAGCGGAACCGGTTCTGCCTGCTCTGTTGCGAATATTACCCTGAACGCAGGGGAAAAGGCGGAAATATCTCTCCCGTCTCAGATCTTTTTTGCCGGAGAAGGGTATGATGTCTACTACTACATCACAGCAATGCCGGTCAGCGCCGGCGCCGTTTCGGACTTTGCCGTCACCATTGACGGGGAAGCGGCAGAGCTGACAGGGCCTACCCTTGGCGGCACGTTCCGGGCAGAGGCCGACAAAGCCTTTGTAACCCGGTGTTCCTGTGAAATGCGGGAGGTCCCGCTCCATGTCGCGGTCGAAACCGCGGAGGGAAGCAGTGCTCCCGACCCCAATCGGGAATATGTGATCTCGATATACTGCTATTATTTGAATGGATGGACTGTCAATGGCGTCTGCTTCGAGGGCGGTGAGACCGAGCTCCGGATGAAAAACGGAGAGACCCAATGCCTTTATCTGCCAGTCCTGCAGAATAGCGGATCCGAGCAGGGCGCCTATTTCCAGGTCTATTCCAGAGCGTACAGCGGGTTCAGCATCACCGCGGCCACGGAGGAGGAAGGCAGTTCTCCCACAGGAATCGGTGGAAACTCTCGACCTCTCTATACAGACGCCGCTGCCGGACGAGAGATCACCGTTACCTATACCTATGATGAGGCAGCGGAGGATACAATCTGGAACTACGCCACTGTCGTAAGCTATGACGAACTGATTCCCGGCCACCGGTATGTCATGTTCTGCGTCAAAAACGGCACCAACCATATGCTGAACAATACAGGGGATTCCGTAATCGGGCTGCGGACTTACGTATCCTCCCCGTCTCCCGGCGAACAGATCCGGTGGCCGAAGGATCCTGAAAACTGGGGCGAAGGCAATGATTCCCACCCTGTTATGGACTATACCGGTGTGGAGTGGATTTATACCGGAAGCACCTTGGAGCGTGCCACGCTGCAGAGCACAGCCGGAAATTACCTCTGCGCAGATAAGACGCACAGCGGCAGCGCGCCGTTGAGCCAGGTGAGCGCGTCCGTCAAGGTCGAGGCGGGCGGCGATTCGGTTGGCGCAAAAATCTATGGATTGGATGGCAATCGCTACGGCGTCTCGTGGAGCGCGGGCGCGCAGGTATTTGATGAGACTGCTTCCGAAGCCTACGAGGATGGGAGCTTCCTCTGTGCAGCAAACGGCCTGAGCACCATCTACTTTGCAGAGGTTATATTCCAGAGGAGCCCCCAAGCCGGAAACAGTGACCGTCACGTTCCTTGGGACCAACGGTATCAACGCTTATCGGGGCGCCACGGATATCACTTACGAGGAACAGCCTGTGGACGAGCCGATCACCGTTCCCACCGAGGAGGAGATCGGCACACCGGAGCATTACAGCTATACCCTTACAGGGTTCTACGATGTGGAAAACGCCGAGATTGTCCGGCCGGGTGAGACGGTGCAGCCGGAGTGCGACAAAACCTATTATGCCATCTGGACGGTTGCGAGCTACGACGTCGGTCAGAACAAGGACGTCATCAACAACAAGTCTACAGCCAGCTTCATTACAACCGAGCTGTATGATTTCAACGAGCTGTTCAACCTGTACAGCGCGTCGGCCGGCAGTGACGGCTGGTATCTCGCCTCAGCGGGCAACAATGTTGCTCTGGGCAGCGAAAAGGACGGCGCGGCACCCAGCCGTGGGTTTGTCTTTGTGGACACCAAGAGCCCGCACGGCTCCATTTCCAATATGTGGGAGCGCGACAGGGCAAACGCAAACCAGCAGGTCAACTTTGATCCGTACAAGAACTATGACGGAAAGATCGTCCTCGGCCTGTTTGCACGTGCGGAAGCGCTGTTTCACAACGGGGATGATGCGCCGCTTGGCGTACAGTATGTGGGCGAGGGCGACTACCTGTTCCACTACGACACCGAGACCGGTTATTATTACTACGACAGCTCGAAAAACGCCGCCTCCTACAATCAGGCGGATGGCCGCTTCTATGTTTACGACTACATCTACGGCACCAGCAAGTCGCACGAACCGGGGGAGAACGAGAGCGATTTCCTGCCCTTCAACTATATGACCAAAGAGGACGCGGAGGCAGGAGAAGCGTTCAGCGACAGCAATGGCGCCACCAACTACTTCTTCGGCATGAAGAACACCATTGATTTTACGCTGGCCGACCCTGTGGGCGAAGTGAAGGACGACGGATCCTACGGGAACCTGACCAGCTTTACGGACAAGAACGGCGAGTATCTGCACAAGCTGTTCAAGTTCAGCGGCGACGACGTCTGGGTCTTTGTGGACGGGAAGCTCGTGCTGGACATGGGCGGCATCCACGACTTTGTCTACGGTGAGATCGACTTCAGCACAGGCATGGTCACCACCGCCCAGAACGGCGCATTCATCAACAAAGACGTCGTCTGCGGCTTCGGGTACGAACCTTCACAGGCCAACGATGGCAGCAACAAGGTCACCCAGACCGATCTGGCCGACATTTTTGACGGTAAACTGGAAGCGGGCCATCACACCCTGACGTTCTACTACATGGAGCGCGGCTCGTCCCAGTCCAACGCCGCAATCTATTTCAACATCTCAAAAGAGGAGGAGCCAGCTCCTACCGGTGATCTCACAGTCAGCAAAGCCGTCGCCGGGTCCGGTGCGGATACAGAACTGGCGTTCCCGTTCACTGTGGTGCTGGACGATGAGACGGTATCCGGTACATACGGCGATGAGCTTCGAAGCCGGTGTTGCGACCTTCGAGCTGAAGCACGGCGAGAGCAAAACCGCCACCGGCCTGCCCGCGGGAATTGGTTATACCGTGACCGAGACGGACACCAAGGGATATCTCGCGACAGTGAACGGTGAAAGCAAGGCGAGCATCTCCGGCACAATTGTCGAAGATGAGACGGAGAAAGCGTCATTCACCAACACGAAGCCCGGCGATCCCGGCCCCGGCGGCCCGGGCGGCACACCCAACCCCGCCAAGGTCACGTTGACCGCGCAGAAGACCCTTGATGGAAAAACACCAGAGGGCAGCAGCTTCACGTTTGTGCTGACGGACGCCGCGGGCAACGTCATCCAGACGACGCAGAACAACGGCGGCGCAATTGCGTTCGACACGTTGACCTTTGACCGTGTCGGAACCTTCATCTACACGATCTCTGAGCAGGCGGGCGCAGGCGACGGCGTTGTCTACGACAGCACTGTCTACACCGTGACGGTCAATGTGACGAAAAACGGCGACTATCAGGCAGCGGTCTCCTTGGCAAAGGACGGCCAGCCGTACACGGGCGAGCCGCTCTTTGCCAACACGACGGAATCGCCCGACGAGCCGGAGACACCGTTGACGCCGGAGGAACCGGGCACACCGGACGAGCCGGGTACCCCCAGCCAACCGGAGACGCCGGCGCAGCAGGATAGCCCGCAGGCTCCGGCGCTCCCAAAGACCGGGCAGCTGTGGTGGCCTGTTCTCCTGCTGTTCGCCGCAGGCATCTTCACTGTGACGTTCGGCCTCCTCCGCCGCAGACGTGGGGCTTGGCAGTCCTAAATTCGCAACAGAAAAACACCGGCAGGCGCATTTGGGCGCCTGCCGGTGCGTGTATATTCCGGGCAGTCTCAAAAAAAGGCTGGCATGCTTTCACATGCCAGCCAAATTTTATGCTTACTTGCCGTACATCTCCTGAAGCTTGACCAGATGGTCGTAGCGCTCCATGGCGGTCTTCTCAGCCTTGGTGAACAGCTCCTCGGCGCGCTCCGGGAAGGAACGGGTCAGGCGGCTGTAACGGGCTTCGTTCATGATGAAGTCACGGTAGCCGTTTGCCGGCGCCTTGGAATCGATCGTGAACGGGTTCTTGCCCTCGGCCTTGAGCGCCGGGTTGAAGCGGAACAGGTTCCAGTAGCCGCAGTCGACAGCCTTCTTCATCTCAGCCTGGCAGTTCTGCATGCCGCCCTTGATGGAGTGCATCTCGCACGGCGCATAGCCGATGATGAGGGACGGGCCGGGATAAGCCTCGGCCTCCGCAATGGCCTTGATGGTCTGGGCGGGATTCGCGCCCAGAGCAATCTGTGCAACGTAGATGTAGCCGTAGCT